>JACPUY010000324.1 GCA_016192025.1 Pseudogulbenkiania sp. | reverse complement strand
TTGGAGGCCGCCTCCGCTGCCGCCGTCGTTTCCTTGTTGTATCTCCCCAACGTTTCTCCACAGGTTGCGTGAGCGGGCAGGTTTGCCGGCGCACGCCGCACTTCGCCCGTCCAGGCGCCGCCCGATGCCTCTGAGCCCCGCATGAATGGCTGCCTTTGCTCTCCAGCCGCTCCGGTCACGTAGACGGTGCATCCGCCCCGCTCCTGATGCATGTCGGGATTTGGCCGTTGCACGGCGCTTTTGGTCTCGTTGCCGGGTGCCGATCGCGCCTATTGTCGCGAAGCGCGCCGGCCGACGCTCAGCCGTCGCCGTGCGCGCCCATAACCCATCGAATAATTCGGAGGCAGGCAATGAGCGACAATCGCGGTGTGGTGTATCTGGGACAAGGGCAGGTCGAGGTGCAGTCTATCGGCTACCCGAAAATGGTCGATCCGAACGGACGCCCGATCGGCCACGGCGTCATCCTCAAGGTGGTGACGACCAATATCTGCGGCTCTGACCAGCACATGGTGCGCGGCCGCACCACGGCCGAGGTCGGGCTGGTATTGGGCCACGAGATCACCGGCGAGGTGATCGAGGTCGGGCGCGACGTCGAGACGCTGAAGATCGGCGACCTGGTGTCGGTGCCGTTCAACGTCGCGTGCGGCCGCTGCACCACCTGTAAGGAGCAGCACACCGGCGTGTGCCTGAACGTGAACCCGTCGCGCGCCGGTGGCGCCTACGGCTACGTCGACATGGGCGGCTGGATCGGCGGCCAGTCCGAGTACGTGATGGTGCCGTACGCCGACTTCAACCTGCTCAAGTTCCCGGACAAGGACAAGGCGATGGATAAGATCCGCGACCTGACCTGCCTGTCCGACATCCTGCCGACCGGCTATCACGGCGCGGTGACCGCCGGGGTGAAGCCGGGCTCGACCGTCTACATCGCCGGCGCCGGTCCGGTCGGCATGGCCGCCGCCGCCTCGGCGCGGCTGCTGGGCGCCGCAGTGACCATCGTCGGCGACATGAACGCCGAACGCCTGGCACACGCGCGTGCGGTGGGCTTCGAGACGGTGGACCTGTCGCTCGACGCCTCGCTCGGCGAGCAGATCGCGGCGATTCTCGGCACGCCGGAGGTCGACTGCGCGGTGGACTGCGTCGGCTTCGAAGCACGCGGCCACGGCTCGCACGCGCATGAAGAGGCGCCGGCCACGGTGCTGAACTCGCTGATGGAAGTCACCCGGGTGGCCGGTGCCATCGGCATTCCGGGCCTGTACGTGACCGACGATCCGGGCGCGACGGACAGCGCCGCCAAGCGCGGCAGCCTGTCCATTCGCTTCGGCCTCGGCTGGGCCAAGTCGCACTCGTTCCACACCGGCCAGACCCCGGTGATGAAGTACAACCGTAACCTGATGCAGGCCATCCTGTGGGATCGCCTGCCGATCGCCCAGATCGTCAACGTCAGCGTGATCTCGCTCGACGAGGCGCCGAACGGCTACCGCCAGTTCGACGGCGGCGCTCCGCGCAAATTCGTCATCGACCCGCACGGGCTGCTCAAGTCGGCCTGATCGTCCAGCCGTAAACCAAGCGGGCGAACGCTATGCGTTCGCCCGCTTTTCTTTTGTCCGTGCCGATCTATCCTGGCGCTAGGCAGCCCCCGGCACGATGCGCCGGGCCATCTCCTGCAGCGCTGGCGCGATGTCGCGCTCGAAGCGCTCCGCCGTGAACAGCGCCGCCGGGCCGCTGGCGTTCAGGCTCATCGGCGGCTGCCCCGGGATCGGTGACGGCAGCGGCACCCCGACCGCCATCACCTCCGGCACGAACTCGCCGAACGAGCTGGTGAAGCCGTGCTGGCGGTAATGCGCCAGTGCCGCGTCGAGGCGGGTCTTGATGTCGGGCCAGTCGCCGTCGTAGCGGGTGGCCAGTTCGCCATCCAACCGCGCCCTGTCAGTAGCGCCGAGGCCGACGTAATAGGCGCGGCCGATGGCGGTGGTGGCGACGGGCACGCGCGAGCCGACCGTCAGCTGTACCGAGACCCGCGCGCCGCTGCGGCAGGTTTCGAGGTACACCATGTCGCTGCCGTCGCGCATCGCCAGGCTGACCGAGACGTTGTTGGCCAAGGCGAACTCGCGCATCAGCGGCGCGGCGGCGCGGCGGATGTCGTAGCTGGCCAGCACTACCGAGCCCAGTTCCAGCACCGCCAGCCCGAGCCGGTAGAAGCCGCTGTCCGCCTCATGGCTCAGATAGCCCAGCTGGGTCAGGGTGTGGGTCAGCCGCGACACGGTGGACTTGGGCAGGCCGGTACGCCGCGCCAGCTCCTGGTTGGACAGCCCGCTCTCGCCGGAGCGGAAGGCGGACAGTACCGTCAGGCCGCGTGCCAGCGCGGTGACGAACAGCCGGTCCTTGTCGTGCTCTTCCGTCATGGTTGTGTTCTTCCCGTTCGTTTCGGCGCGGCAAGCATAGCCTGCCTTGCCGCCGCGGCCAAGAAATCGCTTTACAAGCCTGCTCGGCTCTTGCTAGGCTATTTCACATGTTGAAATTAAATTCCGCATAGCGGAATATTGAAACCGAAAAGGAGAGTCGTCAATGGCCGCCCCGACCAGCCGTGCCCCGTTTTCCTGGGAAGATCCACTTCTGCTGGAAACCCTGCTGACCGAAGAAGAGCGCCTGGTGCGCGACACTGCCCACGCCTACTGTCAGGAGCAGTTGATGCCGCGCATCCTGACGGCCAACCGCGAAGAGCGCTTCGACCGCGAAATCATGAACGAGATGGGCGAGCTGGGGCTGTTGGGCTGCACCATCGACACGCACGGCTGCGCCGGCCTGAGCCATGTCGCCTACGGGCTGATCGCGCGTGAAGTGGAGCGCGTCGATTCCGGCTACCGCTCGGCGATGAGCGTGCAGTCGTCCCTCGTGATGCATCCGATCTGGGCCTACGGCAGCGAGGCGCAGAAGGACAAGTACCTGCCCAAGCTCGCCAGCGGCGAATGGGTCGGCTGCTTCGGCCTGACCGAGCCGGACGCCGGTTCCGATCCGGGCAGCATGAAGAGCCGCGCGCGCAAGGTCGATGGCGGCTATCTGCTCAAGGGCAGCAAGATGTGGATCACCAACAGCCCGATCGCCGATGTGTTCGTGGTCTGGGCCAAGGATGACGGCGGCGAGATCCGCGGCTTCGTGCTGGAAAAGGGCATGCAGGGCCTGTCGGCGCCGAAGATCCACGGCAAGTTCTCGCTGCGTGCCTCGGTCACCGGCGAGATCGTGATGGACGACGTCTTCGTGCCGGAAGAGAACCTGCTGGCGGGCGTGAAGGGCCTGAAAGGTCCGTTCGGCTGCCTCAACAAGGCGCGCTTCGGCATCGCCTGGGGCGCGATGGGCGCGGCCGAGTTCTGCTGGCACGCGGCGCGCCAGTACACGCTGGACCGCAAGCAGTTCGGGCGCCCGCTTGCCGCCAATCAGCTGATCCAGCTGAAGCTGGCCAATATGCAGACCGAGATCGCGCTGGGCCTGTCGGCCGCGTTGCAGGTCGGCCGGCTGCTGGACGCCGGCCAGGCCGCACCGGAGATGATCTCGCTGATCAAGCGTAACAACTGCGGCAAGGCGCTGGACATCGCCCGCGTGGCGCGCGACATGCACGGCGGCAATGGCATCGCCGACGAGTTCCACGTCATCCGTCACCTGATGAACCTGGAAGCGGTCAACACTTACGAGGGTACGCACGACGTGCACGCCCTGATTCTGGGCCGGGCCCAGACCGGGATTCAGGCGTTTGCCTGATAGGGAGCGGCCGCCGAGGCTCCACCCGGCGGCCATGGTCGTTCCTGTCTGTCCTTGAGGCCCGGCACGTCCGGGCCATTTTTTTTGCCGTGACAGGCCAGAGCGGATGGCAAGGCGTCCGCTGCGGTCTGTTTCGGCCAAGCTTGCTGCATGTTTTATAGCGGAGATGACAATGTCGGGCGCCCTTTCCGGTTT
>JACPUY010000323.1 GCA_016192025.1 Pseudogulbenkiania sp. | reverse complement strand
CCCAGCCCGGCCCGCCGATCACGCTCGCCAGCAGCCAGCGCCGGGCGTTGCGCGGCGTGCGCGGCGGCATGAAGCGCAGGTAGTCGGCCTGCTCCCCCATCTGGGTGATCAGCGCCACACCCACCGTCAGCGCGGCACCGAAACGGCGCATGTCGAAGTGCTCGCCGCCGCCATCGGCCCCGCCGTAGTGCCACAAGCCGGACAAGGCGGTCGGCTCGTGCCACAGCACGAACACATAGGGCAGCACTAGCAACACCAGCCATAGCGGCTGGGTCCAGGTCTGCACCCGGCTGATCACCGTGACGCCGTGGGTGACCAGCGGCAGCACCACCAACGCGCACAGCAGATAGCCCAGCACCGGCGGAATGCCGAAACCCAGCTCCAGCGCGTAGGCCATGATGGCTGCTTCCAGCGCGAAGAAGATGAAGGTGAACGAGGCGTAGATCAGCGAGGTGACGGTGGAGCCGATGTAGCCGAAACCGGCGCCGCGCGTCAGCAAATCCATATCCACCCCGTAGCGCGCGGCGTACAGGCTGATCGGCAGCCCGGCGAGGAAGATGATCAGCCCGGTGACCAGGATCGCCCAGAAGGCGTTGAGGAAACCGGCCTCGACCATCATGGTGGCACCCACCGCCTCCAGCACCAGGAAGGACGCCGCGCCGAAAGCGGTATTGGCCACGCGCCACGTCGACCACTGGCGAAAGCGCCGTGGCGTGAAGCGCAGCGCGTAATCCTCCAGCGTCTCGCGCGCCACCCAGCCGTTGTAGTCACGGCGGATCTTGACGATGTGCTGCAGCGGGGCGGGACGGTTGGGGGGCGCGTTCACAGGGTTTCCTGAGGAGGTATCGCGGCTGAAAATGCAAGAAGCCTGCCAGCGGCAGGCCTCCGCCCCCCCATCGCCCCCCACCCGATCAGGCAAGCGGCAGGCTGATCCAGCACCCATAACGCCTTGAAGCAAAGAGACAGGCGAGATCAGCCTGTCTCTTGCCATGTCAACCGCACGTATCACAACACTTCTTCCCCATCCTCCTCATTGCCACGCCGCCATCGACTAGTCTTATCCCATAGCGACGCACTTTTTGCGCCGCCAGCCTCACCGGCGGGAATAAACCACGCCGCTGAAACGTTTAGTCAGTAGTGAAGCGAGCATTGCACCGGCTCCCCCGGCCGCAGCACACCGGGCAGGCCGGCGGAAAAAGGCGACGCCCACCGGCACGACCGGGGCGCGTCCTGTTCCCCTTTCCCAAGGAGCACAACCATGAAACGAACCCTGATCCTGCTGGCACTCGGCGGCACTCTCGCCCTGCCGGCACTGGCCGAGCCGCCTAAGATGATGAAAGGTATGGCGGTCGATGAACACGGCATGACGCTGTACATGTTCGACAAGGATACCGAAGGCACCAGCGTGTGTACCGACGCCTGCACGATGAACTGGCCGCCGGCCATGGCCGACTCCTACGACAAGGCGATGGGCGACTGGGGCATGATAACGCGCAGCGACGGCAAGAAGCAGTGGACCTACAAAGGACACCCGCTATACCGCTGGTCGAAGGACAAGAAACCGGGCGACATGATGGGCGACGGCTTCAAAGGCATGTGGCACACGGTCAAGCCCTGACCGGGTAACCTGCCCGACAGGATGTCATGAGCTTCGAATCCGACCTCCTGGTCTGGCTGCCGCACCTGCGCCGTTATGCCCGCGCGCTGACCCGCGACCAGGCCTGGGCCGACGATCTGGTACAGGACACACTGGAACGGGCCCTGAGCAAATGGCACTGGGGTCGCAGCGGCAACCTGCGCGCGTGGCTGCTGACCTTGCTGCGCCACCGCTTCATCGACCAGTTGCGGGCGCGCCGTGAAATAGCCGTCGACGACGAAACGGCGCCGTGGCAGCACTTGCCGGCCCCAAGCAACGAGGTCGACGGGCTGCTGCTGCGCGACGTGGAGCGGGCGCTCTACCGCCTGCCGCTCGAACAGCGCGAAGTGCTGTTGCTGGTAGCCGTCGAAGAACTCAGCTACCAGGACGCCGCCAAGGTCCTGCAGGTGCCGGTCGGCACCGTGATGTCGCGCCTCGCGCGCGGCAGAGAGCGCATGCGCGCCCTATTGGCCGGGCCCGTGGCCGGGGACGCGACGTCGACGCGGGCTCCGCTGAAAGTGGTAAAGCACACACCATGAACGAACCTCGCGACACCTCAGCCAACGCGCCGGAAAACGACGACGACGCACGCCTGCTGTGCGCACTGGTCGATGGCGAGCTGTCCGGCGATGAGCGTGCCGTCCTGCTGGATCGCCTGGCACACGACACGGCGGCGGCGGAGCGGGTCGAGCACTACCGCAGGCAGAACGCCGCGTTGCGGCAGCTGTTCCCGCTGCCGAGTGAGGGAGCGAGCCTGTTCGTGCAGCCGCGTACGCCGTGGCGGCGCCTTGGCCTCGCCGCCGCCAGCGGGCTGGTACTCGGTCTCGCGCTCGGCGCGGCCTTGCCTTGGCAGGCCTTGCCGTGGGGCATGGGACAGCCCGACTTCGCCCAACGGGCGGACGTGGCCTACGCCGTCTACGTGCCGGAACGGCGACACCCGGTCGAGGTCACCGTCGCCGAGCAGGCGCATCTGCTGACGTGGCTGTCCAACCGGCTCAAGCAGCCGGTGGCGGCCCCGCCGCTCGGCGAATACGGCTACGCGCTGGTGGGAGGCCGGCTGTTGCCGGGTGACTCCGGCCCCGCCGCGCAATTCATGTACCAGAACGCGGCTGGCACCCGCCTGACGCTGTACATCACGCCCTTCCCGCAGCGCAAGCTCGCCTTGCAACTGCTGCGCGAGGGCGAGCGCCGCACCGTCTACTGGGCCAACCAAGGCTTGGGCTACGCCCTGTCGGGACCCGGCGATGAGGCCCGGCTGCGGGCGATCGCGGTCGATGCCTGCAACGCGCTGGGCGGCGACGCCAGCGCCTGGTCCGGCTAAGTGCCAGCCGGCGTCATTCCCGACTCGACATGAAGGAGATAGACATGGACAAAAAATATAGGCGGGCCGGCTGGCTGCTGGCCCTGGCTCTGGCCTTGGCGCTGCCCCTCACCGGCTGCAGCATGACGGGAGACCACATGAGCAGGCCGGCGCCAACGTACGATCGCGGCGGGGGCAACGGGGGTG
>JACPUY010000285.1 GCA_016192025.1 Pseudogulbenkiania sp. | reverse complement strand
TGGTATGGCGTGCCGACGCTGCGCGCCTTCGGTCACCATTCGCGCACCAAGCAGATGGGCTTTGCCGCCGAGGACTACAAGGGCAAGCCGGTGATCGCCATCATCGATACCTGGTCGGACATGAACTCCTGCCACAGCCACTTCCCGCAGCGCGTGGAAGAGATCAAGCGCGGCGTGTGGCAGGCGGGCGGCTTCCCGGTGGTGCTGCCGGCGATGAGCGTCGGCGAACCGTTCGTCAAGCCGACCACCATGCTCTACCGCAATCTGCTGGCGATGGAAGTGGAAGAACTGTTGCGCAGCCACCCGGTGGACGGCGTGGTGCTGATGGGCGGCTGTGACAAGACCACCCCGGCGCTGTTGATGGCCGCCACCTCGATGAACATCCCGGCCATCTATTTCCCGGCCGGCCCGATGCTGCGCGGCAACTACAAGGGCAAGACGCTGGGTAGCGGTTCCGACGTGTGGAAGTACTGGGCCGAGAAGCGTGCCGGTAACCTGTCCGACCAGGCCTGGGCCGAGTTGGAAGACGGCATCGCCCGCTCTGCCGGCACCTGCATGACCATGGGCACGGCGGCGACCATGATGTCGTTGGCCGAAACCCTCGGCTTCGTGCTGCCCGGTGGCTCCTCGATCCCGGCCGTGGATTCCAATCATTCGCGGCTGGCGTCCAGTACCGGGCGGCGCATCGTCGACATGGTGTGGGAAGATCTGAAACCCACCGACATCCTCTCGATGAAGTCCTTCGAGAATGCGATCACGGTGGATCTGGCGCTGGCCGGTTCGACCAACTCCATCGTGCATCTGATTGCCATGGCCCGTCGCGCCAACATCCCGCTCACGCTGGACAAGTTCGACGAGATTGCGGCACGCGTGCCGGTGCTGGCCGACATTCGTCCCGCCGGCCGCTTCCTGATGGAAGACTTCTACTATGCCGGTGGGCTGCGCGGCCTGCATTCCCGGCTGAGCGGCTTGCTCCACTTGGACTGCCCGAGCGTGAACGGCAAGACCCTCGGCGAGAACACCGAAGGTGCCGAGGTGTACAACGACGAGGTGATCCGGCAACTGGAGCAGCCGGTCTGGGCCAGCGGCGGCCTCGCCGTGCTGCGCGGCAACCTGGCGCCGCGCGGCGCGGTGATCAAGCCCGCCGCCGCCGAGCAGCATTTGCTGGTGCACAAGGGACCGGCGGTGGTGTTCAAGGACTACAACGACATGGAGAAGCGCATCGACGACCCGGACCTGCCCGTCACCCCGGACAGCGTGCTGGTGCTGCAGGATGCCGGCCCGGTGGGCGCTCCGGGCATGCCGGAATGGGGCCAGCTGCCGATCCCGAAGAAGATCCTGGCGCTGGGTGTGCGCGACATGGTGCGCATTTCCGATGCACGCATGTCCGGCACCAGCTACGGTGCTTGTGTGCTGCACGTGGCGCCCGAGTCGCGCGTCGGCGGCCCGCTGGCCCTGGTGCGGGATGGTGACATCGTCGAACTGGACGTCCCCAGCCGCCGCCTGCACCTGCACGTATCGGACGAGGAACTGGCGCGCCGCCAGGCCGAGTGGAATCCGCCGCCCAAGCGTTACGGTCGCGGTTTCGGCTGGCTGCACGCGCAGCACATCACCCAGGCCGATGAAGGCTGCGATTTTGATTTCATGGAAACCGGCTTTGGCGAGCCGGTGAGCGAGCCGGAAATTCACTGATAAATCCGCGCGAAAGAGGAGACGACATGAAAAAACTGGGTATCGGCCTGATCGGTTCGGGCTTCATGGGCCGGGCGCATGCGCTGGCTTTCCGCACCGACGGCGGCGTGTTCGAGCTGCCGGCGACGGTCGAACTGGAAATGCTCGCGGACCACAGTGCCGAAGCCGCCAGCCGCGCCGCGCAGGCGCTCGGCTTCAAGCGCTCCACCTCCGATTGGCAAGCACTGATCGACGATCCGGCGGTCGACATCGTCGCGATCACCACCCCGAACATCCTGCACAAACCGATGGCCATGGCGGCGATCGCCGCCGGCAAGGCGGTGTACTGCGAAAAACCGCTGGCGGTGACGGCGGACGATGCGCGTGAGCTGACCGAGGCGGCCGAGCGTGCCGGCGTGGTCAACCTGGTCGGCTTCAACTACCTGAAGAACCCGATGATCGAGCTGGCGCGCGAGATCGTACAAAGCGGCGAGATCGGCGAGATCACCGGCTTTCGCGGCATCCACGCCGAAGACTTCATGGCCAATCCGAATGCACCGTACAACTGGCGTTGTGATCCGGCGCAGGCCGGTGGTGCGCTGGCCGACATCGGCAGCCACATCATCTCGCTGGCGCGCTACCTGGTCGGCGACATCGACGCGGTATGCGGCCAGCTCGCCACGGTGCACAAGCAGCGCCCGCTGCCGGACGGCAGCGGTGTCAAGCCGGTCAGCATCGACGACGAGGCGCAGTTCCTGGTGCGCTTCGCCAACGGCGCCACCGGTTCCATCTCCACCAGCTGGATCGCCTCCGGCCGCAAGATGCAGCTTGATTTCGAGCTCTACGGCACCAAGGGTTCGCTGGCCTTCACCCAGGAGCGCTTCAACGAACTCAAGCTGTACCGTAGCGTCCAGGCCAAGGGTCGCGAAGGCTACACGCTGATCACCGCCGGTCCCGATCATCCGCCCTACGGCGCGTTCTGTCCGGCACCGGGCCACCAGATCGGCTTCAACGACCTGAAGGTGATCGAGGTAAAGGCGCTGATCGACGCCGTGTGTGGGCACGGTCAGGCTTACCCCGATTTTCACGAAGCCTGGCAGGTGGAAAAAGTGGCGGAGGCGGTCAAGCTGTCCGCCCATGAAGGACGCTGGGCCAGTGTCGAGCAGCACTGAACCGAACTACAACGGATGACGGAATAGAGAACATGTCTACCATACGACTCACCATGACTCAGGCGCTGGTCAAGTACATCACTGCCCAGCAAGTGGAAATCGATGGCGAAACGCTGCCGCTGGTGGCCGGCGTCTGGGCCATCTTCGGCCACGGCAACGTGGCCGGTATCGGCGAAGCGCTCTACCACGCCAAGGACAGCCTGCCGACCTGGCGCGCCCACAACGAGCAGAGCATGGCGCATGCTGCCATCGCTTATGCCAAGTCCAGCGGCCGACGCCGCCTGATGGCCTGCACCACCTCCAGCGGCCCGGGCTCCGCCAACATGGTCACCGCTGCCGCGCTGGCGCATGTCAATCGCCTGCCGGTGCTGTTCCTGCCGGGCGACACCTTCGCCACCCGCGCCCCGGACCCGGTGCTGCAGCAGGTGGAAGACTTCGGCGATCCGACCATCTCCACCAACGACTGCTTCAAGCCGGTGTCGCGCTTCTGGGACCGCATCACCCGTCCCGAGCAGCTGATCTCCAGCCTGCCGCGTGCCTTCCAGGTGCTGACCGATCCGGTCGAGTGCGGGCCGGTGACGATCTCCATCCCGCAAGATGTGCAGGCCATGGCCTACGACTACCCGGTCGCCTGGTTCGAGCCCCGCGTCCATCGCCTGCGCCGCCAGGGTCCGGACCCGGTCGAACTGGACGCCGCCGTGGCAGCGCTGCGTCAGGCCAAGAAGCCGCTGATTGTTGCCGGTGGCGGCGTGCTGTACGCCGATGCCCAGCAGCAACTGGCCGACTTCGCCGCCAAGCACGGCATCCCGGTGGCCGAAACCCAGGCCGGCAAGGGCGCATTGCTCTGGAGCCATCCGCAGAACACCGGCGCGATCGGCGTCACCGGTTCCGGCGCCGCCAACCGCCTGGCCAACGAGGCCGACATGATCCTGGCCGTCGGCACCCGCATGGCCGACTTCACCACCGGCTCGTGGGCGGTGTTCCGCAACCCGGACATGAAGCTGATCGGTCTCAACGTGGCGTCGTTCGATGCCGCAAAGCATCGTGCGCTGCCGCTGGTGGCCGATGCCCAGTGCGGGCTCGCCGCGCTGGAAGCCGGCCTCGCCGACTGGCAGGCCCCGGGCGTCTGGCAGGAAAAGGCGGCGGTATTCACCCGCGAATGGAACAAGGTGGTGGACGAAGTCACCGCGCCGAGCGACGTGGCACTGCCGAGCGACGCCCAGGTGCTGGGCGTGGTCAACCGCTCCGCCGGCCCCAACGGCGTGGTAGTCTGCGCCGCCGGCGGTCTGCCGGGCGAGCTGCACAAGCTGTGGCGCACCGACAAGCCCTTTGGCTACCACCTCGAATACGGCTACTCCTGCATGGGCTACGAAGTGGCCGGCGGTCTCGGCGCCAAGATGGCGCTGCCTGAGCGCGACATCTACGTCATGGTCGGCGACGGCTCCTACCTGATGCTCAACTCCGAACTCGCCACCAGCGTGATGCTGGGCCAGAAGATCACCGTGGTGCTGCTCGACAACCGCGGCTACGGCTGCATCAACCGCCTGCAGCAAGTGTGCGGCGGCGCCCCGTTCAACAACCTGCTCGCCGACGTACTGACCGGTCCGGACGGCCTGCCCGACATCGACTTCGCCATGCATGCACGCTCACTCGGAGCGCATGCCGAGAAAGTCGCCAATCTGGCCGAGCTGGAAGCGGCGCTCGCGCGTAGCAAGTCGATCAGCAAGAGCTGCGTCATCGTGATCGATACCGACCCGGTGCCGACTACCGAGCAAGGCGGCTCCTGGTGGGACGTTGCCGTGCCGGAAGTGTCGCAACGCGCCGAGGTGCAGCAAGCCTATCGCCAGTATCTCGCCGCCAAGTCGAACCAGCGTTTCTGATTCCAGTATTTCTGATTATCGAGGAGTGATTTCCATGAAAGTACGCATCGGCGCCAACCCCATTGGCTGGATCAACGACGACAAGCAGAGCCTGGGTGCCGGCACCACGCTCGAGACCATTTTGACCGAAGCCCGCGAGGCCGGCTTCCAGGGCATGGAACTGGGCCACAAGTTTCCGCGCGATCCGTCCGTGCTGCGCCCCATCCTCGACCATTACGGCCTGTCCCTGGTGTCCGGCTGGTACAGCTCGTATGTGCTCGAGCGCAGCGCCGAAGATGAGATTGCCGCCGTTCAGGAGCAGCTGTCGCTCCTCAAGGCCATGGGTTCGAACGTGATGGTGTGGTGCGAGGTCACCGACTGCATACACGGTCGTGAAGAGGTGCCGCTCTCCCGCCGGCCCAAGCTGGAAGCCGGGCAGTGGGCCGAATTCGGCGCACGGCTTACCAAGGTCGCCGAATATCTGCAAAAGCACGGCATGCAGATGGCCTATCACCACCACATGGGCACGGTGGTCGAAACGCCGGAAGAGATCGATCTTCTGATGCAACACACCGGCGAGGCGGTGGGGCTGCTGCTCGATACCGGTCACGTCACCTTCGCCGGCGGCGATCCGGTCGCCGTGGCGAAGAAATGGGGCCATCGCATCAAGCACGTGCACTGCAAGGACGTGCGCGCCGAGGTGTTGGCCCAGGCCAAAGCCGAGGACTGGAGCTTCCTCACCGCCGTGATCGCCGGTGTCTACACGGTGCCTGGCGATGGTTGCGTGGATTACCCCGCCGTACTGCGTGAAGTGAAAGCGGCCGGCTATCCGGGCGATTGGCTGGTCATCGAAGCCGAGCAGGACCCGGCCAAGGCGAATCCGCTGGTCTACGCCACGAAGGGTTATCAATACCTGAGCCGAGTGGCGGACGAAGCCGGCTTGTAAGACAGGTTTGTTCGTGAGGGAGTCGTCACTTGGGTGCCGGGGGTCTGGTCGATTCCGGACTTCCGGCCTTTTTTTAAGAGGGATTGCCTTGCGATGACGTAGGACATGCCGGGCCGTTGTGCTGTGCAACGGCTCATCTCTGGTGACGCGATAACCCCATCCGATATATCGGCTGGGGGGGGGGGAGTTATTGCCTGGAATAAGCCAGAGAAGTCGTGGGCCGCGTATGCCTTTTGCCAAAAAGGCAGGGCATACGATGGAGTAATGCGTTGACGCATAAGAAATCGGGGCTTTTCGCACCCGTATTGTAGTGCCTTTTTTTGAGAGTGGAGAGGAGATACATGAAAACCAAAATCATGAACGTGAAAAACGTCGTGCTTGCTTCGGCCGTACTTTCGCTGTTTTCCGGTGTTGCCATGGCGGATGTCAAAATCATTGGCAAGATGGAAGGCGGCCTGCAGCGCAAGAGCAATGTCGACGGCACCCACCTGAACGGCGTCAAGGATTTCGGCTCGGAAATCGACTTTTCCGGCAGTGAGGATCTCGGCGACGGCCTGAAGGCCATCTGGCAGATGAACAACAACGTGCACCTCGACGGCGCCCAGTCCGGCGACACCTTTGCCTCCGGCGACACCTTCGTCGGCTTGTCGGGTGCGTTCGGCGCGGTCAAGCTGGGGCACGGCATCAACGCCTACGGTGACGGCTACTGGAAGGCCAATTTCTTCGACGTCGGCGACCATGGCCCGGACCGTGGCATCGGCGGCGTGCTCGGCCTGGGCGATGCCGGCGGCCAGAAAGGCGCAATCAAGTATGAAACGCCCAAATTCGGTCAATTCAACGCCGCGGCCAGCTGGGCGGCCGGTGAGAAGGGTTCCGGCAACACCGCCGGCAATACTTGGGCGCTGGGCGCGAACTTTGAAGGCGCCAACTACGGCCTGCACGCCGGCTACAGCCGTCAGGACCTGGTCAGTAGTTCTACTCCCCTTACCAACGTAGGTCATGCGACCGACTGGGTGGCAGCCGGCAAGGTATCGCCGCTGGATGGGCTGACGCTGGCAGCGGAATACAACCGTTCCACGCTGTCGGCCACCGCTGGCGCTCTGACCGGCACTTCCTTTGTCGTGCCCGCCGACCCGGCGGCACAGAAGAGCCTGACGCTGTTCGCCGAGTACAAACCGGACCGTTTCGCACTGCGTGCCTCGGCCACCCGCACCAACAACTACCAGTACGACAGCGACAAGCGTCGCACCGAGTACGTGCTGGGCACCAGCTACGACCTGTCCAAGCGCACCGCGCTGCTGGCGGAATACCTGCGCAGCAAGGTGAACAGCGATGACCGCGCCAGCAACGAGCTGGTGATCGGCCTGCACCACAATTTCTAATCCGAAGTCAACATGCCGGGCAGAGCGTTGATCTGTCCGGCATGTTGCGCTCTCAGCTATGCCTTGCCGGGGAAAATAATGTCAATTACCAGGCGTCTTGTGCTGACATTGACTGTTGCTTTGTTGGCATTGTTGTTTGTCGGGGGGTACGGGTTATTCGAGCTGGAGCATTCCCAGCAACGTTTTCAATATGTCCAGAGCAAGGCATTTCCCAGCGTGCATGCGCTGAATGACGCCAGATCGGCGCTGGCTCTGGGCCGAATAGCAACTTATCGGCATACGGCCACCTTTGAAGAAGCCGGTAAGGCCGAGGTGGCAAAATACATTGCGGACAGTGACGCCGTCATCGAGAAAGCGCTCACTGCCTATAAGCATGAATTGATATCGGACGATACCGACGGACGCTTGCTGGTGGCGGACGAGGCGGCCCTGGCGGCGTATCGCACGACACGGGCGCAGGTGCTGGAAAGATCGACCTACAACGACACCAGTGGCGCGCGTCAGCTCCTTGAAACAACCTTGGCGGAAAAGGCGGCGGCGCTGGAACAGGCATTGGGTCGGCATATCGCCCACAACAACAAGATTGCCGCTGCCCTCAACAAGGATAATACGACGGCCTACACCCTGGCACGAGACGCCCTGATCGCGGCGATTGTGGCGGCTCTGCTGGTGTCTGGCGCGTTGGCATGGTTTCTTTACCGGATCATCGATGAGGGGCTTGGCACCATTCAGCGCACGCTGGAGCATGTGAGCCAATCCCTTGATTTCACGCATCATTCGCCGGTAAAGCGGATGGACGAGATTGGCCGGACTGCGGCCGCGTTCAATGGGCTGCTCACCAGGCTGCAAAGCAATCTCAAGACGATATTGCTCGGCGCCCGGGAGGTGGCGGCGGCGTCCCGGCAGATGGCCCACACCGCTGACCGGGTGACGGCCACGACAGGCGCCCAAAGCGAAGCATTCGCCAGCATGCTGGCCACGGCCCGGCAGATGGCCGCGAATGTGGACCAGGTGTCGGACCGCACGCAAGAAGCGTTCCGCCTGGCGCAAGCATCCGGGCAACTGGCGCAGAACGGGTCTGCCACTATCCGGCAAACCATCAACGACATCCGGGACATTTCCGTAGCGGTCGGCACGGCATCCCAAAGCATTGCAGAGCTGGAGGACTACCACGCCACGGTAAGCCGTGTCGTTCAGGTGATCCAGGACGTGGCTGACCAGACCAACCTGCTGGCGCTGAATGCGGCCATCGAGGCTGCCCGTGCCGGCGAGCAGGGCAGGGGGTTTGCCGTGGTGGCCGATGAAGTGCGCAAGCTCGCGGAGCGGACCTCATCTTCCACCCAGGAGATCGCCAGCATGATCGAGGCGATGCGTTTGCACTCCCGGCAAGTGAGCGAACGGATGACGGTGGCGGAACAACTCGTCAATACCGGCGTCAGCCGTGCCGACGATGCCGATCAGGCAATCCAGCACATTGGCGAGTCCTCATGGGCGACCGCACGTGTCGTCAGCGATATCTCGGATGCTATCCGTACGCAGGGTGTATCCAGCAGTCGCATCGGTGTTGAGGTCGAGCGGATAACCCTGATGGCGTCGGAAGCCAGCGCCGCGGTGGACAATACCGCGCTCGGCGCGCGCCGGCTGGATGAACTGGCGGCAAGTCAGACGGAAATGCTGTGTCAATACCGGCTATAGTGGTGTCCCCTCGATGGTTCCGGATATGACCCTCCTGTTCAGGGACTTGGGGACAAGGGCCTGCCAGGCAGAGAGCGCGGCAGGTCTGTGCTCTGCCGACAGGTAAGGGGCTCGCCTTTGAGCCGGCTGAGCGGGTGGAGCGCGCCGATAGGCAGTACGAGGGGAATGGCCTGTCATGTGCATTTCGCGCTGGCGGGGTAGGCTCATGGTGCTGCAGGGCATGTGTGCTGAGCGCTGTATTGAGTAGCGGTAACTTGCGTCCGGAGAGAGCGTGGTAAAAAACAGTTTGGCAGAAGAGGGGCACCTGAAGGCGGACTTGCTGATGGTGCTGGTGACTATGTTGGCCGCCGCCGGCTGGGTATTTTCGATACAGGCCCTGAAGGGCCTGCCGCCCATGTTGTTCATGGGGGTGCGGTTCCTGCTCGCGGGCCTGCTACTGGTTGGCTTGAGCGTTCGTGGCGTATTCAGTCTGGGCTTGCGTCATCTGCTGATGGCCGGTGCCATCGGCCTGGTGATGGGAGTGACCATGCTGAGCTGGATTGTGGGGCTGCACCAGGCCGGCAGTGTCGGGGCCGGGGCCTTCATCTGCAGTGTTGGCATGATCCTGGCCCCGCTGGCCGGGTGGCTGCTTTTCGGGATGAGCGTCACACGCCGGACGTGGCTGTGCGCCATGGTCGCCATCGTCGGGATGGGTTTCCTCGCGCTGGAGAACGGGCTGAATATGAGGCCGTCAGATATCTACTTCTTCATCACGGCATGCGGTCTGGCTGTGCACTTCAACCTGAATGCCCGGTTCGTGGCAAGCATCCCTGTGGTAACGCTGACGGCCATACAGCTGACGGTTGTGGGGGTGTTGTGCCTGCTGGCGTCGACAGGGTTTGAACAATGGCCGACAAGTATTGACGGGGCGGTAGTGGGCTGGCTCTTGGCCAGCATCCTGATCGCGACCAGCCTGCGCTTTTTTCTGCAATTGAAGGCCCAGAGTCTGGCATCGGTCAGCCATGCCTCGCTGATCATGACCCTGGAGCCGGTCTGGACGGCATGGATTGCCGCCATCTGGCTCGGAGAGAGGATGAGCAGTGCGCAGCTGGTGGGCTGCGCCCTGATCCTGCTGGCGTTGTTTGCCAGCCGTTGGCGGCGAGTGCCGGCACGGCCCCGGGGTCAGGTGGCGGCAGGATAAGGTTGTGCGGCTTTGTTATGTTTTTATGCCTGTGGCGTAATGCTGAGAGATAGAAAGCTTAGAACAATGATTGGGGCTTTTAAATAGTCTCCTGTACGCCGTTTCTGTTGAACATCCTGCCGAGTGTACTGAACTGAGAGCCTGAACATCATCGGCATAGTCTCTGTCGCTGTGCCAAAGGTTATGTCCCACGGTGGTGCGGCGGTGGAGGCGCGGTGGAGCGGGATGGCCTTCACCGTGGCAGTATTGCCGGCAGGCGTGACGCCCTATCTGTACGCCCCGCGCTATCAAGCCTGTATTTCCTCCGCCGCCACGGCCATTTTTCTCTCGACCATGCTGTCGCTCGTGACGCTTTCCGGTTCGATCTTCCTGTTTCGATCGCCCTGAAAACGCGGGTTGGCGTCGTCTTGCGTGAGCTGTACGTTCCGGGCAGGGGGTTTTGGCCAACCTGACCGGGGCCGCGCCGGTTCAGCGCAACGCCTGCTCGTGCTGCCGCTGCAGCGCCTGTAACCGCCCGCTAGCCTTGAGGCGGGCCACGCAGCGGCGGAGCGCGTCGACCAGAGCCGGATCGCTGTTGCGGCCAGTCGCCAGCCACAGCGGATGGCTGAGTTCGTCTATGCGGAACAGCGGTTCGAAAGCGGCCGGGCGCAGGCCCT
>JACPUY010000284.1 GCA_016192025.1 Pseudogulbenkiania sp. | reverse complement strand
TTTCAATTTTGCCGAGCTGGCGGCGTCCGCCGCCGTGGAGACCGAGTGCCAAGCCGAAGCGGCGGGATGCGAGGGCGGTTTCGAGGTGCGCTTCGCCAAGCTGGGTGACGTCGTCACCACCGCTCCCGGCCAGACCGTGCTGGCCGCGGCACAGCAGCAGGGGCTGCGCCTGCCGTCCTCGTGTTCGCAAGGCGTGTGCGGCACCTGCAAGACCAAGCTGCTGGAAGGCAAGGTCGAGATGAAGCACGGCGGCGGCATCCGCCAGCGCGAAATCGATCAGGGCTGGATCCTGCCGTGCTGCAGCGTCCCACTGACGCCGCTGGTGCTCGATCGCTGAAAACTGTTGTTTTGTTGCCAGTGCACATGCACTGAAAAAGGGCTGTTCGTGGTGCGCGAACAGCCCTTTTTTCTCAATGGCTTACCGTTCTGGTGCCGATGTTGCCGATGTCGTTTCCAAGCATGTTCTTGTCGGCTAATCGTTGGTTGCGGTACACCAACACCCCTATCTTTTACCTTGATTCAGATCAATTATTACAACTGTTGAGGCGGGCCCGGCATGTTTTCTTCCCTCCCGGGAAGGGGGCCGGCACGGTGTTTGCTGTAGGACACCGGCCACGCCAAGGCAAAGGAGAAAGCGATGCAGTCTGGCAAGATCGTTGTGGAGAACCTGTACAAGGTGTTCGGCGACAAGCCGCAGGACGCCATGCGGCTCCTGAAGTCGGGCGAGAGCAAGGAGGCCGTGTTTGCCAAAACCGGGCAGGTGGTCGGTGTCAACAACGTCTCATTCTCGGTGGACGAAGGTGAGATCTTCGTGCTGATGGGCCTGTCCGGTTCCGGCAAGTCCTCGCTGATCCGCCTGATCAACCGCCTGATGGACCCGACCGACGGCCGCATCCTGCTCGACGGTCAGGACATCACCCGGATGTCGCAGTCCGAACTGGTGGCACTGCGCCGCCGCGACATGAGCATGGTGTTCCAGAGCTTCGCCCTGATGCCGCACCGCTCGGTGCTGGACAACGCCGCCTTCGGGCTGGAAATCGCCGGGATGGGCCGCAAGGAACGCGAAGCCCGCGCGATGAAAGTGCTGGAGCAGGTCGGCCTGGCGCCGTTCGCCCGCAAGTCCCCGCACGAACTGTCCGGCGGCATGCAGCAGCGCGTCGGCCTGGTGCGCGCGCTGGCGGTCAACCCGTCGCTGATGCTGATGGACGAAGCCTTCTCGGCGCTCGACCCGCTCAAGCGCGCCGAGATGCAGGACATCCTGCTCGATCTGCAGCGCGGCCAGAGCCGCACCATCTTCTTCGTTTCGCACGACCTGGAAGAGGCGCTGCGCATCGGCACCCGCATCGCCATCATGGAAGGCGGTCGCCTGGTGCAGGTGGGCACGCCGCAGGAAATCATCGAGAACCCCGCCGACGACTACGTGCGCGACTTCTTCAAGAGCGTGGATACCTCGCGCTACCTGCAGGCCAAGGACCTGATCGACCCGGGTGCTGCCGGGCTGGTGGTGAACGGTCATCCGGCCAACCATGCCGAGCTGGACAAGCACAGCTGGGTGGCCTGCGTTTCCAAGGACCACAAGCTGTTGGGCCTGGTCGGCCGCGAAATGCTGCGCAGCGAAGGCTGTGTGCCGAGCGAGCGCTGCGTACCGATCTCCCCGGTGGCGCCGGCCTCCTGTCTGCCGGACGTGCTGCAGCGCCTGCTGGGCCAGACCGAACCGCTGCCGGTGACCGACGGCGAGGGCCGCTATCTCGGCGTCATCACCGCCACCAGCGTGCTGACCAAGCTGTCGGCACACCGCCTGCAAAGCGCCGTGCACTGACCGCGCCGTCCCGAACACAACCCCTGTGGACGGCGCCTGCGGCGCGTCCCTGAATGGAGCCTCCAGCCATGTCCGACTTCTGGCAACGCCTTATCAGCAATCCGCACGATTTCCTGCCCATTGGCGAATGGGTCAACAACTTCATCCATTTCCTGCTGGATAACAATGCCGGCGCCTTCGATGCCTTCGGCCGAGCGGTGGACCTGTTCGCCGAGTCGATCGAGGTGGCGCTGTTGTCGCTGCCGCCCTGGCTGATCATGGGCTTCTTCGCCGCCCTCGGCGTGTGGCGCCTGGGCTGGCGCTTTGCCGGCTTCGTGCTGGCCGCCTTCGCGCTGATCTTCGGCACCGGTTTCTGGCCGCAGACCGTGGCCACGCTGGCGCTGACGCTGTCGGCCACGCTGATCAGCCTCCTGGTCGGCATACCAACCGGCATCTGGTGCGCGCGCAGCAAGCGCGTCAACACGCTGGTGCGCCCGGTGCTCGACTTCATGCAGACCATGCCGGCCTTCGTCTACCTGATTCCGGCCGCGATGTTCTTCGGCCTGGGCCGCGTGCCGGGCATCCTGGCCACCGTGGTGTTCGCCGTACCGCCGGCGGTGCGCCTGACCAGCCTCGGTATCCGCCAGGTCAACAAGGAGCAGGTCGAGGCCGGTCACGCCTTCGGCTGTACTCCGACCCAGCTCTTGTTCAAGGTGCAGCTGCCGATCGCGCTGCCGGCGATCATGGCCGGCGTCAACCAGACCATCATGATGGCACTGTCGATGGTGATCATCGCCTCGATGGTGGGGGCGGGCGGTCTCGGCAACGACGTGCTGTCGAGCATCCAGCGCCTGGACGTCGGTCTGGGCTTCGAGAGCGGCTTGGCCGTGGTATTGTTGGCCATCATCCTGGACCGCCTGACCGAGAGCTTCGGCCGCGGCCCGGCGGCGCGGCAAGGCCAGGCCCAGTAAGTCTGCAAGGCCCCGCCACCGGTGTACCGGCGGCGGGGCTGGTTCGTTTTTTGCTGTTACAAAAATACTTACATGATTAGCGCCCGATACGAGGCGTCCCGATTGTCCGCACACTCACATATCGTAGGAGGTCACCATGAGCCCGCAAGAACTCGGTTCGCTGGCGCATATCGGTTTCCTGATGTTGCCCAATTTCTCCATGATCGCCTTCACCAACGCGGTGGAACCGTTGCGCATGGCCAACCACCTGTCGCGCAAGAAGCTCTACCGCTGGTCGGTGCTGTCCTGTGACGGCCAGCCGGTGCCGGCCAGCAATGGCCTGTCGCTGTCGCCGATCACCGCACCGGCCGACCCGTCCGAGTACGACCTGCTGATCGTCTGTGGCGGCATCCAGGTGCGTGAAGCGGTAACCGACCAGGTGCTGTCGGTGATCCGCCGTTTCGCCGGGGCGAATGTGCCGCTGGGCGCGGTCTGTACCGGCTCCTTCGCGCTGGCCAAGGCCGGCGTGCTCAATGGCTACCGCAGCAGCATCCACTGGGAAAACCTGTCGGCGATCCGCGAGGAATTCCCCAAGATCCTGTTCTCCAGCGAGCTGTTCGTGATCGATCGCGACCGCTTCACCTGTAGTGGCGGCACGGCGCCGCTCGACCTGATGTGCAATTTGATCCGCTTCAAGGGCGGCAAGAGCCTGGCGGCGGACGTGTCCGAGCAGTTCATCGTCGACCGCATCCGCGACCAGCACGACCACCAGCACATTCCGCTGCTGGCGCGCGTCGGCACCGGTCACGAATCGCTGATCGACGCCGCGCTGGCGATGGAAATGAACATCGAGAACCCGCGCTCGCTCGACGAACTGGCCGCCGAGCTGGGGGTGTCGTTGCGCCACCTCGAACGGCTGTTCAAGCGCTACCTCGGCAGCACGCCGGCGCAGTACTACCTCGACCTGCGGCTGCGCCGGGCGCGCGAATTGCTGCTGCAGACCAATATGAGTGTGATGGAAGTCACCGTGGCCACCGGCTTCCTGTCGTCGTCGCATTTTTCCAAGTCCTACCGCAGCCTGTTCGGCTACCCCCCGAGCCGCGAGCGTCAGCAAGTGGTGCTCGAAGCCGCCATCATGTAACGACCCCGAGTGTCCCCCGGCAGAGGCGTGCCCTTCTGTCGGGGTCGATGGCTATCCAGCGACGCTTCCCGGCAAATCGCGGTCGCCATCAGGCAAGTTGTCCGCTCTTGACGTGGCAATCTGCTAGTGACCGTCGGTTTTTGTTGGCTGTCAGAGCACGGTGCCAAACGCGCCGGCAAATCCTTATAAATTGCATCGGAGAGGTGAGTCATGAAGCTGTACAAGATTGCAGGAGCGCTCGTCCTGGGTGCGTTCACCAGCATGGCGATGGCGAACGATCCGGCCCAATGCCAGAAGGTGCGTTTTGCCGACGTCGGCTGGACCGACATCGCCGCCACCACCGGCATGGCCAGCGTGGTGCTGGAAGGCTTGGGCTACAAGCCGGTCACCACCATCGCCTCGGTGCCGATCACCTTTGCCGGTATCAAGAACAAGCAGATCGACGCCTTTCTCGGCTACTGGAACCCCAGCATGACCCCGATGATCGAGCCCTTCGTCAAGGCCGGCCAGATCAAGGTGCTGGACAAGCCCAACCTGGTCGGCGCCAAGTACACGCTGGCGGTGCCGGACTACGTGGCCGACGGCGGCCTGAAGACCTTTGCCGACATCGCCAAGTTCAAGGACAAGCTGGGCGGCAAGATCTACGGCATCGAACCCGGCAACGACGGCAACAAGCTGATCGACGACATGATCAAGAAGAACCAGTTCGGGATGACCGGGTTCAAGCTGGTCGAGTCGAGCGAGGCCGGCATGATGGCGGAAGTCGAACGCGCCATCCGCCAGAAGAAATGGGTCGTCTTCCTCGGCTGGGAACCGCATCCGATGAACGTCAAGTTCAAGATGAGCTATCTGGCCGGCGGTGACGACGTGTTCGGCCCCAACTTCGGCGAAGCGAAGGTGTTCACCGGCCTGGCGACCGATTACCAGGCCCGCTGTCCCAACGTGGCTCGCCTGTTGACCAACCTGCAGTTCACCACCGACATGGAAAACCGCGTGATGGGCCCGATCATGAACAAGGTCAAGCCGGAGCAGGCGGCACGCGAGTACCTGAAGAAGAACCCGACGGTGCTGAAGAGCTGGCTGGCAGGTGTGACCACCTTCGACGGCAAGGATGGCCTGGCCAAGGTCAGCCAGTCGCTGGCGAAGTAATCCTGCTCTTGCCTCGGGCTGACTATACTCCGTGGCCCGGGGCATGAACCGAAGAATGGCCCCCGCTGTCGCCAGCGGGGGCCATCGTTTTGTGTCTACGGACATTCCAGCCCAATATTATGGCAAATAATATTGAGATGAAATATAAAAGCAATTATGGGTTGACATAAAGCCCAAGTAGATATTCACTGTAAATATTAGCAAAAAAAAGTAGTGTTTTATCGCTGAATTCAAAAAATTTATTATGCGGATGAGTAATTATTTATAATATTTTATCCAATATAACTCTACATCGTTCTATATAAAAACAATAAGAAAAAACCCTCCAGAAACAATTTGCCAATTCGATAAAGTATCCTACAAATCATATTGATATAAAACCCGGAGGGCATCACGAGCCACCACACCATATTTCAACCGGGAAAATAATGTTGACATAATGACCTTCGGTGACTCCCACGATCACAGCCATAATCCAGCCGCTAATAAAGCGGCTTAGCTGTTTCTCTGTCTTTCGATGCCATCGAAATTGCCATTCGGTTACGCCACACCCGCTGCGAGGCGGGGCCGGAAAGCTGCGGGTCTCTGTCGGAGACGGCTGGGCTGCCTGATTCAATTTGGGTGGCTTGGCTGATGTCGACATTTCTGCCTGCATATTCCGGCAGCGATTCAGCCCTGATGACAAGGCAGGCCGTTACCTAAACAACGGCCGACCGGTTTTACAGGTTTCGCCTTCACGAATCCGTAATTCCATTATTCAGGAGCAGAAAAATGAGCAATAACGCTATCTTGTTGACTGGCACTTCTGTCAAAATTGATGAATCGGATGGCTTGCAGGACGACGATACCTCTCTCCCACTGCCTTCGCTCTTCTCCAGTCGCCTTGAGCAAATCTATCCCTTTGCGAGCTTCACCCCAATCGAGACGGCTGTCAGCAGTAGCAATGTCGTTACCATCAACTCCACTGGTCTCGTGAATCTTGCCTTTACCGACAGCAGTGGCAATCCGCTGAACGGTGTCGACAGCGGCCTGAAGACTCTATCTGGAGAGGCTATCCTGCTGTATTCCGATACGGGCACGGGCTCCAATGACAACATCGTCATCGGCAAAACAGCCGATGGTGACCTCGCCTTCGTTATCTACGCGGAAGAAACCTCGACTGCCGGCAATGTAACCGGGGCAAAACTCTGGGTCGTCGAGTACCTGCCGCTACAGCATGATGTCACAAGCAACCCGGATGACTTTGTCTCGATCGTGGCTGACGGACTGTTCCTGACCTTGCTGGAGCAGTTCAATTTCAGTTTCGCGGGCGCCCCGTCCGGCAAGAGCCTGCTGATGACTTTCGGCGACCCAAACACGGCACAAGTCATCGTAACGGGTCAGCACTTCACCTTTGACAACAGCCAGAACCATATTGATGAGAACCAGTCCGAAGAGGTCAATACCAGCCAAGGCGGGGGGCCGACTTCACTCGGCAACGAGAATCAGCTCGTCAACCCCGGCGAAGGGCTACTCTTCACGCTCGTGACAGGCACACCCGAAGGCCTGATCGTCGGCGGTGCCGACACGCTGACCAGCGCAGAGGCAGACGACCCCAACAGCGTCGACTTCACGGGCTTTTTTGGTACCCAGGGCGCCAGCGTTCTGATCTCGCAACTGCAAGGGGGCGAGCCAACCACGGTCAAGATCACCGCACTCCGCGTCAATGAAGCAGCAGGAGACGTCCAGGGCCTCAACTTCTTCTCGGATATCAATCAGAACGACGACATCAAGCTGCTGATCGACCTTGCCTCCGTGCAGATCATCGAAGGGGCAGGCGGTTCGGTGACGCCGACGATCATCGATAACGGTGATGGAACGTTCACGGTTCAAGGAATCGAAGCCGGTGACAAAATCCTTTTCTCCCTGGAAGACGGCCAACTGGATATGACTCGCATCCGGGTCGAACTACCCGCCGACGCGGACCCCGATTTTGATACGCCTTTCGATATTGGTGGCATTGGCCTGACCGAGGCATTGACAACTCCGGTCGACGTAGGCCCGAAACTGGTGTTTGACGACGACGGGCCGAGCATCAGCACCAGCGGCAGCTTGCCGTCGCTGACCGTCGACGAAACGGTGTTGGCCACCGACGCCACCCAGAGCTTCGCCGCCAACTTCAGTTCCGGTTACGGTGCCGACGGCGCCGGCACCCTCACT
>JACPUY010000283.1 GCA_016192025.1 Pseudogulbenkiania sp. | reverse complement strand
GAACGTTACTCTCAAGATTGCCCATTTCATGCCAAGCGTGGCGCTGGCACAGAAATCGGTCCTCGAACCCTGGTGCGCGGACCTCTCCCGCCAGTCGGCTGGGCGCATCAAGTGCCAGTTCTTCCCATCATTGCAGCTCGGCGGCACCCCCGCGCAGTTACCGGCCCTGGTGAAGAACGGCGTGGCCGACGTGGTATGGACCGCCCCGGGTTATTCGGCGGGACGCTTCCCGAAAACCGAGGCGCTTGAGCTGCCCGGCGTGCTGCCCCTCGGCGGCATGGCCCAAGGGCGGGTGGTTTGGCCTTTCTTCGAGCGCCAGCTACAGGATGAATACGCCGCCTTCAAGGTGCTGGCGATGCACGGTGATGGGGGCATGAACATCCATACATCCAAGGCCGCCATCCGTTCGGTGAACGATCTGCAGGGTCTCAAGCTGCGCGCGCCCAACCGCATGATCTCCCGCACCCTCGCCGCGCTCGGTGCCACCCCGGTGGCGATGCCGGCGGCGCAGATGACCGAGGCGATATCCAAGGGCGTGGTCGATGGGGCCTCGGCGGTGTGGGAGGTGATCGTGCCGACCAAGCTCGACGAGGTCACCCGCTTCCACATGGAAACCCCGGCCGATCGCCCGGCAATGGGCGCCACGGTGCTCGCCGTGCTGATGAACAAGGCGCGCTATGAGGCGCTGCCCGCCGATCTGCGCGAGATCATCGACCGCAACAGCGGCCTTGCCCTGGTCGAGCGCTTCGGCCGCGCCTGGGATAGCGCGACCACTGCCGCGCGCAGCAAGGTGCAGGCGGCCGGCCACACCGTCACGATGGTGAAGGGTGCGGCTTACGACTCCCTGCGCCAGCGCGCGGCCACGGTCGAGCGGGAATGGGTGGCCGAGGCGAACGGCAAGGGCTTCGACGGCGCCGCTCTGGTTGCCGCAGCACGCAGCGCCGCCGCCAAGGTACACCCCTAATCCCCAAACACCCTGACCGCCGTCGCCGTCCGCTGGCGACGGCACACCATTCATGGAGACCCTCATGTCGAACCCGAACCGCTATTACGAACGCCCGGCCCGCTTCAGCGAAGCCGAATGGCAGGCCCGCGTCCAGCTGGCCGCGATGTATCGCATCTTCGCGTACCTGAAATGGGACGAGTCGATCTACAACCACATCTCCCTGCGCGTACCGGGAGAGCCCGGGCATTTCCTGATCAACCCCTTCGGCCTGCACTACAGCGAGGTGTGTGCCTCCAATCTGGTCAAGATCGACATCGAAGGCAAGATCATCGGCCACTCGGACTGGCCGATCAACCCGGCCGGCTTCACTTTCCACAGCGCGATCCATGCGCGAGTGCCCGACGGTCACTGCGTGATGCACGTGCATACCACTTCCACCCAGGCGGTGTGCTGCCTGAAGGACGGGCTCTCGTTCAGCAATTTCTACGCCGCCCAGCTCTACGGCAAGATCGCCTACCATGAGTTCGAGGGCATCACCGTGCATCTGGATGAGGGTGAGCGCATCCTCGCCAGCGCGGGCGACAAGCCGGTGCTGTTGCTGCGCAATCACGGTCCGGTGGTGATCGGCGCGACGCTGGCGCAGGCCTTCTCACTGATGTGGCTCATGAACCGTGCCTGCGAGATCCAGCTCGCCTCGCAGTCGATGGGTCCGGTGCTCGAGCTGTCGGTGCCGGTGCTGGAAAAAGGCGTCGCGGACTCTCTCGACTTCGATCCGAAGTACGGCGCCGGTGAGGATGCCTTGGCTGCCTTCACCCGGCTCGTCGAGAGAGAAGATTCCAGCTTCCGTCGCTAACCGACCCGCCCCGGGCGCCGGGTCTGGCGCCAAGAGAAAGAGGAGCAAACATGAAGGTCTGTCTGTACGGCATGGGTGCCGTAGAGGGACTGATCGGCGCCCGGAGTGCGGTCACGGCGGTCTTGCTGGGGAAGAGTTCTGCAGCCAATACCCTGCTCAGGGCTACAATTCTTTGTAAAGTGAGACACTTGCTCGAGTTGTACGTATAAAAAGGATACCTGATTAGCAAGATTGTTCAGCCGAGTGGGCCTTCCCACAATATTGAGGGGAGATGACAACAAACATCGACATATCCAGCTGGTTTAAGCCTTGGTTGCGCTTAAAAATGGCTCACTGTCAGGTCATGCTGAGTCATCTTGCTAATCAGGTGGGGAATTGCACCGGGTATGCGCTGTTCACGTCGCACGCGTTGTGGCTCGCGGTTTGATATGGGGTCAACCCGCGACCCCTTCCCCGAGTTCGTAGGCTTTGCCTGATGGACCTATTTTGCAACCGCCTCAGTTTGATCCCTTCCCGGGACACATCTCACAGTTGACTTCCCAGGAACTTGTCGGCTATATATTTAACATGTTAACAAAAAATATTGGTGGATGCCGCTGAGCGGCTCATAACAACGGAGGAGAGAAGGATGAAGGTTCGTGTTTTCGCAATGGCCTCGCTGGCCATGGTATCGATGTCGGTGGCGGCTCAAGACGTGACCCTGAGGATTGCACACTTCCTGCCGCCGGTTTCCCCGGTCCAGCAGAAGGTGCTGAAGCCGTGGTGCGACAAGCTGGCCAAGGAGTCTGCCGGCCGCATCGGCTGCCAGATCTACCCGGCCATGCAGCTTGGCGGTACACCGCCGCAGTTGGTCGATCAGGTGAAGAATGGCGTGGCCGACATCGTGTGGACCGCGCCGGGCTATTCCGCTGGCCGTTTTCCGCTGATCGAGGCGATGGAGCTGCCTTT
>JACPUY010000319.1 GCA_016192025.1 Pseudogulbenkiania sp. | reverse complement strand
TGCGCGACGAGATCCAGGCCGACGCCACCAAGTATGGCGACGCCCGCCGCAGCGAGATCAAGACCGCCGAGCGCGCGGTGCTGACCCAGTCAGTGGCCGACGAAGCGGTCACCATCATCCTGTCGCAAAAAGGCTGGATTCGTGCCCGTGTCGGCCACAGCGTCGATCTCTCCGCGCTCAGCTTCAAGGACGGCGACGCGCTGGCCACCGTGGTGGAAACGCGCACCGTGTGGCCGGTCATCGTGCTCGACGGCAAGGGCCGCGCCTACTCCGTCGACCCGGCCATCGTGCCGACCGGGCGTGGCGACGGTGTGCCGGTGGCGTCCCTGGTCGAGCTGCAGGACGGCGCCAAGCCGGCGCAGCTGATCTCCGGCCCGGAGAGCACGCGCTTCGTGCTGGCCAACTCCGGCGGCTACGGCTTCATCGCCAAGATCGGCGACATGGCCGGCCGGGTCAAGGCCGGCAAGGCCTTCATGACGCTGGAGGACGGCGAGACGGTGCTCTCACCGCTGCCGGCCCCGGCCAAGCTCGACGGCCTGCGGCTGGTAGCAGCGGCGGACAACGGCCGCCTGCTGGCCTTCCCGGCCGGCGAACTGAAGGAGCTGGCCAAGGGTCGCGGGCTGATGCTGATGCAACTGGGCGAGGGCGAAGCGCTCACCGCCATCGGTCTGGTCGGCGGCGACAAGGCGCTGCTGGCGGCGCAGTCGGTGCGCGGCAAGCAGAGCGAGGAGAAGGTCGCACTGGCCGACTACGACGGCAAGCGCGGCCGTAAGGGCCAGCTGATGCCGAAGAAGTGGCTGGTGACGGCCATCGTCGACCCGGCCGGGCAGGCATGATCGACCTGCCGCGCTCGCTCACGCTGTCGTCGGCCAACGCGCTCAGGCTGTTCAACGCCTTCCGCGGCGCCATCGTGCTGGTGCTGCTGCTGGTGTCGCAGCTGCACGGTTTCGACGGCGAGCCGCTGCTGGTGGGCGGTGCGGCGTTCTACAGCTGGGTGCTGGCCTACTCGGTGCTGATCGGCTTGTGGCTGTCGCTCGGGCGCGGACCGCTGGCGCACGGCGTGCAGGTCACGCTGGGGGTCAGCGTCGACATCGTCATGATCACCGCGCTGATGCTGATCACCGGCGGGGTGAAGGGCGGCTACGGCGTGCTGCTGCTGCCCTACCTGGCGGTGGCCGGGCTGCTGGCTTCCAGCCGTTATGCGCTGTTCTACGCCGCGCTGGCCAGCCTGGCGCTGCTGGGCATGGCCGTCTATGACATAATCATGCTGAATGGCAGCACCAGCGAACTGGTGCAGGCGGCGCTGCTGGCCAGCGCCGGCTTCGTCACCAGCGTGACCACCCACCAGCTGGCGCGCGTGGCGCGCGATTCCGAACGGCTGGCCGAGTCGCGCGGCAGCGAGATCGCCCAGCTCAACCGGCTCAACGAGCTGGCCTTGCAGAGCCTGCGCGAGGCGGTGCTGGTGCTCGACCAGGAGGGCCGGGTGCGCCAGTTCAACGACGCCGCCACGCGCCATTTCAGCCAGGTCGAGCGCGGCAAGCTGCTGCCCGAGCTGGCGGCGCAGGTCACGCGCTGGCAACAGGACGGCTGCTCCCCGCTGGCGCGGCCGGTACAGCTCAACGTGCAGGGCCACCCCTTGATCGGACGCATGGTGCCGACCCGGGCCGGCGAGGCGCAGGCGCTGCTGCTGTTCCTGCGCGAGGCGCGCGAGGTGGCGGAAGAGGCACGGCAGCTGAAGCTGGCGGCGCTCGGCCGGCTCACCGCCAACATCGCTCATGAAATCCGCAATCCGCTGGCGGCGATCAGCCACGCCGCCGAGCTGTTGGGCGAGGACGCCGTCGATCCGGCCACACAAAGGTTGGCCACGATGGTGCGCGACAACAGCCGGCGCATCGACCGGCTGGTGGAAGAGGTGCTGGCGCTCAACCGGCGCGACCGGGTCAAGCCGGAAACGCTGCGTCCCTCGGTGCTGCTGGCCGAGCTGGTCGAGCAGTTCGTGCTGGCCGAGCCGGCCGCCGCCGGGCGTATCGTCACCACCTTCAACAGTCCGCGCGCCATCGTGTTCGACCGCGGCCACCTGGCGCAGATCCTCGGCAACCTGCTGGCCAACGGCTGGCGCCACTGCCAGCGTCATACCGGCTCCTTGCGTATCGAGGTCGACGAGAGCGAGAGCGCGCTGTTGATCGACGTGGTGGACGACGGGCCAGGCGTCAGCGCCGCGCACCAGCAGCACCTGTTCGAACCGTTTTATACCACCGAAAGCAGCGGCACCGGCCTTGGGCTCTACATCGCCCGCGAGCTGGCCGAGGCCAACGATGCCCTGCTGGCCTACCTGAGCCCGGGCGGGCGTTTCAGACTGTACTGCCGGAAAGCTTTATGACTAGAACCCTGAATCGCCGTGTGCTGGTCGTCGACGACGAGCCGGACATCCGCGAACTGCTGGAACTGACGCTGATCAAGATGGGACTGGAGGTGGTGACCGCCGCCAGCGTCGGCGACGCTTGCCGCCAGCTGTCGCGCCAGCCGTTCGACCTGGCGCTGACCGACATGCGCCTGCCGGACGGCGAAGGGCTGGCGGTGGTCGAGCATATCGGCCTGGCCGGGCTGGACGTGCCGGTGGCGGTGCTGACCGCCTACGGCAGCGCCGACAACGCGGTGGCGGCGATGAAGGCCGGCGCCTTCGACTACCTGCAAAAGCCGGTCAGCCTGGCGCAGCTGAGGACACTGGTGCAGTCGGCGTTGGCGCTGGACGGCCGCGTCGGTGCCGGTCCGGTTGACGGTGCGGCGCGGCTGGCCGGAGAGTCGCCGGCACTGCAGGAGGTGCGGCGGCTGATCGAGCGGCTGGCGCGCACCCAGGCCGCGGTGTACATCCGCGGCGAATCCGGCACCGGCAAGGAGCAGGCGGCGCGGCTGATCCATGAGCAGGGCCCGCGCGCGGCGCGCCCGTTCGTCCCGGTCAACTGCGGCGCGATCCCGGAAAATCTGATGGAGAGCGAGTTCTTCGGCTACCGCAAGGGGGCCTTCACCGGCGCCGACGGCGAGCGCGACGGCTTCTTCCAGCAGGCCAACGGCGGCACGCTGTTCCTCGACGAGGTAGCCGACCTGCCGCTGGCGATGCAGGTCAAGCTGCTGCGCGCGATCCAGGAGAAGCGCGTGCGCAAGCTCGGCGGCGGCCCCGAGGAGGCGGTCGACGTGCGCCTGTTGTGCGCCACGCACCACGATCTGGTGGCGCTGGTCGACAGCGGCGGGTTCCGCCAGGACCTGTACTACCGCCTCAACGTGATCCAGCTCAGCATGCCGCCGTTGCGCGAGCTGCGCGAGGACATCCCGCTGTTCATCGGTCGCCTGCTGGAGCGGCTGGCCGGCGACGGCCCGCGCCCGCGCCTCAGCCCGGACGCGGTCAAGGCACTGATGGCGTACAACTACCCCGGCAACTTCCGCGAGCTGGAGAACATCCTCGAGCGCGCGGCGGCGCTGGCCAACGACGGGCGGGTGGAGGTGGCCGACCTGCAGCTGGCGGGCGGTCCGGTCGCCGAGGGCGACGACGCCGTGCCGCAGCCGTGCGCCAGCGAAGGGCTGCAGGACTTTCTCGACCGGGTCGAACGCGACGCCATCGTCAAGGCGCTGCAGGCAACCCGTTTCAACCGCACCCAGGCGGCCAAGCTGCTCGGGGTCAGCTTCCGCTCGCTGCGCTACCGGCTGGAGCGGCTCGGCATCAAGTAGCCAGCTGACCGCTTGGCCGGAGTCGGGCCGGTTTTCGGCCAAGCCCTGGCGGTAACGGCGCACACTCGCAACAATGATAAATAACTGCCATTATGCATTTATAATGTCTTAGAGCTATTATCCAGCAGCTTCCTCATCAGCTTGGGGGGGTGCATGCGCCGAGGCCCGTGTCATGACTGTAGATTTTTTCCGACTCAAGGTATTGGTGGTGGACGATCAGGCTCTGATCAGGACGCTGATCAACCAGGCCCTGCGCAGCATGGGGGTCCGCCCGGAAGCCATCCTGCAGGCAGCCGATGGGGCCTCGGCTGTCCGCACCTTGGACAGCCGTCAGGTCGACCTGGTGCTGTGCGATATCCAGATGGACGGCATGGACGGCATCGGGCTGTTGAAAGAGCTGCGCTGCGGGCAGACCGCCAACCCGTCCAACCTGCCGTTCATCTTCCTGTCCGGTCATGCCGACCGGAGCAACGTGCTGGCCGCCGCGCGCCTGCACGCCGACGGTTTCCTCGTCAAACCGCCCAAGCCGGCCGATGTGGAAAAGGCGATTGAACTGGCCCTGACCAAGCCGCGGCCGGAGGCGGACCCGTTCCGTTATTTCTCGGTGGCGACGGGAGACGCCCACGAGCGGAACGCCAACCTGCCCCACGCGGCCACCCTGCTCGAACCGTCTGCATTTGAAGACAGCCATCATTCCACCGGCATCCTGAAGCCGCTGGAGGCCGTCAAACCGGGCATGGTGCTGGCGCGCGATCTGACCAATCTATCCGGTCATTTGCTGCTACCCAAGGGTACTCGCATCACCGCTACCCAGCTCACCGCGCTGCGCAACTTCCGCGATCGTTACGGCGTCAGTCACCTGTCGGTGCTGGAGCCGGAGCTGCCGGGGCAGGCCTGAACCATGCTGGGAGGCAAGGAGGCGGGGCGCTGGGGGCAAACGGTTTCCATCGGCCGGGCCGTCGTGCTGGTCGTCATCGTGCTGGGAGTGTTGCAGGGACTGGCTTCGTATCTGCTGATACGGGATTCGCTCCAGCAGCACCGCCGTGCCGAGTGGTTGTCCGAACTCAACCGCTCCTCGCACCAGCTGTTCCTGGCCGCCGACTACCTGGAGCGCGAGAGTTCCCGTATCCGCATCCTGCTGGCCCGGCCGCAGCCCATAGGCCGCTATGAACTGCCCGAATTGCAGCGCCTGCGCCGGCAAGGGGATCGTGCACTGGTGCAGGCGCTGCAGAGTGTGGAGGCGCTGGACGGGGAGCGGGAGCGGGCCAATCTGGTGGCCATCCGCCAGCGTCACACGCATCTGACCACGCTGCGCAAAGAGATCGATCTCTATCTCAAACGCAACCCGGGGCGGGCCGACGAGAGCCTGGCCTTAAGTTGGCAGCTGGCCAGCAACCACCTGTTCGAAGGTATCGACACCCAGCTCGCCAACCACTCGTACCGCCTGAGCGACGGCGATAACGAGACCCTGAGCCGGCTGGCCGGCATCAAATTCAATACCTGGCGCCTGCGCCGCTCTCTCGGGGCCGAAGGGGCGGCCCTGTTGATGCGGGTGGAGCTGAAGCGGCGGCTCAACTCCACCGACGAAGCCGAGCTGGCCTCGCAGCGCGAGCGCGGCCTGCTGATGCTGGAGCTGTTGCGGTCGAACATCCGTTTTCTCGGCCAGCCGCAGCTGGCGCAGCGCCTGGCCGAGCTCAACGAGGCGACCTACCGGCAGTTCCGACTGAGCAATGCCCAGCTTGCCGAACTGCAGGGGCCGGCGGCATCGCTGCCGGTCAGCGGGGTTTATCTGGCATCCATCCGCCGTTCTCACGATCAGGTGCTGGCCCTGTTCGACGACGCCTCCCTTCTGGCGGAAAGGGTGCTCGAGCAGCAACGCAATGAGAATTATCGCTCGCTGCAGCTGGCTGTGACAGCCTCACTGTTGGCCCTCGCCCTGTACGCCGGTCTGCTGTTTGCCGTCATGCGCCGTATCCTGCGGCCACTCAGCCGCCTGCAGCAGGTGTTGGACGCCACCCGTGACGCCATCCTGACCGTGGATGAGGACGGGGCTGTTCATATGGCCAATCTGGGGGCCGAGCAGCTGTTCGGCCGCGGGCGCGCCGAATTGCGCGGGCGCGCACTGGCCGAGATCGTGGAATTCTCGCCGGCGCACATGGAGCAGCGGGCGGCGCACGATGCCGCCGAGACCAGCGGTGAGGGGGTCGGGATCCGGCAGGACGGCAGCCGCTTCTTTGTCGGTATCACCCTTAGTCCGCTGGCCCAGGGGCGATTGCCGCACAAGTTGAGGCGGCTTGTCGTAGTGCGGGACGAGCACGAACAGCGGCTGGCGGAAATGGCGCACGCGCGCAGTTTGGCCCTGTTGTCGGCGATATCGGGGGTGACTTCGCTGCTGTTGGCCAACAGCTCCCGTTCGCATGTTTTTGCCCGCCTGCTGGCGCTGTTTCTCGAATTCTGCCGTGCCGCGGAAGGCGGACTGATCGCGGTCGAACCGGATCAGGTCACCGGGCAATCGTTCCGTTTCCTTGCCAGGCAAGGGTGCCGCGACACTTCCGAATGGAAAACCCTGATGGGCTCGCTCTGCGGCCCGTTCCTGGCGGCGGACGGGGTGGTGACGCTGGAGATGGCGTCGGCGCAGTGGACGCTGCTGCCGGTCCGGCTGGAGCAGCGGCTGGTGGCGCTAGCGTGTCTGAAAACGCCGGATCGGGATGCCATGGCCCAGGCTCAGGACGCCCTGCTCGGGGCTTTCGCCAGCATCATGGGATTTTATGCCGAAGAAAATCTGCGCAAGGCGTCGGATATGCGCCTGCGCACGGTGCTGCAGGAGGAGGAGGCGGTCTACGCGGCCTCGCCGGTCGGCCTGCTCAGAGTGGACGAAGACTTCAGGATCATGCGGGCCAACCAGGCGGCCGAGCAGATATTCGGCACCGGGGAAGGCGGACTGCTATCGCTGCACCTGTTCGAGCTGGTCGCCGACGAACAGGTCTGGCTCCCGTTCGGCAAGGCGTTGTGCGACGCGCGCGAAGAAGGCTCCCGGGGGCAGTACGAGGCGGAGTGCCTGCGCAGCAACGGCATGCCGGTGTGGGTACTGGTCGAAGGACAGGCCGTGCACGGTGGGAACGTCCAGGGCGGCATGATCCTGGCCTGCCTGGACATCACCGAGCGCAAAATGGCCGAATTCGCCCTGCAGCAGGCGCGTGACGAGGCGGCCGAGGCCCGTTACCAATTGCTGGGGGCGATCGAATCCATCTCCGAGGCCTTCGTGCTCTATGGCCCGCATGATCAGCTGTTGCTGTGCAACCAGCGTTTTGCCGACCTGGTCAGCGACGGCAAGTCCTCCGACTCCCTGCTCGGCATGTCGTTCGAGGATACGGTGCGGGCGACGCTGCAGCGGGGTGAGCGGCCGGAGTCCGGTTTCGACGCGGAACTGTGGCTGGCCGAGCGGGTGCGGCGCCATCGCAACCGCGCTTCATCCTTCTCGCTGCAACTGGGGGAGGGCTGGTGGCAGATCAACGAGCGGCAGATCCCCGGGCGCGGCACGGTCGGGGTCTGGGCCAACATCACCGGACTCAAGCAGCAGGAGGCGGAGCTGATCGAGGCGTGCCGTCAGGCCGACAGCGCCAACCGTGCCAAGAGCGCCTTCCTGGCGGCCATGAGTCATGAAATCCGGACCCCGATGAACGGGGTGCTGGGCATGGTCGAACTGTTGGCGCTGACCCCGCTGGACCCCGAGCAGCGGGACTCGGTGGATACCATCCAGGAATCGGCCAAAACCCTGCTCCGGTTGATCGACGAGATCCTGGATTTTTCCAAGATCGAGGCGGGCCGGCTCGACCTGACCCCCGAGCCGGCCTCGGTCGCTGACATCGTCGAGCAGGTGCATGGGCTGTATCTGGAAAATGCCCGTCGCAAGGATCTGTGGTTTACCTCGTGGGTCGATGATGGGGTCGCGCCGCGGTTGCTGCTGGATTCGCTGCGCCTGCGCCAGATCCTGCAGAATTTTGTCAGCAATGCCATCAAGTTCACCCAGCAGGGCACGGTCGAGATCCGCGTCTCGGTGGTGGCGCAGGATGAGCAGGCCCAGACGCTGCGCTTCGACGTGATCGACACCGGGATCGGCATGACAAAAGCCACGGTGGAACGGCTGTTCGAGCCCTTCATCCAGGCCGAAAGCGATACCACCCGGCGTTTCGGTGGCACCGGACTGGGTCTGGCCATTTGCCGGAGCCTGGCCGGGCTGATGGGCGGGCAGGTCATGCTCGACAGTGAGCCGGGGCAGGGAAGCTGCGCCACGCTGACGTTGTCCGCCCCGCTGGTGGCGGCTGAGGCTCTGCCTGCCAGTGCGACCCCGGCGGCACCGCTCAGCATCGACCGGACGACACTGGCCGGTTTCAAGCCGATCCTGTTCGTCGAGGACAACCCGACCAATCGCAAGCTGGGGCAGAAGCAGCTGGAGTTGCTGGGCTACCCGGCCGAGGTGGTGGAGGATGGCGTGCAGGCCTTGCAGCGTTGGCGCAACGGGCGTTTTTCGCTGATCCTGACCGATTGCCACATGCCGGTGATGGACGGCTACCAGCTGGCGCGCAATATCCGCCAGCATGAGCGACTGGCCGAGACGGGCAGCCGGATCCCCATCGTTGCCTGTACCGCCAATGCCGGCAAGGAAGAGGCCGACCGCGCGCTGGCAGCCGGCATGGACGATTTTCTGACCAAGCCGCTCAACCTGGCCCAGCTCGGCAAGATGCTGGAAAAGTGGCTGTGCTGCCCAATTGCGACGGACGATGCCGCGCCACCGGAGCCCGAGGCGCCTTCGGCAATGACGCAGGGCGAGCCTGTCGATCGTTCAGCGCTGGCGGTCTACAGCAACGGTGACCGCGGGATCGAGCAGGAAATCTTGCTGGAGTACCTGCAGAGCAATCAGCAAGACGTCGATGCGCTGCGGGCGGCGGTAGGAGCCAACGATAGCCAGCGGGTGGCGTGGGCCGCGCACCGTATCAAGGGGGCCAGCCGCATGGTGGGCGCCATGGCGCTGGGCGAGGTAGCCGAGGCGCTGGAACAGGCCGCGCACCAGCCGGAACCGGGCGAATTCGGGCCCCGGATGGCGCAGTTCGAGGCCCGGCTGCAGGAACTGACCGGGTGGCTCGAGGCGGAAAGCCTGTCCGCCTGAGCGCGGCCCGGGCACGCCTTGCCGCTGCCAAGATGAAACAAAACCGCCAGCCGGAAGGCTGGCGGTCTGGTGTTTTGGCCACCCCTTATAGCCGGAAGCGGGACACCGCGTCGCGCAGGCTGTTGGCCATGCTGTCGATGTCGCGCACCGCCTGCGTGGTAAGGGCCACGGCGCGGCGGGTTTTGGTTACCACCCCGGCCACTTGCTCCACGCTGCCGGCGATGCGGGTGCCGGCCTGGCTTTGTTCCGACATCGAGTAGGCCACGTTGTGGAAGCGCTCCAGCGTTTCCTCGGCACTGCGGCGGATGCGGTTCTGGGCATCGGCGGCTTCGTTGACCGGGCTGACACCGTTTCCCACGGCCGGGCGGATCTCCTCTATGTCCATGCGAGCCGAGACCGTCGACGTTAACTGGATGAAGACGCCGGTGCCAACCATCCAACCCCAGCGTTTGTACTGTACCACGTCGTTCAGCTTCGGCACCGTGCTATGGCCTATCTCCAGACAGGATGACTGGAGTTTTTTTGCCTGCTGTTTTTTGTCTCGGCTGCGGAGGTTGGGTTACTCATGGTCAGTTGTT
>JACPUY010000293.1 GCA_016192025.1 Pseudogulbenkiania sp. | reverse complement strand
TCGAACCAGGGGTTGTAAATCATCGGCGACTTGAACGACTCGGTCGGGTAGCCGATATGGGCGATCAGGGTGGTTTTGCCGCTAATCATCGAATCACTCCTCCATTGTTGGTTTAGTCATGAACGCGCTGGTGGTTTGTCATGGCGCCCCTGGCCAGGGGGCGATGCTGTTTTCCTTGAGGCCAGCCCCCGCCAGGCTTTCGGTTTTGGCAGAGGCCGGGAGTGGGTTTCAGTCGGCCCAGCTGGCGCCGAGCTGGCCGGCGCGGGCACGCGTCTGCGCCAATGCGGCCAGCCGCACCGCCACGTTGGCGGCGCCGTACTGCTGGTAACCGCCGCGCCGTTCGAGGATTTCGAAGAAGAAGCGTTCTTCGAACGGCTCGGTGTAGACGTGCAGCAGTTCGCCGCCATCCGGATCGCGGTCGTACAGCACGTTGGCAGCGGCGATCTGCTCGATGAACTCCGGGGTCAGGTCGAAGCGCGCGGCGAGGTCGTCGTAGTAGTTGCGCGGGATCTCGAGCAGCGGCAGGCCGGCCGCGCGCGTCGCCGCCACTGCCGTGAAGATGTCACCTGTGGAGAACGCGACGTGCTGCAGGCCGGAGCCGCGATAGGTCGACACCGAGCGGGCGATGGCGGTGTTGCGGTTTTCCGAGATGTTGAGTGGGATGCGGATCGTGCCGTCCTGGCTGCGCAGCACGCGGCTCTTCACCAGTCCGTAGGGGTCGGGCAGCACCCACTCGTGCTCGGCGGCGAAGCCGTATACCGCGCGGAAATAGAGCGACCAGGTGTCGAGCGTTTCGGCCGGGAGGCCGAGCGCGAAGTGGTCGATCGCGGTCAGCGTGGTGCGCGCCGCAGCGTCGGCGGCCGTGGGCAGCAGGTCGAAGTCGCTCTCGTAGATCGACCGGCCGTCGCTGCCCTGGTCGACCAGGTACTGCAGGCTGCCGTCGGGGGCGCGCACCGCCGGGATCTGGCGTTCGTTCGGGCCGACGCGGCTTTCGAACGGGCGGGCGCGATACTGCTTGGCGCGTTCCAGCATGGCGCGGCTGTCGTCGACGCGGAATGCCGACGCGCACAGCGACGGGCCATGGGCGACGAAGAAGGCGTGCGCGAACGAGTCCGGTTCGGCGTTGAGGATCAGGTTGACGCTGCCGTGGCGGTACAGGTCGACGCTTTTCGACTTGTGGCGGGCGGCGTGGGCGAAGCCGAGTTTCTCGAACCACTTGGCGAGGCGGCGTGCCGCCGCGTCGTCGACCGCGAACTCGAGAAACTCCACGCCGTCGTAACGGGACGCCGGCGGCGGTGCGAACAGCGCTGCGGCGGCCGGGGCCGGAGCCTCCAGATTGGCCGAAGCCGTCATCGCCTGACGGGTGGTTTCCTCCAGGTACAGCAACGAGCGCAGGCCGTCGGCGGCGGTGACGCGCGTTGGCGCGGCGCGGAAGCCGTCGTTGAAAATCTCCAGCGACAGCGGGCCGTCGTAGCCGGTCTGCAGAATCGGCGCGAGGAAGGCCGGCAGGGCGAACTCGCCCTGGCCGGGGAAGCAGCGGAAATGGCGGCTCCATTCCATCACGTCCATCGCCAGGATGGGGGCGTCGGCCAGCTGCAGGAACACGATCTTGTCGCCGGGGATTTCCGATAGCAGCGACAGGTCGTCCTTGATCGACAGCGTGTGGAAGCTGTCGAGGATGATGCCGAGGTTGGGATGGTTGACTGCTTTCACCAGTTGCCAGACGTGGCGATAGGAATTGACGTAGCGCCCCCAGGCCAAGGCCTCGAAACCGACCAGGATGTCGCGCTTCCCGGCGCGTTCGGCTAGCTTGGCCAAATCGTCGGCAATGACCGCGTCGTCGCGGATCACGTCAGGCTGCACGCTGCTGCAGACCAGGATGCGGTCGGTGCCCAGTTCCTGCATCAGGTCGAACTTGCGCTCGGCGCGGTCGAGGTTGTGCTGCAGCTTGTCGCGCCGGCCGCCTTCGAAGTCGCGGAACGGCTGGAACAGCATGATCTCGAGCCCCAGATCGGCGCAGATGCGCTTGACGTCGCGCGGCGAGCCTTCGAAATACAACAGGTCGTTCTCGAAAATCTCCACGCCGTCGAATCCGGCGGCGGCAATCGCCTCGAGCTTCTCCGGCAGCGTGCCGCTCAGCGACACCGTGGCAATGGAATGCTGCATGGTCTGTCCTCACAAGAAATAAGGCGCATTCGTCAGGATGTTCTCCGCCTGCGGGTTGAGGTGGAGATTTGTTCGATAGTCGATTATATGTTCTATATTCGGACAATTGCTATCGATTTGTGTGCCTGCGGTTTTCTGCGGCACCGGTCCGGCGAGAGGGGCTGAAGCGCTTGGATTCGGCTGTTTGGAGTATCGACCGTGCGTCCTGTACAGGGAAACCACCGGACAGAAATTTTGTGCGATATACGCACTGTATTTCGATAATCGCCCTTGACGCTCATAAAGGCGGCGCCCTACATTGTGGTCAATACCCGACGTAATGTTCGGTCAGCGCCCGTTTGACACACGGTCCCCGCCTGACCGGGCCATGTCCGCCTCCGCGCGGGCATGTTCATCAACCCTAAGCAATGGAGCCCATCCTATATAGAAGGGTGGGCCGGGAGCGAGACCATGATCGACAAGACCGTTGCCTCCCTTGAGGAGGCGGTGGCCGGCATCTTCGACGGTGCCACCGTAATGATCGGCGGCTTCGGCACGGCGGGGCAGCCTGCCGAGCTGATCGACGCGCTGATCGCGCAAGGCGCCAAAGACCTCACCATCGTCAACAACAATGCCGGCAACGGCGAGATCGGTCTCGCGGCGCTGCTGAAGGCCCGCCGCGTCAAGAAGATCATCTGCTCCTTCCCGCGCCAGGCCGACTCGCACGTGTTCGACGCGCTCTACCGCGCCGGCGAGATCCAGCTCGAACTGGTGCCGCAGGGCAACCTCGCCGCGCGCATCCAGGCTGCCGGGGCCGGACTCGGCGCCATCTTCACCCCGACCGGCTACGGCACGCTGCTGGCCGAAGGCAAGGAAACGCGCGAGATCGACGGCAAGCACTACGTGCTCGAATACCCGATCAAGGCCGACTTCGCGCTGATCAAGGCACTGCAGGGCGACCGCTGGGGCAACTTGGTGTACCGCAAGACCGCGCGCAACTTCGGCCCGATCATGGCCGCCGCCGCCGCGACCACCATCGCCCAGGTCAGCGAGATCGTGCCGCTGGGCGCGCTCGATCCGGAAGTGATCGTGACCCCGGGTATCTTCGTGCAGCGTGTCGTGGCCGTGTCGGGCGCCGCCTCGGCGCGCGTGGCGTAAAGGAGCAAACACCATGAACAAACTTACCCGCGACCAGATGGCCGAACGCGTGGCCCGCGACATTCCCGAAGGTTCCTACGTCAACCTGGGCATCGGCCTGCCGACCAAGGTGGCCAACTACCTGCCCAAGGACCGCGAGATATTCCTGCACAGCGAGAACGGCCTACTCGGTATGGGCCCGGCCCCGGCCCCCGGCGAGGAAGACCCGGAACTGATCAACGCCGGCAAGGAACCGGTGACGCTGCTCGACGGCGGCTGCTTCTTCCACCACGGCGACTCGTTCGCGATGATGCGCGGCGGCCACCTCGACATCTGCGTGCTCGGTGCGTTCCAGGTATCGAAAAAGGGCGATCTGGCCAACTGGCACACCGGCGCCCCGGATGCGATCCCGGCGGTGGGCGGCGCGATGGACCTCGCCATCGGCGCCAAGAAGGTGTTCGTGATGATGGATCACCTGACCAAGAGCGGCGAATGCAAGATCGTCGAGCGCTGCGGCTACCCGGTGACCGGCATCGATTGCGTCGACCGCATCTACACCGACCTCGCCGTGATCGACGTGACCCCGGACGGCCTGGTGGTGCTCGAGATGGTGGAAGGGCTCGACTTCGACGAACTGCAGCGCCTGACCCCGGTGCCGCTCACGCTGGCCGCCTGACCGGCAGCAAAGGGATAGAAAGACCATGGAAAACGCATTCATCTGCGACGCGATCCGCACCCCGTTCGGCCGCTACGGTGGCACCTTGTCCGGCGTTCGCGCCGATGACCTCGGCGCACTGCCGATCAAGGCCCTGATCGAGCGCAACCCCAACGTCGACTGGGGCGCCATCGACGACGTGATCTACGGCTGCGCCAACCAGGCTGGTGAAGACAACCGCAACGTGGCGCGCATGTCGAGCTTGCTGGCCGGGCTGCCGCAGGACGTGCCGGGCAGCACCGTCAACCGTCTGTGCGGCTCCAGCCTGGACGCGATCGGCATCGCCGCACGGGCGATCAAGAGCGGTGAGACCCAATTGATGATCGCCGGCGGCGTCGAGAGCATGGGCCGCGCCCCGTACGTGATGGGCAAGGCCGACACCGCGTTCTCGCGCAACATGAAGATCGAGGACACCACCATCGGCTGGCGCTTCGTCAACCCGCTGATGAAGGCGCAGTACGGCGTCGACTCGATGCCGGAAACCGCCGAGAATGTCGCCACCGACTTCGCCATCAGCCGCGCCGACCAGGACGCCTTCGCGCTGCGCAGCCAGCAGCGCTACGCTGCCGCCCACGAAGCCGGCCGCTTTGCCGATGAACTGATCCCGGTCACGATTCCGCAGAAGAAGGGCGAGGCCATCGTGTTCGCCAAGGACGAACACCTGGGTGCCACCACGCCGGGAGCGCTGGCCAAGCTCAAGGGCGTCGTGCGCCCGGACGGTTCGGTGACCGCCGGCAATGCCTCGGGCGTCAACGACGGCGCCTGCGCCGTGCTGCTGGCCAACGAAGCCACCGCCGGCCGTTACGGCCTGACCCCGCGTGCCCGCATCGTGGCCATGGCCACCGCCGGTGTGGCGCCGTGCATCATGGGCTTCGGCCCGGCACCGGCGATCCGCAAGGTGCTGGCCAAGGCGGGTCTGACGCTGGACCAGATCGACCTGATCGAACTGAACGAAGCGTTCGCCGCCCAAGCGCTGGCGGTGACCCGCGATCACGGCCTGACCGACGACGACGTGCGCGTCAACCCGAACGGCGGCGCGATCGCCATCGGCCACCCGCTCGGCGCCTCCGGCGCGCGCCTGGTGACCACGGCGGCTTACCAGCTGGCCCGCACCGGCGGCCGTTATGCGCTGTGCACCATGTGCATCGGCGTGGGGCAGGGCATCGCGCTGATCATCGAACGCGTATGATGCCCGGGTGAGAACCCGTTGAAACGACGCCGACAGGCTCGACCTCACCGGCCGGGCCTGTTGGCTTTTTCAAGGAAAGCCAAGAATGAAACTCCTGGACCCCTTGTTCCGTGCGAGTGCGTGCTACGCGGCCTTCAGCGACGCGGCCACAGTGCAGGGCATGCTCGACTTCGAGGCGGCGCTGGCGCGTGCCGAGGCGGCGGCCGGCGTGATCCCACCGGAAGCAGTGGCACCGATTGAAGCCGCCTGCCGCGCCGAGCTGCTCAATCTGGATCAAATCGCCACCGACGCCGCGCGTGCCGGCAACCTCGCCATCCCGCTGGTCAAGTACCTGACCGCGCAAGTCAAAGCCTCCGACCCGACGGCGGCGCGCTTCGTGCACTGGGGCGCCACCAGCCAGGACGCCATCGACAGCGGCTTCGTGCTGCAGCTGAAGCAGGCGCTGGTTGCGGTCGAGGCCGATCTGGACCGGCTGATCGCGGCGCTGGCGCGGCGCACGGCGGAGCACCGTCACACCGTGATGGTCGGCCGTACCTGGATGCAGCACGCCTTGCCCACCACCTTCGGACTCAAGCTCGCCGGCACCCTCGACGCGCTGCTGCGCCAGCGTGAACGGCTGGCCGAACTCAAGCCGCGCGTACTGGCATTGCAGTTCGGCGGCGCCGCCGGCACGCTGGCCTCGCTCGGCGACGCCGGTCTCGCCGTGGCGCAAAGGTTGGCCGACGAGCTGGAGCTGGCCTTGCCCGCCACCCCGTGGCACGGTCAGCGCGACCGCGTGGCCGAAGTGGCGGCCTGGTTCGGCAGCCTGACCGGCGTGCTCGGCAAGTTCGCGCGTGACCTGTCGCTCCTGATGCAGACCGACGTGGCTGAAGTGTTCGAACCGGCCGGCGAGGGTCGGGGTGGCTCGTCGACGATGCCGCACAAGCGCAACCCGGTCAGTTCGGCCATCGTGCTGTCCGCCGCCGTGCGCGTGCCGGCACTGGTCGGCACCGTATTCTCGGCCATGGTGCAGGAGCACGAGCGCGGCCTCGGCGGCTGGCATGCCGAATGGGAGGTACTGCCCGAGCTGATTCAGCTGTCGGCTGGCGCGCTGCTTGTCAGCGCCGAACTGGTCGAAGGGATGGAAGTGCGCGCCGACACCATGCGCGCCAACCTCGACAAGACCGGCGGCCTGATCATGGCCGAGGCGGTGACGATGGCGCTCGGCGAGTCGCTCGGCCGGCTCGAGGCGCACAAGCTCATCGAGGCCAAGTGCCGCGAGGCGAGCGAGCAGGGCCGTCACCTGAAGGCGGTACTGGCCGAGGACGAGCGCGTCCTCGCCCACCTGAGCCTGTCCGACCTCGTCCGCCTGCTTGACCCGCTCAACGCCGTCGGCGTGGCCGACGGTTTCATCCAACGCGTCCTCGAACGTGCCGGAGATCACTAGATGCCTTACCTCGATATCGACAACACCCGCTTCCACTACCGTTTCGACGGCCCGGCCGACGCGCCGGTACTGGTTTTCTCCAACTCGCTGGGCACCACCCTCGACATGTGGCAGCCGCAGCTCGACGCCTTCGCCCAGCACTTCCGTGTGCTGCGCTACGACAGCCGCGGCCACGGCGGCAGCGAGGTGGGCTCTGTGCCGTACACGCTGGAACTGCTCGGCCGCGACGTGGTGGCGCTGCTCGACGTGCTCGACATCGAGCACGCCCATTTCTGCGGCATTTCGATGGGCGGCCTGACCGGGCAATGGCTCGGCGTCCACGCCCCCGAGCGGCTCGTCAAGTTGGTGGTGTGCAACACCGCCGCGCGCATCGGCACCGCCGAGGGCTGGCAGTCGCGCTCCGCCCTGGTGCGCGAGCAGGGCATGGCCGAGGTGGCCGCGGGCGCCGCCGGGCGCTGGTTCACGCCCGGCTTCGCCGCCACCGAACCGGCGGTGGTCGAAGATCTGATCGGCCAGCTGCGCAACTCGCCTACGGAAGGCTACGCCGCCTGCTGCGATGCCCTGGCCGAGGCCGACCTGCGCGACGCGATCGCGGCCATCCCGGTGCCGACCCTGGCGGTGGCTGGCCGCTTCGACCCGGTGACCACGCCGGCCGACGCCGACTTCATCGCCAGCCGAGTGCCTGGTGCGGTCCGGGTCGATCTGGACGCTGCCCACCTCTCCAACGTCGAGGCCGCCGGCGCGTTCAATCGTGCCGTACTGGATTTCCTGCTCGCCTGAGCAGATGCATCGCAAGAACAAGGAAGACATCAAAATGGACGAAAAAGACCGCTACGATAATGGAATGGGAGTGCGCCGCGCGGTGCTCGGCGATGCGCACGTCGACCGCACGCTGGTCAAGCGCAACGACTTCAACGGTGAATTCCAGGAATTCATCACCCGCTACGCCTGGGGCGAAATCTGGACCCGTCCCGGCCTGCCGCGCCATACCCGCAGCCTGATCACGCTGTCCATGCTGATTGCGCTGAACCGCGAGGACGAATTGCGCATGCATCTGAGGGCCGCGTTCAACAACGGCGTGACGCGCGACGAGATCAAGGAAGTGCTGATGCAGTCCGGCATCTACTGCGGTCTGCCGGCGGCCAATGCCGCTTTCCACCTGGCCGAAGCCGTGTTCGCCGAGATGGAGACGCAAGGCTAGTCCAGCGTGTTATGTTCGTCAGCAGGATGAGCCGGGCCGTGAGCCCGGTTTTGTTACCTGGCCGGCCCAATAACATTCAGCGCTGCAAGCGGTTTGAAAGGTTCGTTCGAGTAGAATTTTGTTTTCGGCTGATAACTGACCCTCTGGGCGCTGGAGTACTCGGCGAAACAGAGGGTTTCTGCGCAGAGCCGGTTTTATTCATTTAAAAGGTATTTACAAGATGCTCGAATTTTTGTTCGATGCCACTTTCTGGCTGGCGGTGTTGCAGATCGTCGCCATCGACATCCTGCTCGGCGGCGACAACGCCGTGGTGATCGCGCTGGCCTGCCGCAAGCTGCCCGAAGCGCAACGCCGTAAGGGCATTATGTGGGGCGTGGCCGGCGCGATCGCGCTGCGCATCGTGCTGATCTTCTTCGCGCTGCAACTGTTGGCGCTGCCGTTGCTGAAGGTGGCCGGGGCGCTGCTGCTGTTGTGGATTGGCATCAAGCTTTTGCAGCCCGAGGACGACGACGGTCACGCCAACGTCGAAGGCAGCACCCATCTGCTCGGTGCGATCAAGACCATCATCGTGGCCGACGCGGTGATGAGCCTGGACAACGTCATCGCCGTGGCGGGCGCCGCCAAGGGCGAACTCGGGCTGGTGGTGTTCGGTATCTTCATCAGCATTCCGATCATCGTCTGGGGCAGCCAGTTCGTACTCAAGCTGATGGACCGCTTCCCGGTAGTGATCACGCTGGGTGCGGCGTTGCTGGGCTGGATCGCCGGCGACATGGTGTTGGGTGACGTGATGGTCAAGCCGTACCTGGCCGAGGCGCCGGGCTGGCTGCACTACGTCTCGGCCGCGGCGGGCGCGGTGTTCGTGGTGGTGGTCGGCAAGCTGCGGGCAAAACGAACCGCGCTCACACCGGCGCCGGTCAACGAGATTGCATTGACGGGCGAACCGCCACGTGGCGGTAACGAGTAATCAAGGGAAATGAGATCATGACCATGCGAATTCTGATGGCATTGGATGGCTCGGAACATGCCTTGCGCGCTATCGACTATCTGCTGCGGCTGCGTGCCGCCGTGAGCGATCTGGAGGTCCATCTGCTTAACGTGCAGGTTCCGCTCGAATCCGGCCACGTGCGGATGTTCGTCAGCCATGACGACCTGCAGGAGTATTATCGCGAACAAGGCCAGGCGGCGCTCAAAGAGGGTCGGGAGCGGCTGGAGCAGGCCGGCATGGCCTGCACGGTCCATGTCGCGGTCGGCCATAGCGCGGAAACCATCGCGCACTTCGCGCACCAGCGCGGTTTCGACACGATCGTCATGGGCTCACATGGGCATACCGGGCTGGGCCACCTGCTGCTCGGTTCGGTCACCTCCGAAGTGATCCGGCTGTCAGATATCCCGGTGACCGTCGTGAAGTAGAAGTAGAAATACTGTACCCCGAAACCCATCGCTGATGGGTTTCGCTTCATCATCTTCTTTCTTGATCTCTGGCTGCAACGGCCATGAGCCACCTCTAGCGTTCTCCAAACGCGAACGCTGATGTATCCATATGTCAATTCTCCTCGATTTGACTAACTCCTAAGATTCTCCGTCGACAGGACCCCCTGTGTTGCCTCCTGAGGGTCCGCACAGGTGCTGCTTGAGAAAGTGCGCTATGGCGATTTGCTAGTCATCACACCTCGCTGATGGGATGACTGGAATGGGCTGCGGGTCCTGTTTCTGTCGTTATAACTAGTCGCATAACTTAGGAGACTCCACCATGAAACTATCGCGTTTGCTCGTGACCTGCCTGATGGCACTGACCCCGCTGGTCGCCCAGGCCGAAGTCGACCAATTCAAGATCATGGCCCCGGCCAATGCCGGAGGTGGCTTCGATACCGTCGCCCGTACCCTGGGCGAGGCGCTGCAGGCCTCCGGCCAGACGAAGAACATCGTGGTCGAGAACAAGGCGGGGGCGGGAGGGACCATCGGCATGGCCCAGTTCATCAACACGGACAAGGGTAACCCCAATGCCTTATTGGTGGCCGGTACGAATACGGTTGGCGCCGTGGAAACCAGCAAGTCGCCAGTGAACTTCAGTATGGTGACGCCGGTGGCGCGCCTGATGGGCGAGTTCAACGTTCTGATCGTCCCGGCTTCCTCCCCCTACAAGACGCTGAAGGATCTGATGGCGGCGTACAAGGCCAATCCGGGCGCGGTCAGCATTGGTGGCGGTTCCGCCGGCAGTGTCGACCACATCATGGCGGCGCTGATGTCGGAGAAGGTCGGCGTCGATCCGGGCAAGCTCAACTACATCCCGTTCGCCGGAGGCGGCGAAGGCAAGGCCGCCGTTCTCGGCAACCAGATATCCGCCTACATCAGCGGCTACGGCGAACTGGCCGACCTGATCAAGGCCGGCAAGGTGCGCGCGCTGGCGCTGTCGGCCGACAAGAAGCAGGCCGACATCCCGGTGCCGACGCTGAAGGAGCAGGGTGTGGACGTGGTGGTATACAACTGGCGCGCGGTGTTCGGCGCGCCGGGCATCACCCCGGCGCAGCGCAACCAGCTGATCAAGATGGTGGAAACCGCCGTCAAGGCGCCGTCCTGGAAGGCCAAGGCCGAGAAGCTGGAGTGGATGGACATGCTGCAGACCGGCGACAGCTTCAAGACCTTCCTCGACGCCGAGCAAAAACGCACTGCCGCCGTCGTCAAGAAACTGAAGCTGGGTCACTAAGCATGATCCGGCGCGTTTCGGGCGAGCAGTGGCTCGCCATGGGCATCATCGTGATCGGCTTGGTGATGGCCTGGCAGATCAGCGATATCTCCGTCGATGCCGGTTACGCCGGCGTCGGGCCACGCTTCTTCCCGTCGCTGGTGGTGACCGGCCTGATCGTCGCCGGGGGCGCGCTGCTGATCCAGCGCCGCCACCGCAACGGCCCGGACACCATCATCGAGGAGGGGGCGAACGACAGTGATGAGGTTGAAGCAGAAGAAGCGGCGAACCATGACGCCGACTGGCGCATGTTCGCCATCGTCAGCGGCAGCCTGCTGTGCAACATGGCGCTGATCGGCTTCATCGGCTTCACCCTGGCCGGCACCCTGCTGTGCTTCGGCGTCTGTCGCGGCCTGGAAACCCGCCGGCCGTGGCTGGATCTGGTGCTGTCCTTCCTGTTGGCCCTTGGGCTGTTCCATCTGTTCAAGACGCTGGGTCTCAACCTGCCGGCGTTGATTGCGGGGGTGCTGTAAATGGAATCCTTGAACGCCCTG
>JACPUY010000311.1 GCA_016192025.1 Pseudogulbenkiania sp. | reverse complement strand
TCCTCCTGATTCTGCATGATCAGGTCGAACCAGCGGCGCAGGATGGCCGAACGCGCCTTGGCGGTCTGGGCGCGCCAGGCCGGCAGCGCGGCCTCGGCGGCTTCGATGGCGCGGCGGGTCTCCGCGACGCCCAGCATGGCGACCTGGGTCAGGGTCTCGCCATTGGCCGGGTTGGTCACGGCGAAGGTGACGTTATCGTCGCCGTCGACCCAGGCGCCGTCGAGGTAGGCCTGGGACTGGAACAGGGTGGGGTCGTTCAGTTTCATGATGTCTCTTGATCACAGGGTGGATGACTGGGGCCGGGCACCGGCCGCGGGGAAGCGGATGAGCTGCAGGCCGAGGCAGGCGCCGACGCAGAACAGGGCGACCACCAGGCACATCGCACGTGGCGTGCCGTCGTGCAGGGTGGCGACCAGGGCGCTGGCCAGCATGCCCAGCCCGAACTGGCCGGAGACCGCCAGCGCCATCGCCGCGCCGGCGTGTTCCGTATGCCGCTGCAGCAACCGCGCCATGGTGTTGGGGCCGATCGAGCCGGTGAGGCCGACGCTGACGAGCAGCGGCAGCACCACGGCAAGCAGGCTCTCGGCGCCCAGCAGCCACAGCGCCAGGCCGGCCACGGCGATGACGGCGGTTTGCAGTTGCAGCAGGGTGTCGAGGGCGATATGCCGTACCAGCCACTTGTTGGCCGTGGTCAGCGCGATGACGCTGGTGATGTTGAGGCCGAACAGGTAGCCGTAGTACTGCGGCGCCACGCCGAAATACTCGATGTAGACGAAGGGCGAGCCGGTGATGTAGGCGAACATGGCGCCGAAGGTCAGCCCCAGCGCCAGCAGGTAGCCCACGGTCGGCGCGTCGGTCAGCAGGTGGCCGTAGGCGCGGAAGGCGGCGGCCAGGCTGACGTCGGCGCGACGCTCGGCGGGGTGGGTTTCCGGCAGGCGCAACGCCACCAGAACCAGGCATACCGCGCCAAACAGAGCGAGCGCCAGGAACAGCGCGCGCCAGCCGGCGACGAGCAGCAGCCAGCCGCCCAGCACCGGGGCGACGAGCGGGGCGATCATCGTCACCAGGTGCATCAGCGACAGAACCTGCGCCGCGCGCTCCAGCGGGAACACGTCACGCACCACGGTGCGGCCCATCACGCTGGCTGCGCCGCCGCCGATGGCCTGCAGCACGCGCAGCGCGATCAGCTGCTCGGCGCTGGCAGCGAAGACGCAGGCGAGGCTGGCGATGACATAGAGCGCGATGCCGGTCAGCAGCACCGGACGCCGGCCGAAGCGGTCGGACAGCGGGCCGTACAGCAGCATGCCAAGGCAGAAGCCGGTGAGGAAACCGCCGATGGTGAACTGCATCAGGCCGACCGGCGCAGCGAGATCCTGCGCGATGGCGGGCAGGCTGGGCAGGTACATGTCGATCGACAACGGGCCGAACGCCACCAGCGCGCTGAGCAGCACGATCAGGCGGGTAGGGTTGAGGCCGGCGGTGGCGATGGGCATGGTGGTTTTCCTCAGTGTTACGGCCGGAACTTGTTCAGGGACGCGCAGCAGGACCATGAGCAGGTTCACTTGAAGCGCTGATGCACGTTGTTATGCTTGTAGCTCAGCTGCGGGTCGAGCTCGCTCAGTTCGAAGGTGAGTGCCAGGTAGCGGGCATCGAACAAGGGCTGGAAGTGCGCCTTGATGATCTCGAACAGGCCCTGGGCGGTGCGTTCGCGCTCCTCGAAGGTGCGGCCGTGGCCGATTTTCAGCGACATGTGCACGAAGGCGTAGTCGGCTTCGCCATCGGCCATGCGCCAGGTGTCGAGCCAGTGGGCGCGGCTGCGGATGCCGCCGATCGGGAACAGGCCGGTGCCGGCCAGATAGTCGTGGGCTTTCGCGAACAGCGCCGGCAGATCGGCCTGTTCACGGATGTTGTCGGTGCATTCGACGATGAAGTGCGGCATGGGATGCTCCTGTTCCTGCCGTGGCGGGAGCCTGTCATGCAGACTGCCGCCACGGCCGGCATCACTCAGACGGGAAGGATGACGTTGATCTGACCGGTGCCGGAGCTACCGAAGTAGGGGGTGACAATCTCGGCCTTGCCGGTGTACTCGTCCCAGCCCAGCGCGCCCAGCAGCATCGCGGTGTCGTGCATGAAGCCTTCGCCGTGGCACTTGTCGGCGTACTCCGGCAGCATGGCGCAGAAGGTCTTCCAGTCGCCGCGCTTCCACATCTCCACCACCTCGTGGTCCATGGTTTCCAGGAACGGGCTCCACACCTTGTGCAGGAACTGGTCGGCCACACCGTTCTGGGCGAAGCGGTGCGACAGCGAGCCGCTGGCGAAGAACGCCACGGTGCCGTCGTACTGTTCTTCCACCGCGCGGCGGAAGGCGGCGCCGAGCTTGGCGCTGTCGGCCAGGTTGTGCACGGTGCACAGTGCCGAGACCGATACCACCTTGAAGTGCTGGTCCGGGTTCATGTAGCGCATCGGCACCAGGGTGCCGTACTCCAGCGCCAGCGTGGTGGCGTCATGGGCGCGGGTGTGCACGCCGGCTTCGGTCGCGGCGTCGGCCAGCAACTGGCCCAGCTCCGGGTTGCCGTGGTAGGCGTACGGCATGTTCTTGATGAAGTGCGGCAGCTCGTTGCTGGTGTAGACGCCTTCGAACTCCGGGGCGCAGTTGACGTGGTAGCCCGAGTTCACCAGCCAGTGGGTGTCGAACACCACGATGGTGTCGACGCCCAGTTCGCGGCAGCGACGGCCGATTTCCTTGTGGCCGTCGATGGCGGGCTGGCGGCAGCCTTTATGCGGGCCGTCGAGTTCGGACAGGTACATCGACGGTACGTGGGTGATTTTTGCAGCAAGGGCGAGTTTGCCCATGGTGTTTCTCCTCTTGATGCGTTTGGCTACGCAGCGAAGCGGTGGGTGGTTTTCTTGGTGGCCACAGGTTTGTGTGTGGCCCCTGAGCATGCAGGATGGGTGCGGGTACTTGGTGCCGGAACCCATCGCCGATGGGTTTCGCGCCACGCTTCACTCATCCTGCGTGCTTGGGTCAGCTCCGCCGCCGATGGCGGCGCGATGGGTTGTCGCCCATCCTACAAACCCCACTTCGGGATATGATGGCTGCCCATCGAGATGCACACGTTCTTGATCTCGGTGAACACCTCGAAGCTGTAGGCGCCGCCCTCGCGGCCGGTGCCGGAGGCCTTCACGCCGCCGAACGGCTGGCGCAGGTCGCGCACGTTCTGGCTGTTGATGAACACCATGCCGGCCTCGATGCCGCGCGCCAGACGGTGCGCCTTGCCGATGTCCTGGGTCCAGATGTAGGACGCCAGGCCATATTCAATGTCGTTGGCCAGACGCAGCGCCTCGGCTTCGTCCTTGAACTTGAGCAGGCACACCACCGGGCCGAAGATTTCTTCCTGCGCGATGCGCATGTGGTTGTCGACGTCGGCGAATACCGTGGGCTGTATGAAGTTGCCCTTCTGCAGGTATTCCGGCAGGCCGGCCGGGCGCTCCAGGCCGCCCGCCACCAGGTTGGCGCCTTCCTCGATGCCGATCTTGATGTAGCCGGTGACCTTGTCGTAGTGCGCCTTGGTGATCATCGAGCCGACCTGGGTTTTCGGGTCTTGCGGATCGCCCACGATCAGACGCTTGGCTCGACGGGCGAACTCGGCGACGAACTGGTCGTACACGCTTTCCTGGATGAAGATGCGGCTGCCGGCGGTGCAGCGCTCGCCGTTGAGCGAGAAGATGGTGAACAGCGCGGCATCCAGCGCGCGGTCGAGATCGGCGTCGTCGAAGATCAGCACCGGCGACTTGCCGCCCAACTCCATCGAGTATTTCTTGATGCCGGCGCTCTGCATGATGCGCCGTCCGGTGGCGGTGCCACCGGTGAAGGACACCGCGCGCACGTCCGGGTGGCGCACCAGCGCGTCACCGGCGGTGGCACCGTAACCTTGCACCACGTTGAACACGCCTTCCGGAATGCCGGCTTCCAGCGCAAGGCGGCCCAGTTCGTTCGCCGTCAGCGGCGACAGCTCGGACATCTTCAGCACCGCGGTGTTGCCCAGCGCCAGGCACGGCGCGGTCTTCCAGGTGGCGGTCATGAACGGCACGTTCCACGGCGACACCAGGCCGCACACGCCCACCGGCTGGTACAGCGTGTAGTTGAGCATCTGGTCGTCCACCGGGTAGCTGTGGCCGTCCATGCGGGTGCAGACTTCGGCGAAGAAATCGAAGTTGTGTGAGGCGCGCGGGATCAGCACGTTCTTGGTCTGATGGATCGGCAGGCCGGTGTCGAGCGTTTCCAGCTCGGCCAGGGTCGGCACGTTCTGGTCGATCAGCTCGCCCAGTTTGCGCATCAGCTTGGCGCGTTCCTTGGCCGGCGTGGCGGCCCATTTCGGGAACGCCGCCTTGGCCGCGGCGACTGCGGCGTTGATCTCGTCGGCACCGCCCGAGGCCACTTCACCGATGGCTTCGCCGGTGGCCGGGTTGTAGTTGGTGAAGGTGTCCTTGCTCTCGACCTCGCGGCCGTTGATCCAGTGCTTGATCATGCTTGCTCCTTTATTCAGGGTAGGGTGCGG
>JACPUY010000310.1 GCA_016192025.1 Pseudogulbenkiania sp. | reverse complement strand
GAGCAGGGCACCGTCTTCGAATTCGCCGACGATGTCGGGCTTGATGTTTTCCGCCTCGAACCACTGCTCGAGCTGGCTGCGCAGCACGTTGTCCCGCGTCGGCAGCAGCATCGGCGCCCGGGCCAGGCTGCGGGGAAAACCCTCCCGGTACTGGGCGCACAGCTGGGCCGTGCCGAAGATCATCACCGGACAGCGTGCCAATAGCGTGGAGACGAAGGGCTGCTGCCCGCCGGCCGGCACCGGGCGGTCGGCCAGCACCACGTCCAGCCGGTGCAGCGCCAGTTCCGCCAGCAATTCGTCGAACGCGCCTTCGGTGCAGACCAGACGCACCCGGTTTTCCCCGGCCAGCACCGGTTCCAGCAGGCGGTAGGACACGGTCTTGGGCAGCACGTCGGTGATGCCGGCCGCCAGTCGTACCGTCGAACCGAGCGATTCATCTTCCAGCGTTTCCTGCAGCGACTCTCCCAACATGAAAATCTGATCGGCGTAGTGCAGCGCGACGCGGCCGGCTTCGGTCAGCACCAGGCTGCGGCCCTGTTGGGTGAACAGGGCCTTGCCGAGCGCCTGTTCCAGCTTCGAGACCTGGCCGCTGACGGTCTGCGCGCTCATGCCTAGCCGTTCCGCCGCCCGGTTGACTCCGCCCTCACGGGCGACGGCCCAGAAGTAATGGAGGTGCTTGTAGTTGAGGAGCTCTTTCATATCGATTCGAATAATTCGTAGTGTTCATGTGATTTTATTCGATTTTATCTTGCCTTGTCAGGCGCTATGCTGCCAGCACGATTCAACAACACCGGATAACCATCATGAAACGTGTCCTGCTGCTCATTCTGACCAACCTCGCCGTGATGTTGGTACTGAGCGTCACGGCTCATCTACTGGGCCTGAACCGCTTCCTCACCGCCAACGGGCTGAATCTCGGCATGCTATTGGCGTTCTCCGCGCTGATGGGCTTTGGCGGCGCCTTCATTTCCTTGCTGATGTCCAAGACCATCGCCAAATGGAGCACCGGCGCCCGCGTCATCGACTCCCCGGCGCACCCCACCGAGCGCTGGCTGCTCGATACCGTGCAGAAGCTCGCCACGCGCGCCAATCTGCCGATGCCGGAAGTGGCGGTGTACGAGGGCGAACCGAATGCCTTTGCCACCGGCGCCAGCAAGTCGAACTCGCTGGTGGCGGTGTCGACCGGCTTGCTCGCCTCGATGACGGAGGAGGAAGTCGAGGCGGTGCTGGCGCACGAGATCGCCCACATCAAGAACGGCGACATGGTGACACTGACGCTAATCCAGGGCGTGGTGAACACCTTCGTGTTCTTCCTGGCGCGCGTGGTGGGTTACCTGGTCGACAGCTTCCTGCGCCGCAATGACGAGGAAGAAGCCAGCTCCGGGCCAGGGATCGGTTACATGATCACCGTCATCGTGTGCGAAATCGCCTTCGGCATCCTGGCCTCGGCCATTGTCATGTACTTCTCGCGCCAGCGCGAATTCCGCGCCGACTCGAGAGCAGCCACACTGCTGGGTTCGCGCCAGCCGATGATCTCCGCGCTGTACCGTCTGGGCGGCATGGATGCCGGCGGTCTGCCGCAAGGGATGGCCGCCTCGGGCATTGCCGGCAAGCAAGGGCTGATGGCGCTGTTTGCCAGCCATCCGAGCATCGAAGAGCGCGTTAGCGCGCTGCAGACCCGCACGCAAGCTTAAGGAACGCATCATGGACTGGTTTTTCATCTCCGTCATCGGCTACCCGCTCTGGGTCTGGCTGATGTTCATGGCGCTGGTGGTGACGCTGCTGGTGTTCGACCTCGGCGTGCTGCACAAGGATCAGCATGAAATCGGGGTGAAGGAGAGCCTGAAGCTGTCGGCCTTCTACATCGCGATGGGCCTGGCCTTCGGCGGCTGGATCTGGTGGTACAAGGGGCAGGATGCCGGCATGCAGTACTTCACCGGCTATGTGATCGAGAAGTCGCTGTCGATGGACAACATCTTCGTGATGTCGCTGATCTTCACCAGCCTGGCCGTGCCGCGCGTCTACCAGCACCGCGTGCTGTTCTGGGGCATTCTCGGGGTGATCGTGCTGCGGGCCATCATGATCGGCCTGGGCGCGGCGCTGGTGGCCGAGTTCCAGTGGATGCTGGTCGTCTTCGGCCTGTTCCTGGTGGCGACCGGGGTCAAGATGCTGTTTGCCGACGACGAGCATCCGTCCTTGGAGAAGAACCGCATGTACCAGTGGCTGAAAGGCCATATGCGCCTGACGCCGACGCTGCACCAGCAACATTTCTGGGTGCGCGGCGAAAAGCATGGTCTGGCCCGTGGCTGGTGGGCGACGCCGCTGTTGCTGGCGCTGATCATGGTGGAGTCGGCCGACGTGGTATTCGCGGTGGACAGCATCCCGGCGATTTTCGCCATCACCCAGGACCCGTTCATCGTCTACACCTCCAACATTTTCGCCGTGCTGGGGCTGCGTGCCTTGTACTTCGCTCTGGCCGCGATGGTGCATCGCTTCCATTATCTGAAGTACGCGCTGTCGCTGGTGCTGGTGTTCATCGGCAGCAAGGTGGGCCTGGTCTATCTGCACGATATCGGGCTGACCAGTCTCAAGATTCCGACCGGGCTCTCGCTGCTGGTGACCTTCGGG
>JACPUY010000309.1 GCA_016192025.1 Pseudogulbenkiania sp. | reverse complement strand
ATTATCATTTGCAACATCACAACAAGATCACAAGGAAAACCCCATGAACGCCATGCTGGTCGGAGCCGATACCCTGGGCAACATCCCCAACGTGCTGGAGAGTTTCGGCATCTCCATCCACCGCCACCTGAGCGGCCGCAACAGCTCGCATCAACGCAAGCTCGACCGCCTGCCGGCCGGCACCGACATGCTGATCCTGTTCACCGATTTTCTCGGCCACAACGTGATGCGCCACTTCCGCGAACTGGCCTCGGAACAGAACATCCGCTTCATCGCCTGCCGCCGCTCGGTGTGCGCGCTGAAGCAATCGCTCAGCGGCGTCGGCCTGTGCGAGCAGAACGCCTGCGCCAGCTGTCCCCATGCCGCCAAGCGCGGCAAGGGCAAACACTGAAGGCCGGCATGGAAACGATCAAGGCCGGACAGCGTCCGGCCTTGGAAAACGGGCTTGATGAACTGGGACCGGACTACTCCCCGCGCCCGGCCTTGCGCGCCGCCAGCTGCAGCAGCTGCAGCTGGCGCGAGAACTCGCTGCAGTTGCCGCACAGGAACAGGTGAATGCGCAGACGCAGGTATTCCGTCTTGCTCAACGGCCGGTCGAGCGCGTCGGAAATCAGCCGGCTGGCCTGTTTGCAGTTGATCTTCACGTGGCACCCCCTCCCAGCCAGCGGATTTCGAAGCATTCGCGCAGGCTCATGCGCGCCCGATACAGCAACACCGAACAGTTGGTCGCGGTAATGCCAAGGTTATTACAGATGTCGGCGATCTCCATGCCAATCACCTCGCGCATCACGAAGGCCATCGCGGTGCGGCGCGGCATCACCTGCGAGCAGCGCTCGAACACCTCCCAGAACTGCTTGGCGACGAGCTCCTGTTCCGGCCCGCTCCACTCGCTGATGGCGTGCTGCCAGTGGCCGCTGGCGTCGAACAGCGCGTCGATGTCGCTATCGTCCAGCGTATCCTCGAACGACTCGGTCAGCACCTCGCGCGACTTGCGGCGCAGCGCGTCGATCAGCTTGAAGCGCAGGATCGAGGTCAGCCAGGTGCGCGGAGCGGACTTGCCGGCGAACGAGCTGCACGACTCCAGCGCCGCCAGCAGCGTCTCCTGCACCACCTCGTCGGCCGCCTGCCGGTCGCGCAGCTGGGCCAGCGCGTAGCGGAACAGGTAGGGCCGTTCGGCTTCTATCAACTCGGGGGTGATCATCAAGCCCGCCTTTTGTCTGTCGTTATGCTTTGCAGTAGTCGATGGCGTCGGCCAAGCGGTCCACCGCGACGATCTCCAGCCCCTCGATCGGCTGGCGCGGGCGGTTGGCGGTGGGCACGATGGCGCGGGTGAAGCCGAGCTTGGCGGCTTCCTTGAGGCGTTCCTGCCCGCGCGACACCGGGCGCACCTCGCCGGCCAGCCCGACCTCGCCAAACACCACCAGCTTGTCCGGCAGCGGACGGTTCCGCAGCGACGACACGATGGCCAGGATCACCGCCAGATCGGCCGCCGGTTCGGCGATCTTGACCCCGCCCACCGCGTTGAGGAATACATCCTGATCGAAACAGGCCACCGTGGCGTGGCGGTGCGCCACCGCCAGCAGCATGGCCAGCCGGTTCTGCTCCAGCCCGACCGTCAGCCGCTTGGGCTGGAAGCCGTGAGCGTCGTCCACCAGCGCCTGCACCTCGACCAGCAGCGGACGGGTGCCCTCCTGCGTCACCAGCACGCAGGAGCCGGCCACGTCGTCGCGGTATGACGACAGGAAGATCGCCGACGGGTTGGACACGCCCTTGAGCCCCTTGTCGGTCATGGCGAACACGCCCAGCTCGTTGACCGCGCCGAAGCGGTTCTTGATGGCGCGGATCATGCGGTAGCTGGAGTGCGAATCGCCCTCGAAATACAGCACGGTGTCGACCATGTGCTCCAGCACGCGCGGACCGGCCAGCGACCCTTCCTTGGTGACGTGGCCGACCAGCAGGATGGTGGTGCCGGTCTGCTTGGCCATGCGCGTCAGCTGGGCGGCGCACTCGCGCACCTGCGACACCGAGCCGGGCGCCGAGGTCACCTGCTCGGTGTACAGCGTCTGGATCGAGTCGATCACCGCGACTTCCGGCGTCTCCTGCTTCAGCGTGGCCAGGATCGCCTCGAGGCGGATCTCGGCCAGGAAGCGCACACGCGCCGGGTCGACCGCCAGCCGCGAGGCGCGCAAGGCGATCTGCTGCGGCGATTCCTCACCGGAGACGTACAGTACCTTGCGCCGTGCGCCGACTTCCGACAGCGCCTGCAGCAGCAGCGTGGACTTGCCGATGCCGGGGTCGCCGCCGATCAGGATCACCGCCCCGCGTACCAGCCCGCCGCCGAGCACCCGGTCCAGCTCGCCGATGCCGGACGGTTCGCGCGGCACCTCCACCGCCTCGACTTCGGACAGCACCTGCACCTGGCTGGTATCGGCCCAGGCCTGGAAACGCGGGTTGGCCGAGGCAGGCGCCTGCTGGGTTTCGACCAGGGTGTTCCAGCTCTGGCAGTGCGGGCACTGCCCCTGCCACTTGGGCGACTGGCCGCCACACTCGGTACAACTGTAAACGGTCTTGATTTTGGCCATGCACATGATGCCGGCGTTCAGCCGGCGGGAGAGGAAGAGGCGTTGCCGCCCTTCTTGTTGAGTTGCTGGATAACGTCGAGTAGCTGCTTTTCTTCGTCCGACGGCGTGTTGGCCGGCTTGGCCGACGCGCCTTTCCCGCCGTGGCGGATGGCCGCCAACACCGCCTGGACCTGTGGATCGTTCTTGGCGGCCAGGTCGGCCTCGGCCGGGCTGAGCCCGGCATGGGGCTTGTCCTCCGCCTTGTGCGCGCCGGGCGCGCTGGCTTCCGGCTTGTGGCCGGCGACAGGGGCCGGTGGCGGTGTGGCCGGGTCCGCCGGCGGCGCCACCGTTTCCAGCTTCTGCTTCGCCATGTACTCGTGCATCTCCCGCCAGCCGGCGTAAATCTGCGCCTTGTCGGCGTCAGGATTACGCAGATAGCACTCCTCCAGCGAGCGCCCGGTCTGGCGGCAGGCCGCGCCGATCGCCTTGTTGGAGTCCTTGGCCAGCCCGGATACGTTGTTGATCCAGTTGCAAGCGCTCAGCGTCAGCAGCAGCGGAATGACGAGCAGGGAACGCATGGGGCTCCTTCCTAGGAGGCGCGTTGCGGGCGCAGGTCCAGTTCGATGACCTGACCGCTCTGGCCCTTGCTGGCCTCGCTCATCCAGTACAGGAAGTGCGGCAGCAGGTCGGCGATCTCGGCACGTTCGTTCTTGGCCTCGCCCGGATGGGTACGGTTACGCTGCGGGGCATTCACCGGGCCGGGAATCAGCAGGTTGACGCGCAGGTCAGGGTAGACGTCCCACTCGTTGGCCGCCACCGCGGTCAGGTAATGCAGACCGGCCTTGGAGGCGCCGAAACCGCCCCAGAACGGCCCCGGCTTGGGGCCGTGAGACTCGCCGACGAACAGCACCGAGGCGTCCGGCGCCGCGGTCAACAGCGGCAGGCAGGCGCGGGTCAGGGCGAACGGCGCCACGGTATTGATGCGGTACTGGTTCATCCATTCGTCCACCGACTGGTTGGACAACGGCGACAGCGCGTAGAAATGCGAGGCGCAGTGGACGATGCCGTCGAGCCGGCCGAAGGTCTGCTTGATCTGGTAGGCCAGGTTGTTGAACTGCTCGTCGCCAGCGGTCAGCAGGTCGAGCGGAATGGCCGCCGGCTCCGGGGCGCCCATCGCCACGATCTCGTCGTACACCGCCTCCAGGCGCTTCACGCTGCGCGCCAGCAACACCACGGCGGCGCCGTGACGGGCGTAATGCAGCGCCACCTCGCGACCTATTCCCTGGGTGGCGCCGGTCACCAGGATCACCCGGCCGGCAAGACTTGCCTTGTTCTGTTCAGTCGTCATCATCGATTTTTCTGTTTCATCCAATCCTGCTTGAACACCTGCACCGCGTTGACCCCGCTTTGCACGGCGGCCTCCAGCGTGGCCGGGTACGGCGAATCCACCCAGTCGCCGGCCAGATAGCCGCATTGTACGCCGATGCGGACTCCCGGGCGCGCCAAGCCGGCCACGGCGGCGAAGGTGGCCCGCTTCTCCACCAGCACGCGCGACCACAGCGGTGCGGCCAGTTCCGGCTGCAGGCGGCGCAGATCGTCGAGCACCCGTGCCACCAGCTGCTCATGCGGCAAGTCCATGATCTCATCAGCCGGCGCGCTGATCACCGCCGCCACCAGGCCGCGCTCGCCGCTCAGCGCCTCGCGGTCGAACAGCCAGTCGGCGGTGCCGCCGGCAAGCCCGGTCATCACGCGCGGCAGCCGCACCCGCTGGCCGAAGCGCAGGTATACCGTGCATATCGGCCGGTAACGCAAAACCTGAAGCCGCTGCTGCAGCGCCGTGTCGTCCAGCACGTTGCCGGCATGCTGCGGCGCTACCGCCACGATGGCGGCGTCGAAGCGCTCGCCGTCGATCAGCGCCGCACTATCGCCCAGCTCCACGCGCCGCACCCGGCTGCCCGCATGCAGCGTCGCGCCCTGCCCGGCCAGCCAGCCCCACGCCGGCGCCGGAAATAACGCCGACAGGTCGCGCCGCGGCAGCAGCAGGTCGCTGTCTGCGCGCGCCGCGCCGAGGCTGTCTTTCAGCACGTTGGCCAGCAACTGCATCGAGGCTTCGGTCAGCGGGGTATTCAGCGCCGACAACACCAGCGGCTGCCAGAAGCCGTCCACCAGCGCAGCCCCTTGCCCGTGCGCCGCCAGCCAGTCGGCCACCGGCCGGTCCTCGACCAACCTCCAGCCCTGCCGCTTCAGGGTGTCCAGCGCCTGCGCCAGCCGCCACTTGTCGCGCCAGCCCAGGCCGCGTGCTGAAAGCAGACCCCACGCCACGTGCAGCGGCGCCGGCAGCGGCGGGCAGCTTAGCCGCAGGCCGTCGTGCCGGTACCAGTTCATCGGCTGGCGCAGCAGCACGGTGTCGGGGTCGACGCCGACCTTGCCCATCAGCCGCAGGCACTCGCGGTAGGCGCCGATCAGGATGTGCTGGCCGTTGTCCAGCGCCAGTTCTGCATCGCGCACCCGCCGCGCCCGGCCGCCGGGTTCGCGGCCGGCCTCGAACACCGTCAGGTCGGCAAAGTCGGCCAGTTCGACGGCGGCGGCCAGCCCGGCCCAGCCGGCGCCGATCACGGCAACGCGCGGACGGCTCACGGCTGGTAACCGAACACCCAGGTTTTCCACGCCAGCCACAGCTTGCGGATCGGCGTCAGCGACAGGCGCTGGTTGAGCACCTTCTGCGGGCCGTCGAGCTTGATTTCGGCCAGCGTGGCGCGATAGATCGCCGCCATCAACAGGCCGGGACGCTGCGCCTTGATGTCGCTCTTGGGCAGCTGCTCCCAGGCCTGACGGTAATACTGTTCGGCGCGCTCGATCTGGAATGCCATCAGCTCGCGGAACGCCTCGGTTTCCCGGTAGTTCTGGATGTCGGCCGCCGGCACGTTGAAGCGGCGCAGCTCCTCCACCGGCAGGTAGATGCGCCCGCGCCGGGCGTCCTCGCCGACGTCGCGGATGATGTTGGTGAGCTGGAACGCCACGCCCAGCTCGTGCGCGTACTTCAGCGTGTGGCGGTCGCTGTAGCCGAAGATCTGCGCCGACAGCTGGCCGACCACGCCGGCGGCACGGTGGCAGTACAGCAGGAGATCGGCAAAGCGGTCGTAGCGGGCAAAGTCGAGGTCCATCTCCATGCCGTCGATGATCTCTTCCAGCAGGTTCTGCGGCAGCGCGTACGCCTCGACATGGGGCTGCAAGGCCTGCGTCACCGGGTGCTGGGGCTGGCCGGCGTAGAGCCGGGTGAGTTCAGCACGCCACCAGGCCAGCTTGGTGCGCGCCACGCCCTCGTCGTGGCATTCGTCGACCACGTCGTCCACTTCGCGGCAGAAGGCGTACAAGGCGGTGATCGCCCTGCGCCGCGCCTCCGGCAGGAAGCGGAAGCTGTAATAGAAGCTGGAGCCGCTCGCCGCGGCCTTGTCGTTGCAGTATTGGTCGGGCGTCACGCGCCGCTCCTGAAAATGAATGTGAATACGTGCTAATTGGCCCTGATGGCGCGCCAGACCATGTAGGCCCAGTCGCGCTTGGTCAGCACCGGCCGCTGCCGGAATACATCACCGCCCGAGGCGTGCAGCTTCTGCAGGATGCGCTCCCCCCCCATGACGATCAGCCGCAACTCCAGCCCGAAACGCCCCTTGAGCTTCTTGCCCAGCGGCGCGCCGGCCTGCAGCATCTTGCGCGCCCGTTCGATCTGCTTGAGCATCAGCGGCGTCCACAGCCCGCTGCTGTCACCGGCCGCGATCTGCGCCTCACTCACCCGGAAGCGCCGCAGATCGTCCTGCGGCAGGTAGACCCGGTCTTTCTGCCAGTCGATCGGGACATCCTGCAGGAAATTGATCAGCTGTAGCGCGGTGCAGATGCCGTCGGACATCGCCAGGCTGCGCGGATCGGTTTCGCCGTACAACGCCAGCATCAGCCGCCCCACCGGGTTGGCAGAACGCCGGCAGTAATCCACCTGCTCGGCAAAGCTCTCGTAACGCCCCTTGACCACGTCCTGGCTGAACGCCGACAGCAGATCGTAGAACGGCGGCAGCGGCAGGCCGTGCGCGGCAATGGCCTCGGCCAGCTGACGCATCAGCGCCATGGACGGCGTGCCGCCGTCGCGGATCACGTCCAGCTCGGCGCGCAGCGCCGCCAGTTCGGCCAGCCGCTCCTGCGGCGCACGCACGCCCTCGTCGGCCACGTCGTCGGCGTAGCGGGCAAAACGGTAGACCGCGTGCACCGCGCGGCGCATGCGCCGCGGCAGCAGGATCGACCCGACCGGAAAGTTTTCGTAGTGATCGACCGACATGGCGTCCCTGCGTCGAGTGCGAAAGGGCGGATTATACCCGAGGGGGCGTGACAGGAATTTTTTCGTCCGCCCTCTTTACAGCCCCGCGCCGCGTTCTTATAATCCGCCGCACTTGAACGCACGCGTCGGGGCTATAGCTCAGCTGGGAGAGCGCTTGCATGGCATGCAAGAGGTCAGCGGTTCGATCCCGCTTAGCTCCACCACCACCGCGTTCCGGCCTCGTCCCCATCGTCTAGAGGCCTAGGACACTGCCCTTTCACGGCGGCGACCGGGGTTCGAATCCCCGTGGGGACGCCAATTCGACCAGTCAGCACCGCCAGGCGGCGCGGCTCGTCGATGACGCCGACACCAATGCAAAGCGCCTGAATCGGACTCAGGCGCTTTTTGTTTTTCCGCACAGAACATCCCTGGTGCCCCTCGAGCACGCACCAAACGCCCCCTTCCCCTGCCCTACGCCAGACCGCGTCGTGCCCATGCACCAGAGTTACCCGCCGGCGGCGAGCAGGGCGACTTCCGGGAGCTGCATCGGCCCGCCCTGCAGCAGTCGGGCGCACGCCTCGGCGGGGAGCGCTTCGCTGAAATAGAACCCCTGGATCTCGTCACAGTCGTGGGTCATCAACAGCGTCACCTGCTCTGCCGTCTCAGCCATCTCGGCGATCACTTTCAGCCCCAACCGGTGCGCCATGACGATGATGGCATCGACGATCGCCAGGTTGCGCGGGTCATTGGTGATTTCCCGCACAAAGGAGCCGTCGAGCTTGAGTTTGTCCACCGGGAAACTCTTGAGATAGTACATATTGGAATAGGCGGTACCAAAATCGTCGATATCCAGGCCAATACCCAGATCCTTCAGCCGGTGCATCAGCACGATATTTTTTTCCGGATCGCTCATCGAGGCGCTCTCGGTCAATTCCAGCTCCAGATAACGGGGGGCGAGTCCAGTGTCCGCCAAGGATTGCGCAACCAGTCTTTCCAACCCGTTCCCTTGCAGCTGCACCACGGAAAGATTGACCGCCACCGGGATCCGCGGCAGCCCGGCTTCCTGCCAGGCCTTGTTCTGGGCACAGGCTTGCCGGATAACCCACTCGCCAATCGGTTCGATCAGCCGGGTCTCCTCGGCCAGCGGGATAAACCGCGATGGCGAAATCAGCCCCAGCTCAGGATGTTGCCAGCGCAACAGAGCCTCAAATCCCGCAATGTTCCCGGTGAGCAGGTCCACCTGTGGCTGGTAGTGCAGCACCAGCTGATCACGCTCGATTGCGTGACGCAGTTCGGCTTCCAGCTTCACCTTTTCATTGACCCGCTGACTCAACTCCTCCCGGTAGGATTGTACGTTATTGCGCCCACGCTCCTTGGCATGGTACATGGCCATGTCGGCGAAGCGGAGCAGTTCAGTCGCGCTTTTCCCGTCCACCGGATAGATGCTGTACCCCATGCTGCAGGTAATGGTCAGATACCGACCGGCCAGAAACAGCGGTTCGGACAGGCAAGCCAAAACACGATCGATAAGATGCCGCACCTCATCCTCGGTGCCCGGATTCTTCAGCAGCAGGATGAACTCGTCACCGCCGATACGCGCAATCGTATCCGACTCACGCAGGCAAGCCGACATCCTGTGCGCCACGATCTTCAGCAACTCGTCGCCGACATCGTGGCCGAAACTGTCGTTGATCCACTTGAAGTGATCCAAGTCGATAAAGCACACCGCGCACTGCCCGCCATGGCGTTTTGCATACGCGATGACCTGTGTCAGCCGATCCAGCAGCACATTGCGGTTGGGCAGGCCGGTCAGGGTGTCGTGGGTGGCCTGGTGATGCAACTGTGCTTCGAGCCGCTTACGCTCGGAAATGTCCTGCAAGATACCTTCGTAATATAAAACCCCTCCGGCATTGTCGTGAATGGCGTGGGCGCTGAGCGACAGTTCGACCGCACTGGCGTCCTTGCGTCGGCCGCGGAACTCGAAATTGCGTATGGCATGATTGCTGCGAATCAGCCTCAGCAACTCCTCCATCGACTCGGTCTTGACGAAATGTTCCACCAGCCTCTCGCGGCAGTTCCGGATCAGTTCATCCGGCGAGGCATAGCCGAGTATCCTTGCCAAGGAAGGATTCGCCATCAGCAACTGTCCATCGCGACTGGTGCGGAAAATCCCCTCGACGGCATTGTCAAAAATGTCCCGGTACTTCGCCTCGGCCAATCGGAGCTCCTCCTCCGCCCGTGTGTGCTCGGCGATTTCGGTGGTCAGGCTGGCATAGAGCAGGGCATTCTGGATCGAGATGGCCACCTGCGAGGACAGTATCGCCAGCAGTTCCACCCGGTCGGCAGAGAAGGCGCCGGGAACCTGGTTGTTTTCCAGATACAAGACCCCGATCAGGATGCCCTGGTGCAGGATAGGCTGGCAAAGAACCGATTTGGGGCGCGTACTCAGGACATACGGATCACGGGTAAACAGGCCCTCCAGGGCCGCATCGCACAGGACCATGCCCTGCTGCGTACGGACCACATAATGAACGATCTGCACCGCCACGTCCGCCGCGGCCTCGACCGGGCAAGGGGCATCGAGGAACAATGACGCCTGCGCTGCCGAAACGGAGATCGAAGCGGCCACCTGCAAACCGCCCTCCCGCTGCAAGATCAGGCTGCCGCGCTGGGCACCGGCGTGCTCTATCACCACCCGCAACAGCCGGTCCAGCAACTTCTCGAGGACGATTTCGCCGGAAATGGCCTGCGAGGCCTTCAGCACGGCGGCCAAATCCAACTGGCTCCCCGGGTTATAGTCGGTAAAGTAGGCATATTGGCTATATCGCAACGAGTCGAGACTCGCCCCCCCCACCTCCCCTGCCGCCCTATTCGTTGGCGCCGCGGAATAAGACCGCTCGGCGATGAGCTGCGGGTAGGCCTCCTGCAACGCGGCCTCCTTGCGTTTTGCCCCCCAGGCCCGGTAACCGAGGTGTGCCCGGTTCAGGTAGCTCCCGGCAAAGTCCGGCTTGCCGCGCGCCAACCAGAATTTGGCCGCCAGTTCGTTGGCCAGCGCCTCGTCCTGCATGAAGCCCTGAGCGCCGGCGGCCTTGATGGCCCGGTCGTAGAGTTCCATCGCCTGAAGCGGCCGATCGGCTAGACGAGCCATCTCGGCGGCCACCAGCAGATGCTTGTGCATGAAATTGGCCGGGGCATGCTCGGCCCAGGTCAGCATCTGGCGCTGGTTGGTTTCCAGCTGTTCCTGCAGGACAGCCTGGTCGGGCGCCTCATGATAGAGGGCGGCCAGAATCAGCGAATGGTAGAAATTGTGCTCCGCCTGCGTCAGCACGCCCTTGATGTAGCCCAGCAAGTCACGGGCCTCTTCGATACATGTCTGTGCGGCCGCAGGATCGCCCAGCAGGTAGAGCGCAAAGGCCTTGATCGTCTTGTAGAAGCCGATCGCGGCAAAACTGCGGTTATCGTGACAGTTGGCCAGGTAACTTGCTTCATCCAGCTCTTCGCTGTCGAATGACAGCACGGCGGACGCCTTGCTAGCGAGCGCGGCGATGACCCGCCGCGCCCCCAACAAGTTGTCGGTTGAGAGGTTATGTTTGACCTTGCGCGTGAATGCCAGATATTTATCAAGATCGGCGTCCAGTTGGCCGAGGTTTTCTCCATGATGGAACCGCCTTACCGTTCTTCCATAGAACAGGATATAGCCGACGAACTGGAACTCGCCGGACTCCATGCCGGCTCGCTGCCCTTCT
>JACPUY010000308.1 GCA_016192025.1 Pseudogulbenkiania sp. | reverse complement strand
GCGCCTTGAATTCCTTCAGCAGCGTCAGCGAATGCTGATACTCGGCACCGGGACGGGCCTGCTTGTAGAGACGCGGCGCGGTCTCCAGGTTGTGGTTCATCACGTCCGGCGGAGTTTGCGTCAGGATGTCCAGCGCGATGTCGAGACGGCCGCGGAAATCCGGCACCAGCACTTCGATCTGGGTGCTGGGCGACAGCTTGCGGATCTCGCTGATGCAGTCGGCAAAGTGCTGGGCACCACCGTCGCGCAGGTCGTCGCGGTCGACCGAGGTGATCACCACATACTTGAGCTTGAGTGCGGCCACGGTTTCGGCCAGGTGCTTGGGCTCGTTCGGGTCGAGCGGATTCGGACGACCGTGACCGACGTCGCAGAACGGGCAGCGGCGGGTGCAGATGTCACCCATGATCATGAAGGTGGCGGTGCCGTTGCTAAAGCACTCGCCGATGTTCGGGCAAGTGGCTTCTTCACAGACGGTATGCAGCTTCTGCTCGCGCAGGATCTGCTTGATCTCGTTGAAGCGCTGGCCATTGGGCAACTTGGCGCGAATCCACTCGGGTTTCTTCAGCTTTTCGTCGAGCGGCACGATCTTGATCGGGATGCGTGCGGTCTTGTCGGCGCCTTTGTGCTTTACGCCAGTCTGGTTGTCCAGTTTCATGCGGTCTCCTTCTTCACCGTGAGGTGTCGCTCCAGATGCGGCAGCAGCCGTTCGGCCGTTTCAGCCACCGTCAGCGTAGCGCCTTGATCTTTGATCTGCGTGACCTTGAGGCCGGCATAGCCGCAAGGATTGATCCATGAGAACGGCGTCAGGTCCATGTCCACGTTCAGACTCAGGCCGTGGTAGATCGCACCGTTCTTGATTCGCAGTCCCAGCGAGGCAATTTTTTCGCCCCGCACGTATACCCCCGGCGCGTTCACGTCGCCGTTGGCTTCGATGCCCAGTTCGGCCAAGAGATCGATGACCGATTGTTCGATGCGGCGCACCAGTTCGCGCACGCCGATGCCCATGCGTTTGAAGTCGACCAGCAAGTACACCACCAACTGGCCGGGACCGTGATAGGTCACCTGGCCGCCGCGGTCGCACTTCACCACGTCGATCTGGCTCGGCATGATCAGATGCTCGGGCTTGCCGGCCAGGCCCAGCGTGTAGACCGGAGGATGCTCGAGGCACCATAACTCGTCCAGCGTATTCTCGCTGCGGTTATCGGTGAAGGCCTGCATGGCCCGCCAGGTAGGCGTGTAGTCGACCAGCCCGAGGTGCTTGACGATGCGACCCACGATTACAACGCCACCTTGACCATGGCATGAGCGGTCAACGCCATATAGATACTGTCCAATTGCTCGCGCGATACCGCCATCACGCTCACCGTCAGCGAGATGTATTTGCCGCTGGAACTGTCGCGCGCCACGATGTCCACCATCTCGAGATCCGGCGCGTGCACGCGCACCACCTCGTAAATGATGGAATGGAATTCCGGATGGTGCTCACCCATCACCTTGATGGGGAAGCGACAGGGAAAATCCAGCAAATCCTTGAGATCGTTACTCATCACACCCATCCTGAAAACAGACAAAGGTTGGCCGCTGCCCTTGTTGCTCAACGGCCAACCCCTTGCGCTTACCAGCCCAGCATCAGCTTGATGCTGTCCCACAGGCGGCTGAAGAAATTGCCTTCCTCAATCGCCTTCAGCGCTACCACCGGACGCTCCAGCACCTTCTTGCCGTCCAGGCTGACCACCAGCTTGCCGACCACTTGCCCCGCCTTGATCGGCGCGATGACCGGCTGACTGGTGGTCAAGTCGGCTTTCAGCTTGGCGGCCTGCCCCTTCAGCACGGTGGTATAGACATCGGAGGTGAAACCGATCGGCAACGCCTTGGCATCACCCTTGTACACCGGGATTTCGGAAACCGGTTTTTGTGCAGCATACAGTTTGGGCGTGTCGAAGAATTGCAAGCCGTAGTTGAGCAGCTTGGAACTTTCCACCGCCCGCGCCTCGGGACTGGCGGTACCAACCACCACGGAAATCACCCGGCGGCCGTCTCGGCGGCTGGATGCCACCATGTTATAGCCGGCATCGTCGGTAAAACCGGTCTTCATGCCGTCGACGTTAGGGTCGCGGTAGAGCAGCAGGTTGCGGTTGGGCTGGGTGATGCCGTTGTAAGTGAACGACTTGAGCGAGTAGGTTTTGTAGAAATCGGGGAACTCGCGAATGATCGCCGTCGCCAGGACACCCAGATCGTGTACCGTGGTGAAGTGGTTGGGGTCCGGCAGACCAGTCGCATTGCGGAACTGGGTATTGTTCATGCCCAGCCGCTTGGCTTCCGCCGTCATCATCTGACCAAACGCCTCTTCGCTGCCGGCGATGGCTTCGGCCAGGGTCACGCAGGCATCGTTGCCCGACTGCACGTCCATCCCCTTGATCAGGTCATCGACCGTGACCGGAATCTTGGGATCGAGGAACATGCGCGAACCGCCGGTGGTCCAGCCTTTCTGGGACACGGTCAGCTGCTGGCCGAGCGTCAGTCGCTTTTCTTTGATGGCCTTGTAGGTCAGGTAGCCGGTCATCAGCTTGGTCAGCGAGGCCGGGGCGATCCTCTTGTCCGGATCGCTGGCAGCCACCACCTGGCCACTATAGAAATCGATCAGATAATAAGCCTTGCCGGCAATCTCCGGGACGGGCGGAACAAACGGGGCATTGGCGAAGGAAAACGACGGCAGAGCAACGGCTGCTGCCACAAGCAGGGTAGTCAGTTTTTTCATTAGCGTGAAACGACACTTCACAAAGGTGGGTGTGAACAATATAGCCGGCGATTATACCCCTGCTTCGGGCCGAAGCGGCCAAAAACAAGCCCGAATCCGCCCCCAGCAGCAAAAAATTACGCTGGCGATTTGTCATTGTGCCCGATCGGGGGTCGCTGGCTTCCCGTGCCCTTGGAGTTCCTGATAATCTGACAGTTCACCAAGAAAATCATCAGGACAATCGGCATCACCATGCACCACCCACAAGACTACCTTGAACGCATCCTGACGTCGCGCGTTTACGACGTCGCGATTGAAACGCCGCTGGAGCAGGCGCCCAACCTGTCCAGCCGTTTCAACAACACCATCCTGCTCAAGCGCGAAGACCTGCTGCCGGTTTTCTCCTTCAAGCTGCGTGGCGCCTACAACAAGATGGCCAAGCTGACCGCCGCCCAACTGGAAAAAGGCGTAATCACCGCCTCCGCCGGCAACCACGCCCAGGGCGTGGCGCTGTCTGCACAGAAAATCGGCTGCGAAGCCACCGTCGTGATGCCGGTCACCACCCCCCAGGTCAAAATCGACGGCGTCACCCGGCGTGGCGGCAAGGTCGTTCTGTCCGGCGAATCGTTCAGCGACGCCTACAAGCACGCCATGACGCTGGTGGAAGAAACCGGCAAGACCTACATTCCGCCCTTCGATGACCCAGACGTCATCGCCGGCCAGGGCACCATCGGCATGGAAATCCTGCGCCAGCACCCCGGCCCGATCGAGGCGGTCTTCGTTGCCATCGGCGGCGGCGGGCTGGCTGCCGGCGTGGCCTCCTACATCAAGCGACTGAAGCCGGAGGTCAAGATCATCGGCGTGCAGCCGGTCGATTCGGACGCCATGAAGCAGTCCATCGACAAGGGCGAACGCGTCGAACTGAAAGACGTCGGGCTGTTTGCCGACGGCGTGGCCGTCAAGCTGGTGGGCGAAGAAACCTTCCGCATCTGCAAGGAATTGCTCGACGAGATCATTCTGGTCGATACCGACGCCATCTGCGCCGCCATCAAGGACATCTTCGAAGACACCCGCTCGATCACCGAACCGGCCGGCGCGCTGGCGGTTGCCGCGGTCAAGGCCTACATCGAGCGCGAAGGCTGTCAGGACAAGACCTTCGTCGCCATCAACAGTGGCGCCAACATGAACTTCGACCGCCTTCGCCACGTCTCCGAACGTTCGGAACTGGGCGAACGGCGCGAAGCCATCATCGCCGTCACCATTCCGGAGCAGCCGGGCAGCTTCAAGAAATTCTGCGCCGTCATCGGCAATCGCAGCATCACCGAGTTCAACTACCGTTACGCCGACGACAAGACCGCACACGTGTTTGTCGGGGTTCAGATCAGCAGCAAGGACGACGTCACGCGCATCATCGACGACCTCCAGAGCAACGGTCTGGATGGCATCGACCTCACCGACAACGAACTGGCCAAGCTGCACATCCGCCACCTGGTCGGCGGCCACGCCCCGGCACTACGGGACGAGCGCATCCTGCGCTTCGAATTCCCCGAGCGACCGGGCGCACTGATGCGCTTCCTGGAAGCCATGCGCACCGACTGGAACATCAGCCTGTTCCACTACCGTAACCATGGCGCCGACTACGGCCGCGTGCTGGTCGGCATCCAGGTGCCGGGCAACGACAGCAATGCCTTCCAGCTCTTCCTCGACAGCCTGGGTTATCCATACGTCGAAGAAACCGACAATCCGGCGTACAAGTTGTTCCTGGGCAAAACCGGCCTGTAACCCCTCTCGGCCAGCCTCCTCTGTCAGAGCGAGGCTGGCCGAAGCCACACCCGTATCACACACCATGATCAAAGCCGTACTATTCGACCTCGACGGAACGCTGGCCGACACCGCCCGCGACCTGGGCGCCGCGCTGAACCGGCTGCTGGCCGAAGAGGGACAACCGCCACAGCCTTACGAAGCCATCCGCCCCATCGCCTCGCACGGCGCCCGCGGCCTCATCCGCCTAGGGTTCGGCATCGACCTGGATCACCCTGACTTCAACACGCTCCGTACCCGTTTCCTTGATCATTACGAAGCCAGTTTCGCTGATCAGACCCATCTGTTCGAAGGCGTCAACGAACTGATCCTCCAACTGGCCGCCAAAGACCTGCGCTGGGGCATCATCACCAACAAGCCGATGCGCTTCACCGACCGCCTCGTCCCGGCCCTGCCCTTCGCTACCCGCCCCGAGGTCGTCATCAGCGGCGACACCGTCGGCGTGGCCAAGCCCGACCCCAGGCCGATGCGCCACGCCGCCGAGTTGCTGGGACTCACTCCCGAGCACTGCCTGTACGTCGGCGATGCCGAACGCGATATCCAGGCCGGCAAGGCCGTAGGCATGACAACGGCACTAGCCAACTGGGGCTACATCTCTGATACCGATGCCCCTCATGACTGGGGAGCGGACATCGCCATAGATCACCCGCTCGAGCTGCTGGACTATCTTTAAGCCGCGCGGGAACTGGCAGCCCCCCTTCTTTGTCTGTATACTTGCAACACTTTATCTGGGGGCGACCTGGTTTCGACGGGGGTTGCGAAGCAGATGAGGGCATACCGGGATTTCAGTCACCCCGTAAAACGCTGAATTTATTTAGTCGCAAACGACGAAACTTACGCTCTAGCCGCTTAATCGCGCTAGACACTGCAACGATTCGCTGATGGGTCGGGTGGGTCAAACCGCTGCAGTGTCACTCTACATCAGCTAGCGCTGTACCGGGTCACTTGATCCAGCGCGAAACAATAGGTGACTCGCTCCAGTCCAGCCTGCCCGTCGGCGTGACCCGGGGTTAAATCCAAATGACACGGCTAAGTATGTAGAACTCACTGTAGAGGATTTCCGGACGCGGGTTCGATTCCCGCCGCCTCCACCATTTACCAAAAACCCAACCCTTATCGGTTGGGTTTTTTTCTGCCCGGAACGCCAGTGTTGGCGCGGTTCCCGGCCTTGGCCTCGTGAGCGCCAGTCCTCCAAACGCCCCTGTTCCGGCGTACTTCTCGCCTCTCTGTCTCCGTTTTTCTCTGCTGGCCTCGTGAGCGTTCTCGGCCCCACCTTCAACATTGGCGCGGGTTTGCACGCGGTCGGTTGTCGATGGCAGTTGCTGCCCCAATCGGGAACCAGGGTTGAAGAGACGCAAGAAATCGCCCAGGACGACCGCCTCCCGCGTCGAAGACTTGGCTGCACGCGCACCCCGGCGCAGGATGAGGTCAAGCAACCAGGAGAAGCGATGAGAACCGTGGATGAAGTGATGCCGATCCAGTCAGACGCCGAATACCAACAGGTGCTGGAGGCGATCCGGGCTGCGTCCGACGAGGCGGCGAACGATGAGCGTGTGCTGGCGCTGCGGCAGCGCGCCGAAGCCTATGAGCAACGACTCCGGATCGATCCGGAGCGCTTGCGTGCGCTGGCGGAATTGGCCGCGCAGGCGCAAGACTTGAAAATGGGATACGACTGATGACCGAAGTCCGGTCGCCAGTTCAGGGGAACTGGCGGTACTGCGCCCTTTGGGCATCCCAAGCGGCCGGAACCGGACTGCGGGTCAGCCGTTGCAGGGTGAGGCCCTTGGCCTGCCCGGTCACGCACGCCTCCACGATGTCCGGAGCGACGCGGGCCAACTGAGCGATCTTGCTGGCCTGTCCCCGGTCGATGCCCTCGGCCACCGCGATTTCGGTCATCGAGTTGAACCGACCCTCGTCGAGCAGGCGCTGCCAGTGGAACGCGAGCCCGAGGGCCCGCATCAGCGGGGTGTCCTGATCCGCCTCGCGCATCAGCCGCTCACGCCGCGCCTCGTCCAAAAACTCCTGCGGGGCATCCAGTGGCGTGATGATCTGCTTCTTCAGGCCCCGGCGCACCAGCGTCCAGGGCATGAAGGTCTCCAGTTGCACGCCGCCCGCCGGGGTCGGCCGTTGGTAGGTGACCGGATCGCCCTTGGCTTGTCCTCGGTGCTTCTTGCTCATGCCTCGCCCTCGAAACTCGCCATCAGCTCGCGCTGGGCCTGCCAATCCACCGGCAGGCGGTTGCGCTGGAACCACATCAGCGTGAGGCGGCGCGGCTGTCGCCCGGCCATCATCTGCTCGATGATGTCGGGGGCGAGCAGCGTCAGGCGCAGCAGTTCATTGATCACCGAGGGGTGCAGTTTCTCGGCCCGCGCGATGGCTGAGCCGCTCGCCATTGAGCCGGAATCCAGCAGGTGCTGCCAGTAGAAGGCGCGCGCCAGCCCGTCTATCAGGGTGACATCGTGGACCTCCCGGTCATCGGATGCGACGCGCTGCACGCCACGGCGGCGGAATACCAGCGGGACAAAGGTTTCCAGGGATTCGTCCATCAGGCTTCGACCTCCAGCATCTCGGCACCGATGCTTTGCGGGGCGAACTCCTCGAGCAAGGCGTTCCAGCCGATCTCCCGCCACTTCACCTTGATGCCTTGCACCTCGCCGGCGTGGACGAGGTCGATGCGCTCGATCAGCAGGTTGGCGATGCGGTGGCGCTCGACCGGGAACAACTGATCCCACACGTCGTTGAGCCGTCCCATCGCCATCACGGTCGCCGCCTCGTCGATCTGGGCGCCGTTGCGCTGGATGTGGCGCACCACCGACGCGATGGATTCGGGGCTGGTCAGCACCGTGCGGATCTGGGCCACCACCGCCGCCTCGATCTCCGGCGCGGGCAGGCGCTCGTAGCTCTTGCCCGGCGCGCCGAACCGGGCCTCCGACTTCGACACGTAG
>JACPUY010000307.1 GCA_016192025.1 Pseudogulbenkiania sp. | reverse complement strand
TACGCGCTACATCGTCAATGTCCAGATTTCCGGCACCGGTCACGCCTTTCAGTGACACATAGTAGACATAACCGCGGGCATGACGGGCGATCTCGGCCACGCGTTCGAGCGGCGTCGTCGGCGCCAACAGGAAGATCGGATCGATGCCCTCCTGCTGCAAGGAGGCGGAGAGCTCCTCAGCCTCTTCCGGCGGGCAATCCACCGTCAACATGCCGTCCACACCGGCCGCGGCGGCACGCTTGGCAAATTCAGCATAGCCCATGGCACACAGCGGGTTCAGGTAACCCATTAGCACCACCGGCGTGGTGGCATTGGTCTTGCGGAAGTCGGCGACCATGTCGAGCACATGGCGCAGACCGACCTTGTGTACCAACGCCCGCTCGGAGGCGCGCTGGATCACCGGGCCGTCAGCCATCGGATCGGAAAACGGCACCCCCAGCTCGATGATGTCGGCGCCACCGTCGACCAGGCCGTGCATCAAGCTCACGGTGACCTCAGGATGCGGATCGCCGGCGGTAATGAACGGAATCAGGGCCTTCTTGCCGGCCAAGGCGGCAAAACACGCTGCAATACGTGACATGCTTACTCCTGCTTACAAGGTCAGGCCGGACAGGCTGGCCACGGTATTGATGTCCTTGTCGCCACGACCGGACAGATTGACCAGGATGACCTGATCCTTGCTCATGGTCGGCGCCACCTTGGCCGCCCAGGCCAGCGCATGACTGGACTCCAGCGCGGGGATGATGCCCTCGTAGTGGCACAGGTCGTGGAAGGCCTTGAGCGCCTCGTCGTCATTGATCGCAGTGTACTCGGCGCGGCCGATGTCCTTGAGGTAGCTGTGCTCGGGGCCGACGCCCGGATAGTCCAGACCGGCGGATACCGAGTGGGTCTCGATGATCTGACCGTCTTCATCCTGCATCAGGTAGCTCTTGAAGCCGTGCAGTACCCCCGGCTTGCCGACGGAGAGCGGCGCCGCATGACGGCCGGTTTCGACACCATCACCACCTGCTTCCACCCCAACCATGCGCACGCCGTCGACGCCGATGTAGGGGTAGAACATGCCGATAGCGTTGGAACCACCGCCGACACACGCCACCACCACGTCCGGCTGGCGGCCGATCATTTCCGGCATCTGTACCTTGCACTCTTCGCCGATCACAGCCTGGAAGTCGCGCACCAGCATCGGGTAGGGATGCGGACCGGCAGCCGTGCCCAGGATGTAGAAGGTGCTGTCGACATTGGTCACCCAGTCGCGCATCGCTTCGTTGAGAGCATCCTTGAGCGTTTTGGAACCGGACTCGACCGGCACCACCGTGGCGCCCAAGAGCTTCATGCGGTAGACATTGGGGGACTGGCGCTTGACGTCTTCCGCCCCCATGTAGACCACGCACTCGAGACCGTAGCGCGCGGCCACCGTGGCCGAGGCCACGCCATGCTGACCGGCACCGGTCTCGGCAATCACCCGCTTTTTGCCCATGCGCCGGGCCAACAGCGCCTGGCCGATGGTGTTGTTGATCTTGTGCGCACCGGTATGATTCAGGTCTTCGCGCTTGAGGTAGATCTGTGCACCGCCGAGCAGCTCCGACCAGCGTTTGGCATGGTAGATCGGCGAAGGGCGGCCGACGTAATGCTTCAGTTCGTGGTGAAACTCTTCCCAGAACGCCGGATCAGCCTTGGCACGCGCGTATTCGTCGTTCAGTTCAGCCAAAGCCGCCATCAGCGTTTCGGCGACGTAGATGCCACCGTACGGCCCGAAATGGCCGTGGGCATCCGGAAAATCATACCGATCCATGCCTTGCTCCTGATATGAATGCCGCCATCTTGGCCGCATCCTTGATTCCTTTTCCAAGCTCTACCCCGCTCGACACATCCACGGCGGCGGGGTGAACCCTAGCCACGGCCTCTTGCACGTTGTCCGGCGTCAGCCCGCCGGACAGAATCAGCGGCAACGGCAAGTCCGGCGGCAACAGCGTCCAATCGAACACCGCCCCGGTGCCGCCATGGGCTCCCTCGACGAACGCATCGGCCAGCAGGCCGCGGGCATCGTGATAGGCTGCCGCCCATTCTAGCAAATTCACCCCGGGCCTGACCCGCACCGCCTTGAGGTAAGGCCGGGCAAACGAGCGGCAGAACTCGGGGGATTCCTCCCCGTGGAACTGCAGCAGGTCAATCGGGCAGGTTTCGAGCACACTCCGGACGAAGGCTTCGCCCGGGTTGACGAACAAGGCCACCACACTAACGAAGGGCGGCAGCGCCCGGACAATGGCCCGTGCCTGCACCAGCGAAACGTTGCGCGGGCTTTTCTCGTAAAAAACCAGGCCGATGGCATCGGCCCCCAACCGAGCCGCTTCAACGCCGTCTTCCGGCCGGGTAATGCCGCAAATCTTTACTCGGGGAAACATGTCATCTCCACAATGTCAGCCGAACGGCGTCGCAGTCCGCCGTCACGCCGAACGGCTCGGGATACCCCACGCCGGTCAGATAGAGGCCATCCGGCATGAAGGTAGGGGGAGCATGGCGCCGGTCCTGAGCCGACAGCAGGTCGGCCATGCCCTCCGGGCTGAGCGCCCCTTTCCCTACGTACACCAGCGCCCCCACGATGTTGCGTACCATGTGATGCAGGAAGGCATCCGCCTTGAGGTCGAAACGAATGAAACCATCCGCCGCGTGAATCTCCATCTGCTGCAGGTGTTTGACCGGCGACTTGGCCTGGCATTCTGCGGCGCGGAAGCTGGAAAAATCATGCCGCCCCAGCAGATGACCGGCAGCCTCGCGCATCGCCTCCACGTCCAGTGGCTGGTGATACCAGCCGACCTTGCCGGCCAGCAGGCAACTTCGCACCGGGTGCGTCAGCAAAAAATAGCTGTAGGAGCGGGAAAAAGCCGAGAAGCGCGCGTGAAACTCCGGAGAGACGACCTTAGCCCAGACCACGGCGATTTCCGCCGGCAGATGGCTGTTGACACCGCGCACCCAGGCGTTCTCCGGGCGCTCTACGTCAACATCGAAATGCACCACCTGCATCATGGCATGCACTCCGGCGTCTGTCCGGCCTGCGGCGACCGAGCTCACTGGCGCGCAGGCGATCCGGGACAAGGCGTGATTCAGTCTATCCTGCACCGTATTGCCGTGCGGCTGGCTTTGCCAGCCGGCAAACGCCCTGCCGTCGTACTCGATGCCCAACGCCACTCTCATGCAACCGCTTTCATGACCATTACCAAACCCGTCGCTGCCACCGCCAGCACCACGCTATCCGACAGGCCCCAGCGGTAAACCCTCAACTGTACCCCATCTGGCGCCGGTAACGCCATGGCCTCGGCCATGAGGCGCCTCCAGCCCCCCCACCCCTTCGGAGGTGAGGATGACAACAACCTCTCGGCATACGACAAGGTCAAGCACAGGCGCAGAGCGAGGCGTTCTGCAGGCAGACCGAGCCATTCGGCCGGGCGCAAGAGAAACAGCAAGCCGGCCAGCACCCCCTCGCGGCCAACAACCAGCCAGACGCAACGAATCAGCCAGACCAGCACCAGCAAACGCAAGGCATGTTGAAACCCGTCGACCAAGCCCTCACGCGTTGGCGACCAAACCATGTCGAACAGCGCGTTACCCGGCACAGACCACCCCATGGTGAGCCACAAGGCCAGCAGCAACCAGCGCATACGGCGCAGGGAGTGCCCTACCCCTGCCTTCTCCAGCCAGGTCAACAGCGTGGCTGCTGGCAGGGCCACCAACAACAACGGCACCAGTGGCAAAAACTGCACCACCAGTGCCGCCATCAGCCAGCAGAGCAGAATCGCCGCTGGGTGGACATTCTCAGTCAGATCAAGCCGAATCTTCAGACTCCCCCAACAATGCTTTCGCCGCCTCGACGTCGCCCATTTCCAGATACAGCTTGGCCAGTTCGCGCTTGTCCGGCGCATCGGACCCGCCCGCCTCCTTGGCAGGAGGTACCGCCTCCGGTGAGGTCGGGGCCGTCGGTTTAACACTGCCGCCGACCTCCCGGCCGGGAGCCTCGTCCATCGCCACCGCACCCGCAGCAGGAACGGCCGCCGCCAGCGGCAAAGCGGACGCTTCGGCACGAGGATGCTCCGCCATGCCGAACAGCGGGTGATCGGGCAGCATCACGCGCCCCAGTTCGCAAACGCGCTGCCACAGGGTGCTGTCCTTGCCAAAAACGCCTTTCGCCGCAGTCGCCTCGATGATAAACGCCTGCTTGTCCGGCAGCGTGGACAAGGCCTCCAGCAGCTTGAAGCGCACATCCTGCCGCATCGGTTCCCGTGACAATTCTTCCCGAAGCAACTCCAGCGCCTGATCGGTACGGCCATAAGCAAGGTAGACTTCGGCCTCGGCCACCCGATCAACCGGACTCAAGTCAATTCCGCCCCCCTGCTTGCCGCCGGCCATCAGCGTGGTCAGCGGTCCCATCGTCAGCAAGGATGGACTGTCGCCGACTTGGGACGAGGGTAGCGATAGCTCATTCCTGCCCTTGTTTTTCCGGGCTTTGCGCCGACGGTACAGCCACCACCCACCCCCCAGCAAGGCCACCCCGGCAGCGCCGGCACTGTAGAGGTAGGACGCATTTTCCTCCATGACCTTGGCGACACCATTTGACACACCTGCTGCCAGCCCTGACCCGGCAGCTTCCCCACCAGACTCGGCCTTGGCGGCCGGCTCCTCAGCCACAACGGAGCGGGGCACCTCGAGCGGGACGTGCCCGCCAGGCTTGGACAGGGCCGGCGCAGCCCCCTTCCCCCCCTCCTGCAGCGCCTTGACTCGCTGCTGCAGGGCCTGCAGGCGTTTCTCCGCCGCCGCCAGCAACTGGTCCTGCTGTTGCAACCGGCGTTGTAACTGTTCCTCCCGGGCCATCGTACCTCCCGGCATCGCAGCCTTCTCACCTACGGCAGCCGGAACCGCCGCCACTTCGGGAGAGGGAGTTGCCACGGGGTCCGGCGCAGAGACCGGTGGCCGGACGGCGGGAACTTCACCCGTAGCGGACCTGCCCTCCGCGCGCGCGCCATCAGGAAAGCCCGCTGCAATACGCCATTGCGACGGATAGGCCAGCCGTGCGCCCGCCTTCAGTTTATTCACATCTCCGGAGACAAAGGCCGCCGGATTGGCCGCATGCAGCCAGCGGACCACCTCTCCGACCGAGCCACCTCCCTTGGTACGTTGCGCAATGGCGGTGAGCGTGTCGCCATGAGCGACCCGATAGATTTTCGCCTTTTCCCTGCCCCGAACTGCTTGAGCATCCGCTTGAGCCGCGGCACCCTCCTTGGAAGATGACCGTTCGCCCCCCTCATCGGCCGTGCCCACAGGGTTGAGTAAGAGCAAATAGTTTCTGGCCACTTTGACGGTGCCGACACCAACCTCCAGCCGCAACGGGAGGGCGGGCTCTTCGACGCCCCTTGTCGAGTAAAGTCGCAGCACGACCGTTCCGCTGGCCGACTTGACGAACTCGTGCCCGATCGATGCCACCAACTGCGCCCGCTGCGGGCCGGTATCGCCACGGGACAACACCACGGCCGAAAGCTGCCTGAGGTCGGCAGGCGTGCGACCCAAAACCTCGACCTCGGCAAGCAGCGGCTCCCCCAGGAACGATTGAACTTTGAGTTCACCAAGACCCAGCGGCGCCAAACGCCCAAGGTGATCGGCCGTCACCGCAGCCTTCTTACCATCGCCATCGGACAAGGGCTGGCGCTTGGGGTGACGCGGCCCATCCCTTCGGTGATCGACCTCGAACTCCCGCACCAGCCGCCCTGCCGGCCAGCTTATTTCCACGGCAAAATTCAGTGTGGCTTCGTCAAAATCCGCCGGCCCTGCGACATGGACTTTCGTGAGTGTCCCATCCGGCTGACGAACCAGGGAAAACTGGAGTTTCCCTACCGAAGGGGAGTAAGGGGAAATCAGCGGATAGCGGTTGCGGTCGGCCAAGCCGATGAGCGCGTTGGCGTTGATGAACTCTTCGACCAAGGGGATTTCGGCCTCGAAGGGCTCTCCGGCGGCCGAGAGCACCCTGATCGGCCCCAGACCGGCATGGGCCGGCACCATGGTGCCCAAAGTGGACAGCAACGAGGCAACTGCCGTCATTCTGAGGACAGAGTTCATTCGGTTCATTCCCTGTCTGCAGGCCAGTTCCCAAAGGGTGTCCCTTGCGAAGTCGATCCGGCCCGCCCCCTCCCCGGGGGTGGCATGCTTTCCATGATCAAGCGCTGATTTTCGCCAACAACTCTTCCGCCTCTGCTTTCACTCCCCCTTGCGCCTCGGCGAGCAGGTCTTCCAGTACTTCTTTGGCCCCGTCCCTATCCCCCATATCCAGATAGACCTTGGCCAGGTCCAGCTTGGTGGACAACGGGTCATCATTCACCGACAAGCCCTCCAAAGAAGCCGCCTCCGGTGCAGGTTCGGAGCTCAGCATACCTTCATACAGCGCATCGAAACCGGTCAATGAAGTCTCTTGCAGCCCCAGGTTGGGGAACTCGCCAACACTGCTTTTAGGTGCCACAGGCGCACTGGACGGCTCGCTCAGCACCGAATCCAGGTTGAAGTCGAAGTCCAGCAGATTTTCATGCTCACTTGGTGGTGGAGCTTTATCCGTCGCGCCGACGTCCTCCGATGCCGATTTCGTGACAGAGAGATCGAAGGCCCCGTCAAGGTCGAAGTCGAGCATTGCGCCGGACGATGAATCCTCCTGGGCGGCCATCCTTTCGGAAAAGAGCGCGGCCCGCAAGGGATCGTCTTCCCCAGCCGAAGCGGATGCCACGTCAGGGGTACTCGCTCCACCGGCCGACCCAGGCGACATCTCAACCTCTTCCGCAGCCGAAAGCGGTAGCGGCTTATCGGCGGCCGGTGCAACGGCCACACCCTGCCCAAACAGTTCGTGGTCGAGGTCGATCGACGTCGCCGGTTCGCTCGCCGCAACGGACTCTCCGGACACGCCGCCCAGCAGCTGATACAGCGGATTGCCCGGGTCGAGCACGGCCCCCATGGCGGCCGCTTTCGCCCAGTGCTGTCCTTTCCCGTCAAACGCCGCATACAGCTCGCGAGCCAGAATCTCGAAACCTTCTTTATCCTGGCGGGCGGCATGGATTTCCATCAACTTCAGGCGAACCTCATGGCGTGACGGATCACGACTCAATGCATCCTTGAGAATTTCTTCGGCTTGAGCGTCACGGCCGTAGGCGATATAGACCTCCGCCTCGGCAATCGGGTCCACTTCCGCCGTATCGATCGCACCGACCGACTGCGTGAAGTTGGCCATGAAGGAATGCCCGGCGCCGATGGCCGAAGCGCCTCCCTGCAAGTTGATGTTAGAACCACCTCCCCCCCCCAGCACGGCACCGGCATTGCCAGACGATAGCTTGAGCGCCGATGGCAGAGACGAGACCGAACGACGACGGCGCGCTACCACCACGCCAAGAGCGACCAGCAAAGCCAGGGCGGCGGCCCCACCGCCGACCATGGGGAGATTGTCGAACAAGGTATCGACCAACGAGGGTCCGCCAGCACCTTGCGCTTCCTTAGCCGTATTGCCGCTCTCCGGTTTGGCGCTTTCCCGGCTGCTCTGCAACGCTTTTATCTGAGCTTCCAGGACGGCGATCCGGCCCTCGGCATCCTTCAATGCCTGTTCACGGCTGACGATCTGCTGCTCGAATTCGGCAAGCTTTTCGTCCCCCGGAGCAGAAGACTCCGGCGCCATCAGCTTCAGCACCTCGCCCCCCTTGATGGGTTGGGTCGCAGGAGGAACAGTGTTCGGTTTAGAAGCAGCCGTCGCCGGCGCTTGCTCCGGACTCGCCTGGGCGCCGCTGGGCGGCAGCGGGTTAGCTGCCATTGCCGAAGCGGGTGCCAGCAGGATGTGGGCCTCGGATGGCGTGATGGCGCGGATTCTGGCGGCCGATGGCACTTTCAGTGTCACGGCCGCCTTGATACGGTTCGGGTCGCCGGCGATGAAGGCAGCGGGATTATTTTTGAGCAGCGCCGCCATGGTCTGACCCAGAGTGGCGCCCTGCGGCCGCACCTGCGCCGCCAGGCTGTTCAACGTCGCCCCCGGAGCCACGTAAATCGAATCGGGGGAAGCGCGCCTTGCTTCCGGCACCGATGCGACCGAGCCTTTGTAGGGACTGGCCAAGGCCGGTGCGGCTTTCGGCAGGGACTGGACAAAGGAGGGCTTGGTGCTGACCTGGTAATCGATCGGGTCCAGCAGGACGGTGTATTCGCGTACCGAACGTCCGGAACTGGTTCTGGCTTCCACCACGAAGCGGAGGTACGGTTCACTGATGGGCGCGGATGACGAGACGCGAACGATAGCCCCTCGGCCGCTGGGCTCCACCGAGAATCTCAGTGAGCTCAGGATTCCCGAGTAATCAACGTTCAGGTCGCGAAAAGTATCGATCCCTGCCAGGCCAACTCGCGCCGAGGCCAGTTCGGCTGCATTAACATCGGTCAGATTGATCTCGGCACGAAATGTTTCACCCAGATAGGATCTGACGTTGATTTTGCCCAGCCCGGCCCATGCATTTGCGGAAAAAAGCACCGCAACGGCGAGAGCACTCAGCTTCAATTTTGCCCGATTTGTCACAGTTCACCTTCCGGCAACAACCTGCTTTGATGTTTTTTTCAACAACTGCCTCATAGCCGATGACAGTCCTTTATCAGTGCCATCTTAGGCTTTAACAAGCGCTTTAGCTAGATTTCATACCAAGAAAAACGGCAGCAATGACGGCCGCCGTGTGCCCTCAAGCAAAATAGTCCGCGGCTTGCAGAGCCTCCGCGACATTGACGCAGCTCATCGCCGCTCCCGCCCGGACATCATCGGCCGTGATCCAGAAACTGAGCGTTTTGCCGGTACGACGCACCCGGCTTACCCAGATCCGGTCATTGCCGGCCACTTCCATCGGCGTGGCATAGCCGTCGGCCTCCTTCGGGCGGTCGACCACATGCAGCCCGACAGAGGCAAACAGGTGGCGGGCTCGCGTGGCCTCGATCTCCGTATCGGTTTCCACCGTGACCGACCAGCCGTGGCCAAAGAAGACCGGCACCCTGACGCAGGTCGCCTCGATAGCCAGTTCGTTGTTGCCGAACAGGCGGTGCAATTCGTTGACGATGGACAATTCCTCTTCCGTCGCCCCGCTCTCGTCTGCCTCGCCGATTTTGGGCAGCAGGTTGTAGGCGATGCGCTTGGCGTAGACCTCGCACTCGGCATCGCGCTGGGTAAACAGCGCCGTGGTCTGGTTGGCCAACTCTTCCAGCGCAGCCTGGCCACTCCCGGAGACCGACTGGTAGGTCGACACCGTCACACGCTTGAGGCCATGCCCCGCCAGCGCCTTCAGGGCGACGGCAAGCGGCGTGACCGTGCAATTGGGAACGGCAATCAGGGCATTCTCCGGTACGTCCGTCAGCAGCTTGCCGTTCAGCGCAGGAACGATCAACGGCACTTCGTCATCTTCGCGATAGGCCGCGCTGAAATCGATGACGGTGGCGCCGGCCTCGCGGGCGAGGGGGACGTACTGGCGGGAAATCTCGCTGCCCGCCACGAAAATGGCCAGCGGCGTCACCTCGAAGCCGAACTCGTCGACGGGGTGGACGTTCAGCTCCAGATTGCCAAAGTCAACGGTTTCCCCATCGTGATCCTGGGTGTCCACGGCAAACATGCGGCTAGCCGGAAAATCACGGCTGGCCAGCAAGTCCAGCACGGCCTGTCCGACAAGGCCGGTAGCACCGACAACAGCAACCTGAATGGGATGAGACATGATGATTTCCTGTTAGAAATGCATGAAGGGCGCGCAAGCGCCCTTCGGGAGAAACGGAACCGGCCCAGGGCCGGTTCGAGCGATGAGCGTATTTTAACGCTCAATCAGGATGCGCAGCATCCGGCGCAGGGGCTCGGCGGCCCCCCACAGCAGCTGGTCGCCGACGGTGAAGGCGGACAGGTAGTCGCCGCCCATGGCCAGCTTGCGCAGACGGCCGACCGGCGTGGTCAGCGTGCCGGTCACCGCGGCAGGGGTCAGATCACGCATCGACGCCTCGCGGGTGTTCGGTACCACCTTGGCCCACGGGTTGGCGGCGGCCAACATCGCTTCGATCTCGTCCAGCGGCACGTCCTTCTTCAGCTTGATGGTCAGCGCCTGGCTGTGACAGCGCATGGCACCAACGCGGACACACAGACCGTCCACCGGCACCGGGTTTGCCGAACGGCCGAGGATCTTGTTGGTTTCGACGCCACCCTTCCACTCTTCCTTGGATTGGCCGTTGCCGAGGTCCTTGTCGATCCACGGAATCAGGCTGCCGGCCAGCGGCACGCCGAAGTTCTGGCTCGGATAGTCGTCCGAGCGCAGGAAATCAGACACCTTGCGGTCGATGTCGAGGATGGCGGAAGCCGGATCGGCCAGCTTGTCGGCGACCTGGCCGTGGATGGCGCCCATGCCGGAGATCAGCTCGCGCATGTTCTGCGCACCGGCACCGGAAGCGGCCTGGTAGGTCATCGAGGTGACCCATTCGACCAGGTCGTTCTGGAACAGGCCGCCGAGCGCCATCAGCATCAACGACACGGTACAGTTGCCGCCGACGTAGTTCTTCACGCCGTTGGCGAGGCCGTCCTTGATCACGTTCATGTTGACCGGATCAAGGATGATGATGGCGTCATCTTCCATGCGCAGCGTGGAAGCGGCATCGATCCAGTAGCCTTTCCAGCCGGCTGCACGCAGCTTCGGGAATACCTCGGAGGTGTAATCGCCGCCCTGGCAGGTGACGATGGCGTCCATCGCCAGCAGGTCGTCGATATTTTTGGCGTCTTTCAGCGCCGGCACGTCACGGCCGATGTCCGGACCCTTGCCGCCGACGTTGGAGGTGGTGAAAAACACCGGTTCGTTGATCTGGGCAAAATCGTTCTCTTCGCGCATGCGCTGCATCAGCACGGAACCAACCATGCCGCGCCAACCTACAAAACCGACTCTCACAATGCGTCTCCTAAATCAAGTGTGTCTGAAATCTTCAATCGGTCGCCTGTCTTGCCGGGGCATCCTCACCGGCTAGCGTCTGACGACCGCTTCTGTTCAATACGGGTTCAGAGCGCGGCCACCACGGCGTCACCCATGCCCGAGCAGCTGACTTTCTCGCAGCCGGCCTCGAAGATGTCGGCGGTACGATAGCCCTGCGCCAACACCCTCTTGACGGCATTTTCCACGCGCTGGGCGGCTTCTTCCTGACCGAAACTGTAACGCAACATCATCGCGGCGGACAGAATGGTGGCCAGCGGGTTGGCCAGGTTCTTGCCGGCGATGTCCGGGGCGGAACCGTGGCTCGGCTCGTACAGACCCTTGTTGTTCTCGTCGAGCGAAGCCGACGGCAGCATGCCGATGGAACCAGTCAGCATCGAGGCCTCGTCGGACAGGATATCGCCGAAGATGTTGCCGGTGACCATCACGTCGAATTGCTTGGGGTTGCGCACCAGCTGCATCGCGGCATTTTCGTCGTACATGTGGCTGAGTTCCACCTGCGGATACTCTTTCGACACGTCGATCATGATTTCTTTCCAGAACTCGGTGGTTTCCAGCACGTTGGCCTTGTCCACCGAGCACAGCTTGCGGTTGCGCTTCATCGCGATGCCGAACGCCACATGGGCGATGCGGCGGATCTCGCTCTCGCTGTAGCGCATGGTGTTGTACGCTTCGCGCTCGCCCAGCTCGTTGACGGCGATGCCGCGCGGCTGGCCGAAATAGATGTCGCCGGTCAGCTCGCGCACGATCATGATATCGAGCCCTGACACCACTTCCGGCTTCAGCGTGGAGGCGTTGGCCAATTCCGGATAGAGGATGGCCGGGCGCAGGTTGGCGAACAGGTTGAGATCCTTGCGGATCGCCAACAGGCCGCGTTCCGGGCGCAGCGGGCGGTCCAGGTTGTCGTACTGCGGCCCGCCAACGGCGCCGAGCAGCACCGCGTCGGCGGCACGGCACAGCTTCTGCGTGGATTCCGGATAAGGCTGGCCGAAGGCGTCGTAACCGGCGCCGCCCAGCGGGGCCTCTTCCATCTCGAGCGGCAGACCGTCCTGGCGCAATACGTCGAGCACGCGGCGCGCCTGGGCGATGATTTCCGGGCCGATGCCATCACCGGGCAATACTGCAATTTTCATAATCGTGTCCCTTGCTTTTCTCTTTAGCATGGAGGGCAGCATCGCTGCCCCGTCCGGTCCGGGTCAGGCCAACAGCCAGGGCTTTTCAGCCTTGAGCTTTTCTTCGTAGGCACGAATCTTGTCGGCCTGTGCCAGGGTCAGCCCGATTTCGTCCAGGCCGTTGAGCAGGCAATGCTTGCGATGCTCGGTGATATCGAAGGCAAATGCCTGGCCGGACGGCGTGGTCACGGCCTGGGCCGCCAGATCGACGGCGAGACGGTAGCCTTCACTCGCTTCGCTCTCCTGGAACAGCTGGTCGACCACCTCGGCAGGCAACACGATCGGCAACAGACCGTTCTTGTAGCAGTTGTTGAAGAAGATATCGGCAAAGCTCGGGGCGATGACCACCCGGAAGCCGTAATCTTCCAGCGCCCACGGCGCATGCTCGCGGCTGGAACCGCAGCCGAAGTTCTCGCGCGCCAGCAGCACCTGCGCCCCGGCGTAACGCGGGAAGTTCAGTATGAAGTCCGGATTGAGCGGACGGACACTGTTGTCCATGCCCGGCTCGCCGTGATCGAGGTAACGCCATTCGTCAAACAGGTTCGGACCGAAACCCGAGCGCTTGATCGATTTCAGGAACTGCTTGGGGATGATCGCGTCGGTATCGACGTTGGCGCGATCCAGCGGGCACACCAGCCCGTTCAATGTCGTAAATGCTTTCATGGCTCGATCTTGGCCGGCAGCGCCCACAGGACATACCGGCAGTAATGAGGTTTGAGGCGGCGGGGCAGGCCTTCGACCAGCCCGGGCCGTCCGTTCCGGCCGCTTACTGGGCCGCTTTCTCGATGGCTTGGCCACCCTGCTGGATGTCTTCTCCGAGACCACGCATGGTGTTGCAACCAACCAGGAGGCCCACGGCCAGCATCAAGACGGCAATCTTTTTCATTGGTTCTTTCCTGTTCAGAAGTGGCGCACGTCGACAAAATGGCCGGCGATCGCCGCCGCTGCGGCCATGGCCGGGCTGACCAGATGGGTACGCCCCCCCTGCCCCTGACGGCCTTCGAAGTTGCGGTTCGACGTCGAGGCGCAACGCTCGCCCGGCTCGAGACGGTCGGCGTTCATCGCCAGACACATCGAACAACCCGGTTCGCGCCATTCGAAACCCGCCGCGGTAAAGACCTTGTCCAGCCCCTCGGCTTCGGCCTGCGCCTTCACCAGACCGGAGCCCGGCACCACCATCGCCAGCTTGACGCTGTCGGCCTTCTGGCGGCCCTTGATGACGGCGGCGGCGGCGCGCAGGTCTTCGATGCGCGAGTTGGTACAGGAGCCGATGAACACCTTGTCGATGGCGATCTTCTCGATTGGGGTATTGGCTACCAGTCCCATGTAGGCCAGTGCGCGCTGGATGCCTTCGCGCTTGACCGGGTCTTTCTCCTGCACCGGATCCGGTACGATGCCGGCGATCTCGGTGACCATTTCCGGCGACGTACCCCAGGTCACTTGCGGCTGGATGTCTTCGGCGGCCAGTTCCACCACGGCGTCGAACTGCGCGCCCTCGTCGGACACCAGCGTCTTCCAGTAGGCCACGGCCTTGTCCCAGTTCTCGCCTTGCGGCGCGAACGGACGGCCCTGAACGTAATCGATGGTTTTCTGGTCCACCGCCACCAGGCCGGAACGCGCACCCGCCTCGATCGCCATATTGCACAGGGTCATGCGGCCTTCGATCGACAGGCCGCGAATGGCGGAGCCGCCGAATTCGATGGCGTAGCCGGTGCCGCCGGCGGTGCCGATTTTCCCAATGATCGCCAGCGCCACGTCCTTGGCGGTAACGCCCTCGCCCAGTTGCCCTTCGACCTTCACCAGCATGGACTTGGATTTCTTCGCTACCAGGCACTGCGTCGCCATCACGTGCTCGACCTCGGAGGTGCCGATGCCGTGCGCCAGCGCGCCGAAGGCGCCGTGCGTGGAGGTGTGGCTGTCGCCGCACACCACGGTCATGCCCGGCAGCGTGGCGCCCTGCTCCGGCCCCATCACGTGCACGATGCCCTGCCCCTTGTCCTTGAACGGGAAGTAG
>JACPUY010000287.1 GCA_016192025.1 Pseudogulbenkiania sp. | reverse complement strand
TGTCCGGGGTGCTGTTCTCGCTCTACAAAACGCGGGGAGACGCGGCCACGACCCCGTAACTCCGCCCTCGTACCTGCTCCCGGGCTACCCGCCCGGGCGGGCCCGGGAGGCAGGGCTCGGGGGATGGCGGGCTCGTCCGGGGGAACTTGGGCCGGCAGGCGCGGGTCGTAAAAGACCATGGCGAAAGCCAGTTGCAAGCAAGGAGGTTGATAATGATCACCAAGACCGTACTAGGAGCAGTGTGCGTCGCCCTGACGCTCGCGGCCGCCCAGACTGCCTTGGCAGCGAATGGTCATGCCGGCGATCACGCCGGTGGCAATGCGGGCAATCACGCCGGTGGCGTGTCGGCCGAGCACATGAGCGACAGCGCCATCAGCAACAGCAACGCGCAGTTTCTCGATACTTCAACTCGTGGCCTCGTCCGCGCCCAGCAGCGCACGGACCTGGAGCATGAGCATACCAACATCAAGACCGAGTCGGAGCCGGTGACCTCACCCAAGCGCTGACGGAAGTCTCTTTAGAATTGACAACGGAGGGCCGGCCGTCATGCCGCCCTCCGTTTTGCTTTTTGGCTCCGTCGTATCACGACCAGCCTGGCCGATCACGCCCCACCGAGCGCCCGCAGCAGCGCGCTGGCCGGATGCGGCAGCGCCACCCCGTCGATCAGCGCGGTCTGGCAGCGGCAGGAGTAGCCGGTGGCGAGCAAGTGGCCGTCTCCCTGCCGTTCCGCGACGATGCCTTTCCAGCTCAGGTCGTAGAGGTGCTCGGACATCGCCCGCTTGTCGGCCTCATGGCCGTAGGTGCCGGCCATGCCGCAGCAGCCGGCGGCCTGGGTCTTGAGAGTGAGGCCGAGCGCGGCGAACACCTTCTGCCAGTCGGCTGGCGCGGCCGGAGCATTGGTCTTCTCGGTGCAGTGCGGCAGCAGCGTGTAGTCGCCCCCCTCGCCTGCCTTGAGCGGCGGCAGCTGATCCAGCCGGCTGGCCAGCCATTCCTGCAGCAGTGCAACCTGCGCCACCGCCTCCTTGCCCAGGGTCTTGGCGTACTCGCTGCGGTAGGTCAGCGTCATCGATGGGTCGATGCCGATCAGCGGCACGCCGCTGGCGGCGAGCGCGTTCAGCGCCGCCATGTTGGCCGACGCCACGCGCCGGAAGCGGCCGAGAAAGCCGTGCACGTGCAAGGGCTTGCCGTTGGGCCGGAACGGCGCGAGCAAGGGGATGAAGCCGAGTCGGCGCAGCAGTTCGAAGACATCGAGCACCAGCGGCGTCTCGAAATAGCTGGTGAAGGCGTCCTGCACCACGATCACGGCACGCTGCCGCTCGGTTTCGGCCAGACGTTGCAGCGCCGTGGGTGTGGCGACGGCGAAGCCGCGCCGGGTCAGCTCCCGGCGGAGATCGATGCCGGACAGCAACGGGCTTTCGACCAGGTTCAGCTTTTTCAGCAGCGCCCGCCCGGCCGCACTGCCGACCACGGTGTTGTACAGCCACGGCATACGCGTCGCCAACGGCAGCAGGTGTTCCAGCGCACCGATGAAATGGTCCTTGAGCGGACGCAGGTAGCGGCCGTAGTAGAGCTCGAGGAACTTGGCGCGAAACTCCGGCACGTCGACCTTGATCGGGCATTGGCCGACGCAGGACTTGCACGCCAGACAGCCGCTCATCGCCTCCATGACTTCATGCGAGAAGTCGCCCTCGCCGCTCTTCTTGGCCAGGGTGTTCTTCAGTTTGCCGCTCAGGTTGGCAAACGGGCCGGCGGCGCGCAGCCGTGCGCTTTCGGCCAGCGGATCGACGCCGGCGGCGGCGAGCTGGCGCAGCCATTCGCGCAGCAGCGAGGCGCGGCCCTTGGGCGAGTGGCGCCGCTCGCGCGTGCCCTTCCACGACGGGCACATCGCATCGTCGGGGTCGAAGTTGTAGCAGGCGCCGTTGCCGTTGCAGTGCAGCGCTTCGTCGTAGCCTTGGCGCACCGCGATCGGGATGGTCCGGTCGTGCTGGCCGCGTGTCGGCACCTGGTCGATCTTCAGCAGCTCGCCACCGGCCGGCGCAGCGATCTTGCCGGGGTTGAACTGGTTGTGCGGGTCGAACACTGCCTTGATCTGTTGCAGGCAGGGATAGAGCGGACCGAAGAATTCCGGCGCGAACTCCGAGCGCACGCCCTTGCCGTGCTCGCCCCACAGCAGGCCGTGGTACTTCTGCGTCAGCGCCACCACGCCGTCGGTGATCTGGCGTACCAGTTTCTCCTGTTCCGGGTCCTTCATGTCGATGGCCGGGCGCACGTGCAGCACGCCGGCGTCGACGTGGCCGAACATGCCGTAGGTGACGCCGTGGTTGTCGAGCAGGGCGCAGAATTCGGCGATGTAGTCGGCCAGGTGTTCCGGCGGCACCGCGGTGTCTTCGACGAAGGGGATCGGCCGCTGCTCGCTCTTGAGATTGCCGAGCAGGCCGACCGATTTCTTGCGCATGCCCCAGATGCGCCCCACCGCCGCCGCGCCACGCGCCACGGTATGGCCGCAACGGCCGTGGGCGCGGCCTTCGGCGTCCAGTCTGGCGGTGACGTCGGCCAAGCGTTGTTCCAGCTCGGCCTCGCTGTCGCCCAGGAATTCGACCAGGTTGATGCCCTGCGCCGGCATCTCGTCGTCCGGGAAGAATTCGCGCACGCCGTGCCAGACGATGTCCTGCCGCGCCAAGGCCAACACCCGCGAATCGACCGTCTCGATCGAGGCCGCGTGCAAGGCCATCAGCGCCGGGGCGTCGCGCAGCGCGGCGTCGAAGCTGGTGTAGCGCACGTTGATGAGCGCGCTGGCGCGCGGGATAGGCAGCACGTTGAGTTTGGCCTCGGCGACGAAGCCGAGCGTACCCTCGGATCCACAGAGAACATTATTGAGGTTGAAGCGGCCCTGCTCGTCACGGATGTGCGCCAGGTCGTAGCCGGTGAGGCAGCGGTTGAGTCTGGGGAATTTTTCCGCGATCAGCTGGGCGTTTTCGCGCTGGATGGTGTCGAGCAGCCGGTGCACTGCGCCGACCTTGTCGTCGCGGCGCTTGATGGCGTCCAGCTCGGCTTCGGCCAACGGGGCGGAATGCCACAGCGTGCCGTCGAGCAGGACCGTGGTCAGCGCCAGCACGTGGTCGCGCGTCTTGCCGTACAGGCAGGAGCCCTGGCCGCTGGCGTCGGTGTTGATCATGCCGCCGATCGTCGCGCGGTTCGAGGTCGACAGTTCCGGCGCGAAGAACAGGCCGTGCGGCTTCAGCGCGGCGTTGAGCTGGTCCTTGACCACGCCGGCCTCGACGCGCACCCAGCGCTCTTCGGCGTTGATCTCGAGGAGGCGGTTCATGTGGCGCGACACGTCGACCACCAGCCCGTCGGTGAGCGACTGGCCGTTGGTGCCAGTGCCGCCGCCGCGCGGGCTCAGCACCAGTGCATTGAAGCGCGGTTCGGCGGCGAGACGGGCGATCAGGCTCAGGTCGTCGGTGTGTTTCGGAAACGCCACCGCCTGCGGCAGCAGCTGGTAGATCGAGTTGTCGGTGGCCAGTACCGTGCGGTCGGCCTGGGACGAGCTGACTTCGCCGGCGAAGCCGCGCACCTGCAGTTCGGCGATGAAGTCGAGATAGAGCGAAGCGGCGGGGGCGTTGGCGGTCAGACGGGGGATCATGGCGTGGCTCTGGGTGGTGGGTGGTCGTCTGGAGCGAAAAAATGGCCCGCACCGAAGCGCGGGCCGTACGAGGCTTCCGGTTCCAAGGGAAGTTTGTTACATCGTCACCGCGTCAGCAGGCCGCCGCGGTCATCTTGAAGATACCCTGCGCGTTGGAGCTGTCGAAACGCAGGTCGAGCTTGCTCTCGCCCGTGGCCGGGTCGGCGATGCGGTCGCGGGTGATGAATTCGTAGAACGAGCCCGGCACGATGCGCGTTACCCGCGAGCCGTCGGCGGCGATGAACTCGCGCTCGACCTTGGTGGCCTTGAACGCGGTCTGGCGTACCGAGCCGGCGGCCGACACCTCGACCTTATCCTTGATCGGCAGGCCCTGGGCGCGCAGCGCGTCGGCCACGGCGAACACGTCCTCGACATGATCGGTGGCGTGGTTGAAGGCGTTGCCCTCGGTGGAAATCCATGCCATCTCGGCCGATTCCTCCAGCAAGGTCTGGTAGGCGGCGAGGCTCGGCGTGGCGTGCTGCACGTCGAAACAGCCGACCAGTTCCGGCAGCAACTCGGCCGCCTCGGCAAACGGCAGCGCACGGGCTTCGGCCAGCCTGGCGAGCAGCTCCCTGGCGCGGGCGGAGAGCGGATCGCGCGAGCTGCCCAGCACCTCGTTCACGGCCGCCTGGAAGGCGGGCGAGAACTGGTCGGCATGCAGCTCGGAGACGAAGAACTGGGCGACGGTTTCCGGTGCGTCCTGGTGGCAGTAGGCGCGGCCGGTCATCTTCAGGCGCGGCAGCGGGTAGACGCCGGCCACGGCAAAGCCCAGCGGCTCGAGAAAGCGCTTGAACGCCAGCTCGCCCATCGGCAGCGCGCCGGTATCGGCCGCGGTGACGGTGCGCAACGCGCCGTGGTCGAACACCACCTTGCCGCCCTCGGCCAGCTTGGCGGTGACGTAGGTCTTGCCTTCCGGCACGGCCTCCAGGTTCTTGGCGAACAGCAGCATGTTCATCGCCTGCGCCAGCACCACGCGCGGCACCGTCGCCGGACGTACCGGCGCGCTCAACAGCGTGTCATCGACCTCGATCATGTTGAACAAGGCGCGGGTGGTGTCACGGCCGGCGGCGGCCTCCAGGATCTGCCAAAGTTGTGTGCTCTCGAAAGCCTGAGCCGCTTGTGCCATTTCGGAATACCTTTCGTTCTGATTCCGGCAGTACCGGGCAGCGGGCCCACCCCGCTGTCGCTGTCGCACTGAGTGTATGGAGCCAGTCTCGATTTTTTTACGTTCCGGCTCAAGCGATGTATTCTGCTTACTTCATTCCATAAACTCATCAACTACCATGCGTCGTACCCTTCCCTCGCTGATGGCGCTGCAGTGCTTCGAAGCCGCCGTGCGCCATCTGAGCTTCACCCGAGCCGCCGAAGAACTGAACCTGACGCAAAGCGCGGTCAGCCGCCAGATTCGTGCGCTGGAAGACTTCATCGGCCGGCCGCTGTTCGAACGCGTCAAGCAGCGGCTGGTGCTGACCGTGGCCGGCGAGGCCTACGCCGCCGCAGTGCAGGACGTGCTCGATCGCGCCGAAGCCGCCACGCTGCAGCTGATGGCCTATAGCGGCGAAGGCGGCGTGCTGACCATCGCCATCCTGCCGACCTTCGGCTCACGCTGGCTGGTGCCGCGACTGGGTGATTTCACCGCGCGCTACCCAGACATCCAGCTCAACCTGGTCACCCAGGTGCGGCCCTTCGATTTCGACAAGGTGGAGGCCGACGTGGCGATCCACTTCGGCCCGGCGCTGTGGCCGGGGGCGATCTGCCATCGCCTGATGGGCGAGGACATCGTACCGGTGTGCGCACCGGCCCTGCTCGGCGGCAAGCCGCACCTCGCCGAGGCGCGCGAGATCCTCGACTACACCCTGCTGCAGCACACCACCCGGCCACAGGCGTGGAACGACTGGCTGCACGCCGCCGGCATCGAGGACTTGTCGGGACATGAAGGGAGCTTGCTGAGCGGGCCGCGTTTCGAACACTTCTTCATGGTGATCCAGGCGGCCGTGGCCGGGCTCGGCATCGCGGTGCTGCCGCACTTTCTGGTGCAGGAAGAATTGCAGAGCGGCCGGCTGGTGGTGGCGGTGGACAAGCCGGTGCGCAGCCAGCACGCCTACTACCTGGTGCACCCGGCCACCAAGGCCGACCTCTACAAGGTGCGCGTGTTCCGCGAGTGGCTGCTGGAGCAGGCTGGGCGGGAAGGTATGGAACAAGCGGCTAACCAATCGGGCGCAGTGCCGGCGTCGACTTAAGTGGAAATATCCGATCGACAACAGGTCGGATAACCCCAGAGTCGATGAGGCGACTGATCTCGCGTAGCTGGCTTCCGTTTGCTCTCATGAAGTGAAATGTAGTGGTGGCGCGCCGGCAACCCGCTGCGGGGCCGGCGCGCCGATTCCTTCTGCTAGTCTGCGGCAGCTTCCGTTCGCATCGCAGGAACGGCTTGCCCCTCCCCCGCCGCCGGCCTGATCTTGAACCAGATCGCGTACATCGCCGGCAGGAATACCAGGGTCAGGACGGTTCCGGCGAAGGTGCCGCCAATCAGCGTGTAAGCGAGCGTCCCCCAGAACACAGAATGGGTCAGCGGAATGAAGGCCAGGATCGCGGCCAGCGCGGTCAGAATCACCGGCCGTGCGCGCTGCACGGTCGCTTCGACCACCGCACGGAATGGATCCAGCCCGGCTTGTTCGTTTTCACGAATCTGCCCGATCAATATCAGCGTGTTGCGCATCAGGATGCCCGACAACGCAATCAAGCCAACCAACGCGTTGATGCCGAATGGCTGATGGAACAGAAGTAGCGTCGGCACCACGCCGATCAGGCCCAGCGGCGCGGTGGCGAACACCATCGTCATCGCGGAGATCGAGCGGACCTGGAAGATGATCGTGATCAGCGTCAGGGCGATCATGATGGGGAAGATCGGCGCCATGGCGCGATTCGCCTTGCCGGATTCCTCGATGGAGCCGCCCTCCTCGATCCGGTAGCCGGCCGGGAGCTTGGCGATGATGGGCTGCAGATCCTTCAACACGGCGGTGGACACGTCCGGCGGCTGCAAACCCTCGGCCATGTCGCCGCGCACGGTGATCGTCGGTGTGCGGTCGCGGCGGCGCAGGATCGGGTCTTCCATATGGACGTTCACTGTGCCGACCTGCGACAGCGGAATCCGCTGGCCGGTGGCTCCAACCAGGGTGAAATCGGCGATCCTGCCCGGATCGAGCCGCGTGTTGCCGGCCGAACGGGCAGCAACCTGGACCGAACGGATGTCCTCGCGCACCTCGGTAATGGGGATGCCGCTCAACAGGAACTGAAGCTGTTGGGCCACGTCGCTGGAAGTCAAGCCGAGGCTCTGGAGCCTGTCCTGATCGAGCGCGAGACGAAGCGTGGGCACGCGCTCGCCCCAGTCGGTATTGACCGTCCGCATCTGGGAAGAGGCCTGCATCACGGCACGCACCTCACCCGCGATGTCGCGCAGCTTGTCGGGGTCGGGCCCCATCACGCGGAAGGCCACGGGGAACGGCGAGTACGGGCCGAACACCAACTGGGTCACCCGCACGCGCGCCTCGGGCGCCAGGCCGTCGGCCACTGCCTGGCGTAGCCTGAGCTTGAGCGCCTCACGCGCCGCCTGGTTGTCCGTCAGGACGACGATCTTCGCGAACGAAGGATCGGGCAGCTCCGGCGCCATGGCGAGGTAGAAGCGCGGCGCACCCTGTCCGACGTAGGCGGTCACGATCTTCGCTTCCGGCTGTCCGGCCAGCCAGGCTTCGACCTTGGCGATCACCGCACTCGTCTGCTGGATCGAGGTGCCATACGGCATCTGGACTTCGACCAGCACCTCGGGCCGATCGGAAGTCGGAAAGAACTGCTTGTTGACCACGCCCATGCCCAGGACGGCGACGAACAAGGCACCGACCACGCTCGCCGCGACCAGCCATTTGCGCCGGATCACCCATCCAAGAAGGCGGCGGAAGCGCTCGTAGTGCGGGGTAGCGTAGATGGTCTCGTGTCCGCCCTCAGGCTGCTTGAAGTTCGGGAGCAGCTTCACCCCCAGGTAGGGCGTGAACACGACGGCGACGATCCACGACGCGATCAACGCAATGCCGACGATCCAGAACATGTTGCCGGCGTACTCGCCGGCGGTCGACTTGGCGAAGCCGTTCGGCATGAAGCCGATCGCCGTCACCAAGGTCCCGGAGAGCATGGGCGCGGCGGTATGGCTCCACGCATAGGCCGCTGCCCGGATGCGGTCGTAGCCCTCCTCCATCTTCACCACCATCATCTCGATGGCGATGATCGCGTCATCGACCAGGAGCCCCAGGGCGAGGATCAGGGAGCCCAGCGTGATCCGGTCGAAGTTCTTACCGGTGGCCGCCATGATGACGAAGACCGCGGCCAGGGTCAGGGGCACCGCTGCCGAGACCACGATGCCGGCGCGCCGTCCCATGCTGAGGAAGCCCACCAGCATCACCACACCGAGGGCGACGAAGAACTTGAGCATGAACTCGTCGACGGCCGAGTGGATATTGACCGACTGGTCCGTGACCTTGGACAGGCTCATGCCGAGCGGCATCTCGGCGTTGATCGCCGCCGCTTCCACCTCCAGCGCCTGGCCGAGATCGAGGCCATTCCACCCCTCGCGCATGACCACGCCGAGCAACAGGG
>JACPUY010000286.1 GCA_016192025.1 Pseudogulbenkiania sp. | reverse complement strand
GCTCCACCAGCTGCGCGAGTCTCGAGCCGGGCGTGCTGTCGCCAGCTTTCGCTCTGACAGTCTTGTCAGGGAGCCTGCGGGGACGACGCTCGCAGGGCACTTAATAAATTTGAACGAAGCCGCTTCGCGGCAGTGCAGCGCCGAAGCTGGCCTTGACCGCCGAGGAGATTTTTCGGCGAACGACTCAATCCCATCCAGCCTTGTGAAACCGGGCGCCGGTAGCCGCCGGCGCCCGGCAAACAACCAACCACAAGGACAACAAAGATGGGCGAACTGTACGACAGGATGGCGCTGGACCTGAAGCTTAGGAACTTCGCGAAGACGACCCAGACCGACTACCTGCGCTGCTGCTGCAATCTCGTTCGGTACCACATGAAGTCGCCGCACGAGCTCGGGTTGGGCGACATCAAAGAGTTCCTCGAGCACCTGATGCTCAAGGGAGCTGGGCCTGCGACGGTGCGGATGCACGTCGCCGGAGTGAAGTTCCTCTACAAGGTGACGTTGGACCGGCCCGAGGTGGTCGTGCGGTTAGCCTGGCCCAAGGTGCCGCAGAGGAAGCCGGACATTCTCAGCGGCACCGACGTCGTGAAGTTGCTCGCGGCCGTGAATCCGCTGGTGCCGAGAATGGCGCTCACGACGGCGTACGCCGCGGGTTTGCGCCTGAGCGAAGTGTGCCGATTGAAGCCAGCGGACATCGACAGCAAGCGCCGCCTCATTCACGTCAGACAGGGCAAGGGCGGCAAGGACCGATACGTGATGTTGGCCGACCGCCTCCTGCTTGCGCTGCGGCAGTACTGGGTCCAGGTGACGCCATCGTCGGGTTGGCTCTTTCCGAGTCGAGTCGGAGGCAACCCTCTGGCGACCGGTACCGTGCGCAAGGCGCTGACGAGAGCGGTTCGGGCGACCAGGCTGAGAAAACGGGTCACCCCTCACGTGTTGCGCCACTCGTTCGCGACCCATCTTCTGGAGGCAGGCACCGATATTCGCCTCATCCAGGTCGTCTTGGGCCACTCGTCGATCGTCACGACGGCGCAGTACACGAAGGTGAGCGCGAAACACATCGCGTCCATCAAGAGCCCACTGGACTTACTTGGGACGGCGGAAGGCGCGGCGCTCGGGTAGCACGTGCACTGCGAGGTGCCCGCGCCCGGAGACGGGCCCGGGCCGCCTCGGCCGACCGTAGGTGCGATTGCGCGCGCCCACGGAGAGGCCTTCAAACGGCAGCACGCGCTGAGCGAGGCACAGCGAAAGGTGCTGCGCGCCATCGCGGCCTGCAGGACGCCAGTCCTGGGCGGGAGAGTCGACGTGTGCGCGAAGTGCGGCGATGAGCGGCCCGTGTTCCACTCGTGTCGCAACCGCCACTGTCCGGCGTGCCAGTCGCTGACGCAGGCGCGGTGGATTGAAGGCCGTATGGCCCGGCTGCTGCCCACCGACTACTTCCACGTCGTCTTTACCGTGCCCGACGACTTGCTGGCCCCTTTGGCAATGCGGAACCGGGCCCTCTTCTTCGACGTGCTGTTCGCTGCGGGAAGCAAGACGTTGCTGGCGCTCGGGAACGACGGGAAACGTCTGGGCGCACTGGTGGGTCTCACCGCTGTGCTGCACACGTGGACGAGGGACCTGCGCTTTCACCCGCACCTGCACTGCATCGTCACCGGCGGTGGCCTCAGCGCCGACGGTCGGTGGCGCGCCACGAAGCGCGACTACCTCTTCCCGGTATCGGTGCTGTCAGCTCTGTTCCGAGGGAAAGTGCTGGCCGCGCTCGACGAGGCATACCGCGCGGGGGTCCTCGACCTGCGCGGCGTCGCCGGCTTCGGTGGTGGTGAGCTGGCCGACGACGCCGCCTGGCGGCGCCTCAAGCGGAAGCTGTACCGCACGAAGTGGGTGTCCTACGCGAAGCCGCCCTTCGCCGGACCTGAGTCGGTGTACCAGTACCTCGGGCGGTACACGCACCGCGTGGGCCTCTCCAACCACCGACTGCTGAGCGCCACCGAAGAGCTCGTCACCTTTCGCACTCGCGGCGAGGAGACCACGACGCTGCACCCGCATGAATTCCTGCGCCGCTTCCTCCAGCATGTGCTGCCCAACGGCTTCGTGAAGCTGCGTCACTACGGGCTACTGGCGCCCGGCAACGTCAACACCAAACTCGTCGCCGCGCGCGCGGTGCTCGAGGCGAAGCGGTCATTGCCAGCAGTGATGACCGAGCCGGTGATCGCAACAGCCGTCGCGGCAACCACCTGGGCAGATTTGCTGCAACGCCTCGCCGGCGTCGACGTCACCCACTGTGCGAAGTGCGGCGGGACCATTTACTCGCGGCCCCTCGAGCGGCCTGCGCTGAAGGACACTTCGTGAGCGCGAACCCCCGCACCAACGATGGCAGCGCCAAGCGGCAGCGCCCGCAGGGCCATCGTCTGCTCGCATGCGCCGGTCACGCGCTCCAGTTCGGCCTCAACGCTCGCCTCGGGCTCGGTCGGGACTGTCGTGCTCGCCACCACCGCACGGGCGACCACGCGCGCGGTCATCCTGCCAAGCTTGGCGCCCAATAGCAGGCGCCGTGCCGCGGCTCCGTTCAATGGGCGTTTGGCGCGCCGAACGCCCGACTCAGCCACGCCCATCGTCCGCGCCGGACGCGCAAACGCCTACTGATTATTAATCTGCCTGCGCGTGCCGCCCCCAGGCTCCGACCCCCACATTTCCACCACCACCGCCGGCTCGAAGTCGCGCTGCTCCACGACTCCCGCCACAGCGGCGGCGCAACCCCCGCCTCACCTCACCCAGAGCCGCGCCGCGTGAAAGACCCACTCCCGCTGGGCCTCCGTGTCAGGGCAGCGCCGCGTCGAGCTGCCGAACTGCTTCGGCGGGTTCGGCCGCCCAGAGCACGTACGAGAGCACCGCTGCGCCGCTCGGTCGCAACGTCTTCAATCTCTCGGGAGTCACCCCACCGAGCGCGAAGGCAGGGCAGGAGAGCT
>JACPUY010000031.1 GCA_016192025.1 Pseudogulbenkiania sp. | reverse complement strand
GGCCAGGATGCGCACCTCGCGCTGCGGGAACGGGCTAGTGATGCCATGTTGCTTGAAAGCGCGCCAGATGGCCAGATTGATCTCCGACTTGAGACCGAGGAAACCGTTTTCCGGATCGGCCACCCAGAAGCCCAGCTCCAGATTGATGCCGCTGTCGGCAAAGGCGGTGACGAACGAGGCCGGCGCCGGGTCGCTCAGCACGCGCGGATGGACGGCGGCCTCTCGCAAGAGCCCCAGCACCCGTTCCAGATCGCTGTCGTAGCCCACCTGCACCGTGACGCTGGTCCAGATGCTCTTGTCCGAGTAGGACTGGTTGACCACGGTATTGGCGATCAGCGTGTCATTCGGCACCAGCGCTTCCGAGCCGTCACCGGTTTTCAGCACCACGTAGCGCGAGGTAATCTTGGTGACGTAACCGGTGCGGTTGTCGATCATCAGCCGGTCGCCGATGCGGATCGAGCGGTCGAGCAGGATGATGAAGCCCGAGACGTAATTGCTGGCGATCTTCTGCAAGCCGAAGCCGAGACCGACGCCGAGTGCACCGCCGAACACCGACAGCACGGTCAGGTCGATGCCGATGATCGGCAGCGCCACCATCACCCCGGCCACCAACAGCACGGAACGCGTCAGCTTGCTGAACACGATGCGCAGGCTCAGGTCGATATCGGCCAGCTTCATCACGCGCGACTCGATGATCCGGCTCACCCACAGCGAGCCGACCAGGATGATGGCCACCCACAACAGCCCGGTGAGGATCATGTACAGGTTGACCTCGACCTTGCCGACGTGGAAGCGGATCGACTCCAGCCACTCCACCGCCAGCGTGTCGACGCCGATGGCCCAGCTGACGAAGCCGAGCCAGAACAAGGTGGCGAGAAAGTGCTCGGTGGTGCGCTCGAAGCGGCCTTTCGGCAGCGCCTGGCGCACCATGGCGGTCGCCACGCGGATCAGCCCGAACCAGAACAGCATGGCGCTGGCGATCGGCAGCAACTGCGGCGCCTCCCCCAGGATCAGGCGCCAGAGCCCCCCGCTGATGATCACCAGCACCTGCGCCGCCAGCGGCAGCACCAGGCGGAAGCCGGCGTAGGGCAGGAAACGCTCGTAGCGCTCCGGATGCTCGGCGAACAGCCGCCGGAATACCCTTTTGGCCACGTACAGGCCAGCCATGAACGCGGCCAGCACCAGCGCCAGCTCCAGCCAGCCGGAAGGCGTCTCCAGCGCCAGGACGAGTTTATCCAGGGTAAACAGTTTGTCGCCATTGACCAGCATACGGAGAACGCCTTCTTAATGGGTGACAGAGAGTACAGGTTGCGGCGTGTCAGAAGACAGCACGCCGTCGGTCAAGCGTAAAATGCGTCCGACACGGGCGGCGATGCGGTCGTCGTGGGTGACGATCACCAGGCTGGTGCCGAGGCTCTCGTTCAGCTCCAGCATCAGTTCGAACACCGCGTCGGCGTTGCCGCGGTCGAGGTTGCCGGTCGGCTCGTCGGCCAGCACGCAGGCCGGCCGCGTCACCAGTGCCCGGGCGATGGCCGCCCGCTGGCGCTCACCGCCCGATAGCTCACCGGGCTTGTGTGCCAGGCGCCGCGCCAGCCCGACCCGGCCGAGCATCTCCGCCGCCTGCTGTTCGGCCTCCGCACGCTTCATGCGGCGGATCAGCAGCGGCATCATGACATTTTCCAGCGCGGAAAATTCCGGCAGCAGGTGATGAAACTGGTAGACGAAGCCGAGCGAACGGTTGCGCAGCTCGCCGCGCTGGCGCTCTCCCAGCCGTGACAGCGACTGCCCCAGCACCTCGATCTCGCCCGAGCTCGGGGTATCGAGCCCGCCCAGCAGGTGCAACAGGGTGCTCTTGCCGGAGCCGGAGGCGCCGACGATGGCGAGCCGTTCGCCCTTCTCAACTTCCAGCGACACGCCCGACAGCACCGTGACGTTCAGCCCGCCCTCGTCGTACACCTTGGTCAGATCGTGACAACGCAATACCTTACTCATAGCGCAGGGCCTCCGCCGGTTGGGTGCGCGCGGCGCGCCAGCTCGGATACAAGGTGGCCAGCAGGGCCAACAGCAGCGAGACCACGGCGATGGTGGAGACGTCGCTCCACTGCACGTCGGACGGCAGGTAGTCGATCATGTACACCTCGCTCGACAAGATCTTGGTGCCGATCAGGCGCTCGATGAGCGGCACGATCACGTCGAGGTTAAGCGCCACCAACACACCGCCGGCCACGCCAGAAACGGTGCCCAGCACGCCGGACACCGCCCCCTGGATCGTGAAGATCTTCATGATGCTGGCCGGCGAGGCGCCCAGCGTGCGCAGGATGGCGATGTCGGCCTGCTTGTCGGTCACCACCATCACCAGCGAGGACACCAGGTTGAAGGCGGCGACCGCCACGATCAGCGTCAGGATGATGGTCATCATGCGCTTCTCGATCTGCACCGCGCGAAAGTAGTTGGCGTTCACGTCGGTCCAGTCGGTGGCCATGGCATGGCTCGACAGCTTGTTGCGCAGCTCGGCCTTGACCAGCGGCGCCGCGAACGGGTCGTCCAGCTTCAGCCGTACCCCGCTCACCATGTCCCCCATGCGGAACAGCACCTGCGCGTCTTTCAGGTGGATCATCGCCAGCGACGAGTCGTACTCGAACATGTCGACCTTGAACAGGCCGACCACGGTGAACTGCTTGAGGCGCGGCAGCATGCCGGCCGGGGTGACACTACCCTCCGGGGTGATCACGGTGACCTTGTCGCCGGTGGCCACGCCAAGCTGGCGCGCCAGCTCGGCTCCCAGCAGAATGCCGAACTCGCCCGGCTTGAGCGAATCGAGCCGGCCGGTCAGCATGTGCTTGCCGACCTCCACCACGCCGTCTTCGCGCGCCGGCTCGATGCCACGGATGATCGTGCCGCGCACGTTGCCGCCGGCCGACATCAGGCCCTGGGCGTTGACGAACGGCGCCGTGGCGATGACGTGCGGCTCGCGGGCGGCGAGCTTGGCTACCGCCTGCCAGTCGGACAGCTTGCCCTCGTAGGTGCTGACCTCGACATGCGAGGCGACGCCGAGAATGCGGCCGCGGAGTTCCTTCTGGAAGCCGTTCATCACCGACAGTACGATGATCAGCGCGGCCACGCCGAGCGCGATGCCGGCCACCGACACCAGCGAGATGAAAGAAATGAAACCATTGCGGCGCTTGGCGCGCAGATAGCGGAAGCCGATCAGGGCTTCGAAGGGGAGAGCCATTCAGCGATATCCTCGGGCTCAGCCGCGATAGGGGTTGTCGAGGTTCTGCATCAGCGCCACCAGGAACGCGCGCACCTGCTTCTCGTCGCAGCCCATCAGGATGGCGTCTTCGAAAGCGTCCTGCGCCATTTGCGCCAGCTCCTCGAGGTTTTCGTTCATCACCTTGATCTTCTCGACGCAGGCCACCACGTTGCCCTCGGCATCGAGCCACACCGGTTGTTGCAGTTTCATAGGTCGTTCCGTTTGTCTTTCAAAAACGCGATGCCCGCCAGGGCGGGCATCGACGGTTGAGCGGGACTCGCATCATCAGGAGTGGCGCGACACGGCCGCTTTTTTCTTGTGCGCTTCCTTGCCAGGCTTGTCGGCGCCGGAGGACTTTCTCCTGGCCGGCGTCTTGTCCTGGGTCTCCTTGGCACGGGACGACTTGCCCGACTTGGCGGACGCCGCCTCTTCCTGCTTGCAGCGCCGCCCCTTGCGGCAGGTGACCTTGGACTTGGCTTCCTTGGCGGGTTCGGCTGCCTCCCCCTGCTTGCAGCGCCGGCCCTTGCGGCAGGATGCCTCGGCGACGTTCTTCCTGGCCTCCGGCGCCGCCTTGGCCGCGCTTTTTGCCAGCCGTGGCGTCGGTTCGCTGTCCTCGCGCACGAACGTCGACGACGAACCACGGCTCACGCGCCGGGCACCGTTGTAGCGCGAGGTCCAGTAATTCTGGCTCATATTGGATACTTCAACCGACTTGCCGGTGCGGGGAGAATGGATGAACTTGCCGCTCCCCATATAAATGCCGACATGCGAGTACTGGAAGCCGCGGGTATTGAAAAAGACCAGGTCGCCCGGCGCCAGTTCACTTTTCTCCACCGGTTTTCCGGCATGGGCCATTTCCGCCGCAGTGCGTGGCAGATTCACCCGTAATGACTTTTTGAATACATACTGAATGAAACCGCTGCAATCCAGACCTGCCGAAGGAGTGCTGCCGCCGAAGCGATAGGCCACACCGAGCAGGCTCATGGCCTGCAGCAGCAGGTCACCAACCGCCTCTTCGCCAGGCGCGGCAAACTTGCCTATCGGATCTTCCTGGTAGCCGGCGGCGGGGTGATTTTCCATAGGGGCTTTGTCTGGCGCGGCATAAGCCAATACCATAAAGGTAGCCAGCAACCAAGCCAGTAGATGCAGTTGCAATTTCATAGGCCGCACTCTATCGGACGAGGCGTGGAGTGTAAAGCCAACCCAAAATGCGGGAACCCCGATGCTCAGAGAAACCCTGATCGCCATGCGCGACCTGCCGCGCCTGAAGGAAATCACCGGAATCCTGTTCCGCCACGGCCTGGGCCAGTT
>JACPUY010000292.1 GCA_016192025.1 Pseudogulbenkiania sp. | reverse complement strand
TGCCGTGCTCTTCGCTGATCAGCTGGGCGATGCGCTGCTCGTTGGCTTCCAGCAGCTGCTTGAAGCGGAACATCACCTGCGCGCGCTTGGCCGGCGGGGTGTTGCGCCAGGCCGGGTAGGCCGCCTGCGCGGCGTCGATCGCCGCTTGAACCGTCGCGCGGTCGGCCAGCGCCACTTCGCGCACGGCCTGGCCGGTGGAGGGGTTGTACACGGCGGTGCTGCGGCTGCCGCCGGATTGCAGTTCACCGTTGATGAGGTGCTGGACTGTGGTCATGACGTTTTCCTGACTTGAATCGGTATTCTGCGACCGGCACGCGTGCCGGCCTGCTGGGTCGGATTGGGACGATTAGACGATTAATCGACCTGGTTGAGCGCTTCGCCCACGGCGTCGAACAGGCGGTCGAGTTCGGCCGGTGTGCTGATGAAGGGCGGGCCGAACTGCAGGCAGTCGCCGCCGTAGCGCACGTAGAAGCCGGCGCGCCACAACTTCATCGCCGCCTCGAACGGGCGCACGATGGCGTCACCGTCGCGCGGGGCGAGCTGGATGGCGCCGGCCAGGCCGCAGTTGCGGATATCGACCACGTGCTGGCTGCCCTTGACGCCGTGCAGCGCGTTCTCGAAGTGCGGCGCCAGCTCGGCGACGCGCTCGACCAAGTGCTCACGCTCCAGGATGTCCAGCGCGGCGAGGCCGGCGGCGCAGGCCACCGGGTGGGCGGAGTAGGTGTAGCCCTGGGTGAACTCCACCGCGTACTCGGGCAGGTTCTGGTTCATGAAGGTGTCGTAGATCTCGCGCTTGGCCACCACCGCGCCCATTGGCACGGCGCCGTTGGTGAGCTGCTTGGCCAGATTCATGATGTCCGGCACCACACCGAAATAGTCCGCCCCGAACAGCGTGCCCATGCGGCCGAAACCGGTGATCACCTCGTCGAAGATCAACAGGATGTTGTGCTGGTCGCAGATCTGGCGCAGGCGCTGCAGATAGCCGGCCGGCGGCACGATCACGCCGGCCGAGCCGGCCACCGGCTCGACGATGACGGCGGCGATATTGGAAGCGTCGTGCAGTTCGATCAGGCGCAGCAGGTCGTCGGCCAGTTCGATGCCGTGCTCAGGCAGGCCGCGGCTGAAGGCGTTCTGCGGCAGCAGCGTGTGCGGCAGGTGGTCGACGTCGAGCAGCGAGCCGTAGGCCTTGCGGTTGCCGTTGATGCCGCCCAGGCTGGTGCCGGCGATGTTGACGCCGTGGTAGCCGCGTGCGCGGCCGATCAGCTTGGTCTTGCTGGCCTGCCCTTTCAGGCGCCAGTAGGCGCGCGCCATCTTGACCGCGGTATCGGCGCACTCGGAGCCGGAGTTGGTGAAGAACACGTGGTCGAGCCCGGCCGGGGTCATGGCGGCGACCCTTTCGGCCAGCTTGAACGACAGCGGGTGGCCGAACTGGAAGGCCGGCGCGTAATCCAGCGTACCGAGCTGCTTGTACACCGCCTCGGCGATTTCCTTGCGGGCATGGCCGGCGCCGCAGCACCACAGGCTCGACAGGCTGTCGTAGATCCGGCGCCCCTCGGCGTCGGTCAGGTAGCTGCCCTCGGCCGACACCACCAGGCGCGGATCGCGCTGGAAATTGCGGTTGGCGGTGAACGGCATCCAGTGCGCCCGCAGGTCGAGATCAGCGGCAACGGAAGGTGTGGCGGGCTGTGGCGAGTTCATGGCGAAGCTCCTGAAGTGGTAAGGGACGGTGACGCCTAGCTTGCATCAACAGGCATGGTGAGTTAAATCATATTCTTCTCACGTTCAGTTTCTATTTTATTCACACATGAGCAAGCAACGTTCTCTCGGGCAGGTCAGCGACTTCGATATCCGCCTGCTCAGGCTGTTCAAGACCGTGGTCGAATGCGGCAGTTTCTCGGCGGCGGAAAGCGCGCTCGGCATCAGCCGCTCGGCCATCAGCCTGCATATGGGCGACCTGGAAAAGCGGCTGGGCATGCGCCTGTGCCAGCGCGGTCGCGCCGGTTTCGCGCTGACTGACGAAGGACGCGAGGTGCTGCGCGCGAGCCAGACCCTGCTCGCCGCCATCGAGGGCTTCCGCAGCGAGGTCAACCAGCTGCACCGCCAGCTGCGCGGCCAACTCAACATCGGCATCATCAACAATATGGTGACCCAGCCGCACATGCGTATCACCCTCGCCCTGAAGGCGTTGCGCGCGCAAGGGCCGGGGGTGCGTATCAACATCGGCATGAGCACGCCGGGCGACATCGAGCGCGGGGTGCTCGACGGCCAGCTGCACGTCGGCGTGATCCCGCAGATCACCCCGCTGGCCGGGCTGGAATACCTGCCGCTCTACGAGGAACGTTCGCTGCTCTACTGCAGCCGGGAGCACCCGCTGTTCGCCCGCCCCGACGCCGGCATCAGCCCGGAAGAACTGGCCGCGACCGACGCCGTGGCGCCGGCCGATCGGCTGCCGCTAGCAGAGCAGGAACGGGTGCAGACGATGAGCGCCAGCGCCACCGCCTCCGACCGCGAGGGCATCGCCTTCCTGATCCTCACCGGCAGCTTCATCGGTTTCCTGCCCGACCACTACGCGGCGCGCTGGGTGGAACAGGGCCAACTGCGCGCCCTGCTCTCCGAACGCTATTACTATGACATCCCGCTGGCCGTGGTCACCCGCAAGGGCCGCCGCCCCAACCTGATCCTGGAGCGCTTTCTCGAGGAGGTTGCGGGGACGGAGTAGCTCCGCTTTGCTGCTCGGAGTGGCTGTGATGAAGGCCTTGCGTATTCCGATTGCATTACCCCAGGGTAAACAGCGTTTGCAGTTCGTCACTACTGAGGTTGCCAATCCACTGTTCGCCCGTACCAACCGCAAGATCCGCCAGCTCTCGCTTGGCACGGATCATGTCGTTGATGCGTTCTTCAAACGTGGCGCGCGTGATGAAGCGGTGCACTTGTACATTGTGTTGCTGGCCGATGCGGTAGGCACGGTCGGTCGCCTGGGCCTCTACTGCCGGATTCCACCACAGATCGTAGTGAATGACATTGGAGGCCGCGGTCAGGTTCAGGCCGGTGCCACCGGCTTTGAGCGACAGGATGAAAACCCGTTCGGTCCGATCATGCTGGAAACGCTCGACCATCGCATCCCGCTTGGCTCTTGCCACGCCACCATGCAGGAAGAGCGGTTTGCGGCCGTATCGCTCCTGCAGCCAGCCACAGAGCAGCTCACCCATCTCGCGGAACTGGGTGAAAACCAGGACTTTCTCGTGACTGGCGTGGATATCATCAATGAGCTCAAAGAGCCGCTCCACCTTGCCGGATAAAGCCGCATCGGCGTTCCCTTGCTTCAGATACTGCGCCGGATGGTTGCAGATCTGCTTCAACACCAGAATCATTTGCAAAACCAGTCCCTGACGCTTGAAGGTGTCGGACTCGCCCGAAATGGCGCGCAAACCTTCCCTCACCACCGATTCGTACAGCGCCATCTGGGCCTGGGTGAGCGTGCAGTATTGGTCCTGCTCGATCTTGTCGGGCAGGTCATTGATGATGGACTTGTCGGATTTCAGGCGCCGCAACAGGAAAGGCGCAGTGACCCGCCTGAAACGTTGCGCCACGTGCTGATCGTGCTGCGTCTGAATGGGCGTGGCGTATTCCCGGACAAAATGGGCGAGGTTGCCAAGATACCCCCGGTTGGCGAAATCCATGATGCTCCAGTATTCCGAGAGCCGGTTCTCCACCGGGGTACCGCTCATGGCGATGAAGCTTGTCGCCGGAATCGCTTTCACCGCCCTGGTTTGTGCCGCCGCCGGATTCTTGATGTTCTGGGCCTCGTCGGCCACCACCACCCGCCACGACAGGGCTTTGAGTGCGGCCGTGGCGGCACGGGCCACACCAAAGGTGGTGAGCAGGACATCCGGGCGATCCTTCGCCAGTTCGCGCTTGCTGCCATGGAAGACGCCGACGCTCAGCGTGGGCGAAAAACGGGCGATTTCCTTCTGCCAGTTGGTCAGCAGACTGGTGGGGACGATCACCAGGGCCTTGCCTTCAGCCAGGGCACTGTCCTCCTTGAGTTTCTGCAAGGTGGCGATGACCTGCAGGGTCTTGCCCAGCCCCATGTCGTCGGCAATGACACTGCCGAAGCCAAGGGATGTGTTGCGATAGAGCCAGGCGTAGCCACGCTGCTGGTAGGGGCGCAACGTCGCATTCAGTCCCTCGGGCAAGGGAACGTCACCGGCATCCACGAGGCCCTGGACGATGCGCCGGGCCTTGGCATCCAGCCCGACCGCCGCACCGGCGAACTCCTCGGCCAATGCGACCCGTAATAAATCCGCCCCGGAAAGCTCTGGTGGCTTGGTCAACTGCAGGCGCAGACGCTCGATCTCGTTCGGGTCGAGATAGACATATTCGCCCTTGAACCGGACGACACTGATGGCATCCTGGACCAGCGTCTCAAACTCGGCGCGGGTCAGCAGATGTTCCCCCACGGCCACCTTCCAGTCGAAGTCAAAAAGGTCGTTGGCGTTGAGAAAGCTTCCCGAGTCGGTGGCTTTGCCCTTCACCTGCATCGACAGGCGCGGACGCAGCAGCCGGTCAAGTGCCTTGGGCAGCAAGGCACGAATGCCGAGAAAACGCAGCACTGGCAAGGTGTCGAACAGCAAGCCTGGCAACTCATCGGCCTCGATGTCGATGGGCGATTGGGCCCCGGCGCGGATATAGCCATTCAGTGGCGGGAAGATCTCGGCCAGCAAGGAGATGGTTTGCAGGATGCCGAAGCGCGCCTTCGACCACGCCTTGTCGGTGAGCACCTGGGACAGCGGCACCGGTTTATCCAGTGCCATCGTGTTATTTTCTGCCGCCAGTGCCAGCGCGAAATGGCCCGCGTTCCCTTCGTCGAGACACAGCACCGGCGAATGTTCACGGTGGGCCAGATGAAAGCGCGACAACCAGGTCTGGATACCGGCAGCGATCGAGCCTTCCCCGGGGCCGTCGTAACATGCCTGGCCGGTGGCGAAAAACAGCTTCAGGGTCTTGTCAGCGTTGGCTTTCTCCCTGGCACTGCCGCTCCACCGGTGCACCAAATGGTTCAGAAACAGCGAGCACAACCCGATCGCCTGAGACGTTTTGTCCAGCGGCAAGCGCTTTCTGCCCTGGCGGAGGATGGCCAACCCCGACGGCAGGCCATCACTCAGGCGCTCGATGATGTCACGCACGGCACCATCGAGCGTGGCAGGAAGCCAGCGCAAGCCCACGGTGCGCTCATCCACAGCAAACAATTGCGGAACGATGGCACCGCGAGCCAACAGATGTAGTGCGGCGAGCCGCACCTGAAAGAGCGCTGCGACCTCGGGCTGGAGGTCGGGCAAGTTGGCTGGTTCCACCTCCGCCAGCGCACTCAGCAAGGCCTCAACGCTGTCGATGGCGGCCGCTCCGGACAGGGTGGCAGCACCGCGGCCATCCAGCACGATGCTCGGCCGATCATCGGGATGCAGGCTGCTACCAGCGGGTTCCGCCCCGCCTCTCTCCAACATCTGGCGTGCGGTTTTTGTCACACGAGCGAGCAGGCGCCGGACGAGCTCGCGGAAATCCCCGCCGGGAAAGAAGGTCGGCTGTGCGGGCAGAATGCGCCGCAGCGGTTCTGACATATCCGGAATGCCAGAGAAATCGATCCGTTCCAGCGCCGCGAGATCACCCGCATCAGGTGTCGAATCCGTTTCGGTGGCCAGCAGTTCCGCCAGTCCGGGCAGTGCGGCGCCGACTTCGCGGTCGATATCGATGTCGCGTGCCTTCAGCGCTTGAACGAGATCGACGCCGCGCAAGGAAAACACCAGGAACGGGTTGCCGTCGATTTCCCGACTCAGCAGATAGATCACCGCCGCCAGGTGCTTGCAAGGAACCGCCCAGTCCGGGCACGAGCATTGCATGCCGAGATCTTGCCAGCGGGTCGGAAACACCGAAATGCCCAGCTGTCTGGCCCGCTCAAGCACAGCCGGATCGAGTTCGCGGTTGAGCATCCGGGCAATCAGCGAGGGATCGGCGGCAATCTCGTCCAGCAACCGGGCGGAGTCTCTGGGCGAAATTGGCGGCGTTGCAATTGTGACCCGATACGGGCTAGACCGCGAGCCCTGCACCTTGGCATGAATCGTACCGTCCTTGACCACGAGATCCTTGACCGCGCCCTTGTTGGCGTAGCTCCGCCCCCGCGGCAGACGGTTGTCGTAGTCGATGTGCGTCAGGGCATTGAGCCACTGCTCGCCCCACCAGGTACTTCCGAATGACTGTCGCGCCACGTTATCTCTACCCTTATCTGCTGCAGCCGAAACCCGGCCCGAAACGGGGGCATGCCAGGCAAAATTCCGGGTGAGCTGCGCCGACAGATTTTCCCAGTATCCGCGGCAAACAGGAATATCGGCATGCCACACTCGTTGGCACCGCACGCAGTTGAGTAGCGTCCCCCCCTCCTGCCATTGGATAATGCAGGTTTTTGCAGATGCAAGACGGCACTACCCGGCGGCGTATCGGCTCCTGCCTATACTCGATTCGCTCGACAACAAGACACATCGCCAATGGCCATCGAGAAACCTGAACTTTATTCATCCCTCTGGAAGAGCGGAGGTAAACAGTTCGCTTACATCGATAGTGCAGCTAACAGCAAAAGAACTTTTAAATTCACCGATCAATAGAATGTTCAATTTAATCAGTAGTGTAAGGGTGGATTGCTAAATGACGGAAGTAGCACCCAATCACACCCCAATGATGCAGCAGTACCTCGCCATCAAGCGCGAGCACCAGGACAAACTGGTGTTCTACCGCATGGGCGACTTCTACGAACTGTTCTTCGAAGATGCCGAGAAGGCGGCGCGGCTGTTGGACATCACGCTGACCACACGCGGCGCCACCGCCGGCACGCCGATCCGCATGGCCGGCGTGCCCTACCACGCCGCCGAGGGCTACCTGGCGCGGCTGGTGAAGCTGGGCGACTCGGTAGCGATCGCCGAACAGATTGGCGACCCGGCACTGGCCAAGGGCCCGGTGGAGCGCAAGGTGGTGCGCATCGTCACCCCGGGCACGCTGACCGACTCGGCGCTGTTGGACGACAAGCGCGACAACCTGGTGCTGGCGCTGCACAGCGTGCGCGGCAAGCTCGGCCTGGCCTGGCTATCGCTGGCGAGCGGCGAGTTCAAGGTGATGGAAACCAGCGTCGACGAGCTCGCCAGCGAGCTGGAACGCCTCAAGCCGGCCGAGCTGCTGCTGCCGGACGAGAGCATGGTCGGCCTGCTGGAGCAGCTGTCCATTCCCAAGAAGAAGCTGCCGGCCTGGCAGTTCGACCAGCAGTCCGGGCAGGAAACGCTGATCCGCCACTTCGGCACGCGCGACCTGGCCGGCTTCGGCGCCGAAGAGCTGACCGTGGCGATCGGCGCCGCCGGCGCGCTGCTCGGCTACGTCAAGGCGACGCAGGGGGTGAACCCGGCGCACATCGCCAGCCTGGCGGTCGAGGATGAGAGCGACCTGATCCGCATGGACGCCGCCACCCGCCGCAACCTGGAACTGACCGAGACCATTCGCGGCGAGCCGAGCCCGACACTGGCCTCCTTGCTCGATTGCTGCGCCACCAGCATGGGCAGCCGCCAGCTGGCGCACTGGCTGCACCACCCGCTGCGCCGCCACGGCAAGCTCCGCGAGCGCCTCGGCGCGGTACGTGCACTGCTGGCGCGCCATGGTGAGGTCGCCGCCCAGCTCGCCAACGTGGCCGACATCGAGCGCATCACCGCGCGCGTGGCGCTGCGTTCGGCGCGCCCGCGCGACCTGGCCGCCTTGCGCGACTCGCTCAAGGCCTTGACCGGGGTGAAAGGGGTGGCCGAACAACTGGACAGCGAACTGTTGCGCCAGCTGGCTGTGCTGCTGCCGGCCGACAGCCCGGTGGCCACGCTGCTGGAGAGTGCCATCCTGCCCGAACCCGCCACCTTCCTGCGCGACGGCGGCGTGATCAACCACGGCTTTTCGGCCAATCTGGACGAGCTCAGGGCGATCCAGAACAACTGCGGCGAGTTCCTGCTGCAACTCGAGGCGCGCGAGAAGGAGCGCACCGGCATTTCGACTTTGAAAGTCGAGTTCAACCGCGTGCACGGCTTCTACATCGAGGTCAGCAAGGCGCAGGGCGACAAGGTGCCGGATGACTACCGCCGCCGCCAGACGCTGAAGAACGCCGAGCGCTACATCACGCCGGAGCTGAAGGAATTCGAGGACAAGGCGCTGTCGGCGCAGGACCGCGCGCTGGCGCTGGAGAAACAGTTGTACGAGACGCTGCTCGACCAGCTCGCCCCGCACATCGCCGAGCTCAAGCTGATCGCCCAGGCGGTGGCCACGCTCGACGTGCTGGCCGCCTTCGCCCGCCACGCCGAAACGCGCAACTACGTCGAGCCGGAATTCGTCGGCGAAGTGCGGCTGGAGATCGTCGAAGGCCGCCACCCGGTAGTCGAGGCCGAGGTCGAACGCTTCATCGCCAACGACACCTGCTTGTCCAACAGCCGCAAGCTGCTGCTGATCACCGGCCCGAACATGGGCGGTAAGTCGACCTACATGCGCCAGACCGCACTCATCACGCTGATGGCCCACGTCGGCTCGTTCGTGCCGGCCGAATCCGCCGTGCTCGGGCCTATCGACCGCATCTTCACCCGCATCGGCGCCTCCGACGATCTGGCCGGCGGCCGTTCGACCTTCATGGTGGAAATGACCGAGACCGCCAACATCCTCAACAACGCCAGCGACAAGTCGCTGGTGCTGATGGATGAAGTCGGCCGCGGCACCTCGACCTTCGACGGGCTGGCGCTGGCCTGGGCCATCGCCAAGGCGCTGATCGAGAAGAACCGCGCCTACACGCTGTTCGCCACCCACTACTTCGAACTGACCCGGCTCGCCACCGACTACCCCGGCGTCGCCAACGTGCACCTCTCCGCCATCGAGCACAAGGACAAGATCGTGTTCCTGCACCACGTCGAGGACGGTCCGGCGAGCCAGAGCTACGGTCTGGCGGTGGCGCAGCTGGCGGGGGTGCCGGGCAAGGTGATCCGCGAAGCGCGCCGCCGTCTGGCCGAACTGGAAAACCAGTCCGCCGCGGCGCAGCAGCCCGACCTGTTCGCCGCCCCCTTGGCCGTTCCCGCCGCCGACCCGGAACCGCATCCGGTACTGGAACAGCTGGCCGAGCTGCAGCCCGACGAGCTGACGCCGCGCCAGGCGCTCGACCTGCTCTACGCGCTGAAAAAAATGGTCAGCTGAGCGAGCAAAAACGGGCGCCTTGCCTACAATGGAAAATGGATGCACAACTTGTAAAGGAGAGTGACATAATGCAGTCGGAAAGTGCAGTGGCAAACCCGGGTCTGGTCAGGCTGTTCGGTCAAGCTGAAGCGGGAGAAGCGGTCTCACTGACCGGTATCCGTGGACGCGCCAGCAAGCAACTCTCCCAGTTTGCCGCCCTGGCACAGCAGCAACTGGCAGACCGCGCCATCACCATTCCGCCGGCGCTCAGCCTGGTAAGTTGCCCGGAATGCGAACTGGTGCTGGAAAGCCAGCACCCGCAAGCCGATGCCATCCGGGCCTGGCTCAGTGGCAACAGCGCGATCGCCAAAAAGTTCAAGGAGGTGGAAGTCCTGTTTGAAATCGTGCGGGCAGCAGAACACCCCGGCGTTGTGTTTCCGGAGGAGTCCTGCTTGCATATCGGCCTGACCAGCGCCGGGCCGGTCGCCTACTTCGAAGACCACAGCTGCTCCCCGGAGGGGAGCTGAGTCACACTCTCCGCCAAGGACCACGGGGACGGCATGCCGTCCCCTTGGTTATGCTGCCCGCGCTCAGACCGGCTCGGCCTGAGCTGGCTCAGCACTTGCGCGCCTCACCCGGTCATAGCTTGCGGCAAAACGGTTGACGAAGCGCATCTCCAGCGGATACGGGTAGAAATCCTCGATGTAGCCCTCGCGGATACGTTGCTGGCGGGTTTGCCAGAAGCCGGCATCGAGCAGATCCTTGTGATACTGCAGGAACACTCTCCTGACCTCGGCATCGCCCAGCAGGAAGGTGGCAAACTCTTCCGGGAACACGTCGTTGCGCGCGATCGGGTACCACACCTCGCCCGACATCTCCATCTCCGGATTGGGTGCCACCGGGATGCGGCGGAAGTGGCAGTCGGTCATGTACTCGATCTCGTCGTAATCGTAGAAGATCACCCGACCGTAACGTGTCACGCCGAAGTTCTTGAACAGCATGTCCCCGGGGAAGATATTGGCCGAAGCCAGCTCGCGGATGGCGTTGCCGTAGTCGCGCACCGCCTCGGCCTTCTCCTCCGGCGCCGCCGTCTGCAGGTAGAGGTTGAGCGGCTTCATGCGCCGCTCGATGTACAGGTGCTTGATGACGATGCTCTGCTCATCTTCCTCGATCTGCGACGGCGCTAGCTGGCGCAGTTCACGCAGCAGCTCCTCGGTGAAGCGCGTCTTCGGAAACGCCACGTTGGAGAACTCCAGCGTATCCGCCATGCGCCCCACGCGGTCGTGGCGCTTCACCAGCTGGTACTTGGCGCGCACGGTATCGTGATCGACCTCCTTGGTAATCCCGAACACGTCCTTGATCAACTTGAACACGTAAGGGTAGGACGGCAGCGTGAACACCAGCATCACCAGCCCGCGAATGCCCGGTGCCACGATGAACTGATCGTTGGAATGCTGCAGGTGCTGGATGAAGTCGCGGTAGAAAATGTTCTTGCCCTGCTTCTGCAAGCCCAGCATGGTGTACAACTCGGCCTTGCTCTTGGTCGGCAGCATCGAGCGCAAGAACTGCACGTAACCCGACGGCACCGCCATGTCGACCAGGAAGTAGGCCCGACTGAACGAGAACAGCACACCGATGCGCCACGGCTCGAGCAGCACGGTATCGAGATAGAGCTTGCCGTCCGCGTCGTGCAGCACCGGCACCGCGAACGGATAGTTGGAACTGCCGTTCACCACCTTGCCGAAGATGTAGGCGGTCTTGTTGCGGTAGAACGCCGACGACAGCACCTGGATCTGGAAATTGGCCTCGGGCTTCGGCCAACGTCCCTGCAGGTAGTCGCGCACCATGCGCAGCACGTAACCCAGGTCGCGGCGCAGGCTGGCAAACGGGCGCTGCCAACCGAAATCCTGCACGATCTGCCGCAGCACCGGGCGCAGGCCATATTGCAGCGGATAGTAGCTGCGGTACGACGGCGGATCGGCCTCGATGTACTCGGTGGAAATCGCCGGACGGACGAAGATGAAATCGTTGTTGAAATAGTCGCGGTGCAGAATGCGCGTGAACACCGAGTTGAAGAAGGTCTCGGCCAGTTCCGGCTGCTTGTGGTTGGTCAACAGGCCGATGAAATACAGCTTGGCCTGCTGCCAGATCTCGTCGTCGAGTAACTCGGCATGGAACTCGCGGTGCAAGCGCTCGACGGTCTCGCTGACGCGCTCGTCGTAAAACTGAATGCGGTCGCGGATGGCCTGCTGCACCCCCTGCCAGTCGCCCTCTTCGAACAACACCTTGGCTTGGCGGTTGCACTCGCTGAACAAGCGGTAGTGCTTGTCGAAACCATCGATCAGCGCCTGGGCGATGTCACGCGCGACCGGATTGTAATACTCGGGAATCTGCATGCTTTGCCCTAGTTAATCCTCGTTGAGATAAACACCATGCTGCAGGCGGGCCGGTGAGCCGGCCTCTGATCGGGTGCAGCGGCAACGCAACACGGCGCATGGGCAAAGTCTGACGGGACAGGCTCAGCGTCGGTCACCCCGGCTTGCCGCCCTGTTTTTTCTGTGGAAAGGCAGCCCCTCGCTTGGGGCCGCCGCTGCCGCTCCTTTGTTGCGAAGAGGCCCCGACCTTGCCTTTCGGAGCCCAAGCCCCCTTATGGCCGGCCCCCGAATGATACCTAGCCTGCCCAAAGCCGGGCAAATCGGCAAGCGTCACGTCCAGTTCGCGCATCCCCCCCGGTGCCAGCCCGTCCAGTCGCCACGGACCGATCGCCACACGCACCAGCCGCAGCGTCGGATAGCCCACTTTGGCGGTCATGCGGCGCACCTGTCGATTCTTGCCCTCGCTGATGGTCAGTTCGATCCAGCTGTCAGACACGGTCTTGCGGAAGCGCACCGGCGGATTACGTGGCCACAGTTCGGGGGGAGCGATACGGCGTGCCTTGGCCGGCTTGGTCACGAAGTCGCCAAGGTCGACACCGGCCTCAAGCGCGGCCAGCACCGCATCGGTCGGCTCGCCCTCCACCTGCACCCAGTAGGTCTTGGGTAATTTCCAGCGCGGGTCGCTGATGCGGTGCTGCAGCTCACCATCACCCGTCAACAGCAGCAACCCTTCACTGTCAGTATCAAGACGTCCAGCCGGATAGACACCGGGCTGGGACACACAGGACTTGAGCGTCGGATGCAGTGGATGGTCGGAAAACTGGCAAATGACGCCGTACGGTTTGTTGAGCAAAATGAGCTGGGGCATTTCCTGAGAGGCTGCAATGAACGATTTACCGGATAATAGCAAGGCTGAGAAGAAGCGGTCATATAACCATGCATGCTCGCGCCCCCTTCCTCGACAAGCACACCACCACACCGGCAGCTATTGGCCAGGGAAGTGCTGATGAAAGGCCGGCGCTAGCCGTCGGCGAACTCCCCGCGAGCTCCTTGCCAATCGGGCGGAACGCCTCATCGAACAGCGCGTACGCCACCTCCCTCGCTGATGGAACTGCCTCTCCCTGGCAGTTGGCTGCGACATACCCTGCAGTCCCCTCGGATGCCCTTGGTGCGAGCATTACAGTCGCAAAACACATGCGTGTGCATATCGCAACCATTACAACAGTGCAAGGAGATGCTGCGGGCCACCGGGTATTTCCCCCCCGACTTTCCTTCCAGGCGGTTCTCTTAACAAGCACTGGTTGCATGGCCCTTTCTCATGGTTTACCCAAGACCGGGAAAGCAAACATTCAAACATTCGTTTTAGAAAATTCGTCTCGGTATAACAGATATGCCACTTCGGAAGAGGCTTCGAGCAACGTAGCCCCAGTGCAACACAATTCACATTCGAACAACCATCCATCGATAAAACGACACCAAAGTTCGGATGTGCGTCGAACAGAATGGCCCAGCCGGAGTATAATTCGCATCTGAAAAGTCGCCCGAGAGTCACCGGGCATCACGGTTCAGGGCGTCGCAAGCGCCGCACGAACAGAGAGCCCGCCTTTCCAATGTCTTTACATCGCGCCAGCACGGGATGTCGCCCAGCGCTGCAGCTTCATCGCGCAATCGTTCTGTCGTCTCAAGATAATCATGGAGATAGAGTAATGCCTTCGGAACAGCCGACCATCATCTACACCCTCACCGACGAAGCGCCCGCGCTGGCAACCAGCGCCTTCCTGCCGATCATCCAAACCTTTACCGGCCCCGCTGGCATCAAAATCAACACGGCAGACATCTCGGTCGCTGCGCGCGTCCTGGCCGAGTTTCCCAATTATCTGACCGACGAACAGAAGGCGCCGGATACCCTGGCCGAACTCGGCCGTCTCACGCAGGACCCGGACGCCAACATCATCAAGCTGCCCAACATCAGTGCCTCCGTCGGCCAGCTGATGGCATGTATCAAGGAACTACAGGCCAAGGGCTACGCCGTTCCGAACTACCCCGAGAACCCCACCACCAACGAAGAAAAGACCATCAAGGCCCGCTATGGCAAGTGCCTGGGCTCGGCGGTGAACCCCGTGCTGCGTGAAGGCAACTCCGACCGCCGCGCCCCCAAGGCTGTCAAGGAATACGCCCGCAAGCACCCGCACAGCATGGCTGAGTGGAGCCAGGCCTCGCGCACTCACGTCTCGCACATGCACCACGGCGACTTCTACCACGGCGAAAAGTCCCTGACTCTGGACAAGGCCCGTGACGTGAAGATGGAGCTGATCACCAACAGCGGCAAAAACATCGTGCTGAAGCCGAAGGTTTCGCTGCTGGACGGCGAGATCATCGACTCCATGTTCATGAGCAAGAAGGCGCTGGTCGAGTTCTACGAGAAAGAAATCGAAGACGCGCACAAGACCGGCGTGATGTTCTCGCTGCACGTCAAGGCCACCATGATGAAGGTGTCCCACCCCATCGTGTTCGGCCACTGCGTCAAGATCTTCTACAAGGAAGCCTTCGAGAAGCACGGCAAGCTGTTCGACGAGCTGGGCGTGAACGTCAACAACGGCATGGCCAACCTGTATGACAAGATCGCCACCCTGCCGCAGTCCATGCAGGACGAGATCAAGCGCGACCTGCACGCCTGCCACGAGCACCGCCCCGAGCTGGCCATGGTGGACTCGGCCAAAGGCATCACCAATTTCCACTCGCCGAACGACATCATCGTCGATGCCTCCATGCCGGCGATGATCCGCAACGGCGGCAAGATGTGGGGCGCCGATGGCCGCCTGAAGGACGTCAAGGCCGTAATGCCCGAATCGACCTTTGCCCGCATCTATCAGGAGATGATCAATTTCTGCAAATGGCATGGCAACTTCGATCCGAAGACCATGGGCACCGTGCCGAACGTTGGCTTGATGGCGCAAAAAGCCGAAGAATACGGCTCGCACGACAAGACCTTCGAAATCTCCGAAGACGGCGTCGCCAACATCGTTGACCTGGCCACCGGCGAAGTGCTGCTATCCCAGAACGTGGAACAAGGCGACATCTGGCGCATGTGCCAGGTCAAGGACGCCCCGATCCGCGACTGGGTCAAGCTGGCCGTCACCCGCGCCCGCAACTCCGGCATGCCGGCCATCTTCTGGCTGGACCCGTACCGTCCGCATGAGAACGAGCTGATCAAGAAGGTGAAGCTCTACCTCAAGGACCACGACACTACCGGCCTGCACATCGAGTGCATGTCGCAGGTTCGCGCCATGCGTTACACGCTGGAACGCGTCATCCGCGGTCTGGACACCATTTCAGTGACCGGCAACATCCTGCGCGACTACCTGACCGACCTGTTCCCGATTATGGAACTCGGCACCAGCGCCAAGATGCTGTCCATCGTGCCGCTGATGGCGGGTGGCGGCATGTACGAAACCGGGGCCGGCGGCTCGGCGCCGAAACACGTGCAGCAACTGGTGGAAGAAAACCACCTGCGCTGGGATTCGCTCGGCGAGTTCCTGGCGCTGGCTGTTAGCCTGGAAGACCTGGGGCTCAAGACCGGCAACGACAAGGCCATGATCCTGTCCAAGACACTGGACGCCGCCACCGGCAAGCTGCTGGACAACAGCAAGGGCCCGTCGCCCAAGACCGGCGAGCTGGACAACCGTGGCAGCCAGTTCTACCTGTCGATGTACTGGGCCCAGGAGTTGGCTGCACAAACCGAGAACGCCGAACTCGCAGCTCGGTTCGCGCCGCTGGCCAAGACCCTGGCTGACAACGAAGAGAAGATCATCGGTGAGCTGAAAGCGGTACAGGGCAAGCCGGTGGACATCGGCGGCTACTATCTTGCCGATGCCGAGAAGTGCAAAGCAGTAATGCGCCCGAGCGCCACCTTCAACGCCGCGCTGGCCACAGTGCGCGTCTGAGCGGAGCACCTCGGGACACAGGGAAAGTCGGCGGCAATCAGGATCGCCGACGCTTCCTCCAGCTAAAAACGCCAGGGCTCAAGCCTTGGCGTTTTTGCTTCGTGGCTTATTATGGGCAGAACGCCCCCGACTCCCACTTCACCTCGGATACGACAGGATTTTCATGGATATTTCGTGGATAATCGAAAAGCAGTCTCGGCGCAGCTCGCCCTGGCGCTGACGCGAAAGATTAGCGTGAGGAGTATGGGGTGCTGCAGACCGGCGACGGCACCGGAGAAATGGCTAGGACACACATTAACAAGGAGGGAGAAACAATGAGCACATCTCACATCAAGGTTCCAGCAGCTGGCCAGAAAATTGTTCCGGGTCAGCCCATCCCGAACAATCCGATCATTCCGTTCATCGAAGGCGACGGCATCGGCATCGACATCACCCCGGTCATGATCAAGGTCATCGATGCGGCCGTTGAAAAAGCCTACGGCGGCACGAAGAAGATCCACTGGATGGAAGTGTACGCCGGCGAGAAATCGACCACGCTGTACGGCCCGGACGAGTGGCTGCCGAAGGAAACCTTCGACGCACTGAAAGAATACTCGGTGTCGATCAAGGGCCCGATGACCACCCCGGTCGGCGGCGGCATCCGCTCGCTGAACGTGGCGCTGCGCCAGGAACTCGACCTGTACCAGTGCGTACGCCCGGTACAGTACTTCAAGGGCGTCCCGTCGCCGCTGAAGCAGCCGGAACTGGTGAACATGGTGATTTTCCGTGAAAACACCGAAGACATCTATGCTGGTATCGAATGGCAAGCCGGTTCCGACGCCTGCAAGAAAGTGATCTCCTTCCTGCAGAACGAAATGGGAGTGAAGAAAATCCGCTTCCCGGAAACCTCCGGCATCGGTATCAAGCCTATCTCCATCGAAGGCACCACCCGTCTGGTACGCGCGGCGCTGAAGTACGTGATCGCCAACGACCGCAAGTCTCTGACCATCGTGCACAAAGGCAACATCATGAAGTTCACGGAAGGCCTGTTCCGTGACACCGCCTACAAGGTGGCCCAGGAAGAGTTCGGCGCCGAGCTGATCGACGGTGGCCCATGGTGCAAGTTCAAGAACCCGAACACCGGCCGTGAAATCATCGTCAAGGATGCGATCGCTGACGCGTTCCTGCAGCAGATCCTGCTGCGTCCGGCCGAGTACGACACCATCGTTACCACCAACCTGAACGGCGACTACATTTCCGACGCGCTGGCCGCCCAGGTCGGTGGCATCGGCATCGCTCCGGGCGCCAACATCTCCGACCAGTACGCCTGCTTCGAAGCCACCCACGGCACCGCACCGAAGTACGCCGGCCAGGACAAAGTGAACCCGGGTTCGCTGATCCTGTCCGCCGAAATGATGCTGCGCCACATGGACTGGAAAGAAGCCGCCGACTTGGTGATCAAGTCGATGGAAGCCGCCATTGCCGACAAGCAGGTAACCTACGACTTCGCCCGCCTGATGGACGGCGCCACCGAAGTCAGCTGCTCCGCCTTCGGCGACGCGATGATCGCGCGCATGTAATCCCGCCATTTAACGGGAATGCAGGGGCTTGCCAACGGCAAGCCCTTTTTCATTCCTTGATGACGAAAAATATCATTGGATGCCGCGGCAATTATTGCCATGGATGTAACTGAAAATAGTCTATCTTTAAATTTGGCACGGTAAAATAAAAAACCCGCTTTTGAGCGGGTTTTTTCATCCAGGTGCCAGTCTTGTTAACCGAGACCAGCGATAACCATAGCGGTTACTGCGGCTGGATATTGGATGCTTGCTTGCCTTTCGGGCCGTTCACCACGTCGAAGCTCACGCGCTGCCCCTCTTTCAGGGACTTGAAGCCTTGCGTGTTGATGGCCGAGAAATGCGCGAACAGGTCTTCACCGCCCTCATCCGGGGTAATGAAACCGAAGCCTTTAGCATCATTAAACCACTTGACAATACCAGTTGCCATTTTACTTCCTTGCATTTAACAGGCTGGTGAGGCCGACCAACAAAAGCTTAAAAGCGCTTCGGTTTTCCCTCAGGGAAACCTCATTCATTTCAATTAAGCCAAGCACCAGACTCCTTTCTACGCAACCAACGCCCCAGCGTCAAGTCCAAGAGGAAAAGAATTCTGCCCCCCTTGAAAAAAATCCTGCTGGAACCAAAATAAAAGTGAAATGCGTCATTGCTGAAAGCCGACATGTCTACGCAGTTCAAGGACGATGCCCAACTGGAGGCATCGCGGGCGAGGACGAGCCCACCGTCAATGTATAAGGTCTTGTTATTGAACGACGATTTCACACCCATGGATTTTGTGGTAGAGATCTTGCAGCACTTCTTCCACAAGAACAGGGAACAAGCCACGCACATCATGCTGCAAGTGCACACCCAGGGCCGCGGGGTGTGTGGCGTTTATACCAAAGATGTCGCCGCGACCAAAGTTGAGCAGGTGTTGCAATTTGCGAAAGCACACCAGCATCCGCTCCAGTGCGTAATGGAGGAAAACTGATGATTGCCCAAGAGCTTGAAGTAAGCCTGCACATGGCGTTCATGGACGCCCGGCGTAAACGGCACGAATTCATCAGTGTCGAGCACCTGCTGTTGGCGATGACGGACAATCCGTCCGCTGCAGAAGTGCTGCGTGCGTGTGGAGCCAACCTCGATCAGCTCAAGAAACAGCTGACCGATTTCATCGACGAACACACCCCGACGGTACCCGGCGAGGCCGAAGTGGAAACCCAGCCCACGCTGGGCTTCCAGCGTGTGATCCAGCGCGCCATCCTGCACGTGCAATCGTCCGGCAAGAAGGAAGTGACCGGCGCCAACATTCTCGTGGCGATCTTCGGCGAGAAGGATTCGCACGCCGTGTACTACCTGCATCAGCAGGGCATTTCCCGGCTGGACGTGGTCAACTTCATCTCGCACGGCATCACCAAACAACGCTCGCAGCCGTCGCCAAGCGAACAGCGCGACAACAGCGAAAACGAGACGGAAGACGCTTCTGCCAACGTCGGCGGAGCGCTGGAAAACTATACCCAGAACCTCAATGCGCTGGCCCGCGAAGGCAAGATCGACCCGCTGATCGGCCGCGAGCACGAACTGGAGCGCACGGTGCAGATTCTCTGCCGCCGCCGCAAGAACAATCCACTTCTGGTCGGTGAGGCCGGCGTCGGCACGACCGCCATCGCCGAGGGCCTGGCACGTCGCATCGTCAACGGCGAGGTGCCCGAGGTGCTTGACCGCGCCACCGTCTATTCGCTGGACATGGGGGCGCTGCTGGCCGGCACCAAGTATCGTGGCGATTTCGAACAGCGGCTCAAGGCCGTCATCAAGCAGCTGACCGATGACCCGCACGCCATCCTGTTCATCGACGAGATCCACACGCTCATCGGGGCCGGGGCGGCGTCGGGCGGTACGCTGGACGCCTCCAACCTGCTCAAGCCGGCGCTGTCCAACGGCGCGCTGCGCTGCATCGGGGCGACCACTTACAACGAGTTCCGTGGCATTTTCGAGAAGGACAACGCATTGTCGCGGCGCTTCCAGAAGATCGACATCAGCGAGCCGACCGTGGAGCAGACGGTGGAAATCCTCAAGGGGCTCAAGTCGCGCTTCGAGTCGCACCATGGCGTGAAGTACACCCAGGGCGCACTGATCACGGCAGCCGAGCTGTCGGCACGCTACATCAACGACCGGCACCTGCCGGACAAGGCCATCGACGTGATCGACGAGGCCGGCGCGGCGCAGAAGATCCTGCCCAAGTCGCGCCAGCGCAAGGTCATCAACAAGGCCGAGATCGAGGACATCGTCGCCAAGATCGCCCGCATTCCGGCCAAGACCGTGTCATCCAACGACAAG
>JACPUY010000291.1 GCA_016192025.1 Pseudogulbenkiania sp. | reverse complement strand
TCATTGTCTATGGTGCAGAGACACTAACGAAACTGGAGCTGGAGCGCCTCAGAACACTGGTCGGCAAGAGTATCATCAAGGAAGTCCAGTCGCCCGAACGCCTGCTAGACGAAACGGCGCTGTTTCTACATCGCGCCGTATCCACGTTGTCGCAGACCCAGCGCCGGATGCTCGAAAAACTCTATGAGGGCCCGGACAGTCTCGAGGGCAAGAAAGCGTTGGTGGTGGACGATGACGTGCGCAATATTTTTGCGCTGACCAGTGTGCTGGAATCCAACAAAATGCGGGTGACCTCAGCCGAAAACGGCCGAACCGCGATCGACCTGCTACAGCAGCAGCCCGACACCGACATCGTGCTGATGGACATCATGATGCCCGAGATGGATGGCTTCGAAACCATGCGCCAAATCCGCACCATCAAAAAATTCGAAGCCCTGCCCATGATTGCGCTGACGGCCAAGGCGATGAAAGGCGACCGTGAAAAGTGCATCGAGGCGGGCGCATCCGACTATGTCAGCAAGCCGGTGGATACCGAGCAACTGCTGTCGCTGATACGCAAATGGCTTTATCGCTGACTTTGTGCCAATGCGCTCCTGTTGCTGGGCGACCAAAGCAGCAACAGGCGTTAGAACGAAATTGACATGGATACGACGCAGCCGCACGAACCCCCTGTATTCAAGCAGGGAGGAGCATTAGGGCCACTGGTCCCGCCAGATGGCGTGCCGGCATCCGTGTTGCTGGTCGATGACAATCCGGCCAAGCTGACGGCGCTCGCCACGGTGATCGCCGATATGGGCCTCGACGTCGCCACCGCGACTTCGGGGCGCGAGGCGCTGCGCCTGCTCTTGCAGCGCGACTTTGCCGTCATTCTGCTCGACGTCAAAATGCCGGAAATGGACGGCTTTGAAACCGCATCCTTGATTCACGGCCGCCCCAAGTCGGCCCACACGCCCATCATCTTCGTCACCGCCGAGGCCAGCACGGATTCCGAGAGTATCCGCGGTTATACGTCCGGCGCGGTGGACTACATCTTCTCGCCGATTGTGCCCGAGGTGCTCCGCGCCAAGATCCGGGTGTTCGTCGACCTGTTCTACCTGCAACGCAAGCTGACGCTGCAGGCCGAAGAATTGCAGCAATCGAAGCGGCTGCTGCGCGAACTGGCCTCCTACCAAGAGCAGATCAAGGAAGAAGAGCGCAAGCGGATCGCACGGGAAATTCATGACCAGCTGGGGCAGAGCCTGCTGGCGTTGCGCATCGATGTCTCCATGCTGCATGAGCGCACCATCCTGCACCCCAAGCTCAACAAGAAGGCGAGCGATGCCTTGAATCACATCGATACGGCCATCAGCAGCGTGCGTGGCATCATCAATGATCTTCGCCCGCCCGTGCTCGATCTGGGACTGCAGGCGGCGATCGAGTGGCAACTGGAGGAATTCCGTCAGCGCACCGGGGTCGACTGCACGATAAGGGCCAGGGAGGCGGATTTCCATTGTGATCTGGACGACAAACGAGCCACCACACTGTTCCGCATCCTGCAGGAATCGCTGTCGAATATTACCCGGCATGCGCAAGCGACACGGGTAGGCATAGAACTCTACAGGGATGGTCGCCAGCTTCACCTGCAGATCAAGGATAATGGCGCCGGCATGAAGGACGTCAAGAAAACGAACTCGTTCGGGCTGGTGGGCATGCAGGAGCGTGTCAGCATGCTGGGGGGCGAGTTCAACATCGACAGCGCACCGGGCCAAGGCACGACATTGACGATATCGATGCCGCTTGATTGAGCTGGATGGCACTGTATTGTATTCAATATCAAGCCGCTTGCCAGGTGGAGGCACGCGGGTGCTGGAGGTATCGGCGCGCTGGGCCAAGCTGTCAATGATCTCGGCCATCACCAACCGGGGCGAGATGGCGTTCCAGATCGTCAAATGCACGATCAATGCGGAACGCTTCAGCAGCAGGTTAAGTTCGACAGGTTACAGATCAAGCGGCGACATGATATTGAATTTCTTCATGTGCCGATAAACCGTGGCCCGGCAGATACCCAGCTCGGTGGCCACCGCCGTGACGTTCCATTTGTTCCGTTTCAGCGCCGCCAACAACGCCCCGGCCTCGTCCGGTGCCGGGCTATCGATGTCGGGAAAGGGTGCCCCTGTGGCCGGTGCGTCCGCGCAGGGCATCCCTTCGACGAGCTCATGCGGCAGGTCGTCGACAACGACGCTTCCTCCATCCGACAGCGCCAGGGCAAAACGCAAGACATTGCGCAACTGCCGGACGTTGCCCGGCCACGGGTAATCCATCAGCCGCTCGACCACTTCGTCGCTCAGGCGAGGGGTGTGGCCGGTCTGGGCCGCTTCCTCGCCAAAGATCCGCTCGATCAGGGTGCGCCGATCCTGGCGTTCGCGCAGCGGCGGCAGGAACAGCGTCGCCCCGCACAGCCGGTAATACAGGTCTTCGCGGAACTGCCCGGTTGCGATCAGCTTGCGCAGGTCGCGGTGCGAGGCCGCGACCACGGTCAATTCGACCCGCACCGGCTTGTCCGCCCCCAGCGGCAGCACCTCCCGCTCGGATAGGACGCGCAGCAGCCGCGTCTGCAGGTGCAGCGGCATGTCGCCGATTTCATCGAGGAACAGCGTGCCGCGGTCGGATTGCTGGATCAGGCCCTTCATGCCCTTGTTGCGCGCGCCGGTGAACGTGCCGGGCGCGTAGCCGAACAGTTCGCTCTCAATCAGCGAGTCGGGAATGGCGGCGCAGTTGACGGCGATGAAAGGGCGGGCCGCCCGCTCGCTCGACTCGTGCAGCGCCTTGGCGAAGACCTCCTTGCCAGTACCGGTCTCGCCGTGGATCAGGATATTGACGCCCTTGTTCACCAGCCGCTTGGATTGCTCCAGGATGCGCTTCATCTGCCGATCGTCGCCGGCCAGCCGGTCGAGTGCCGGGCAGGCCGGCAGTGGTGGAGTCGGGCGTACGTCGCTGGTCACCGCCAGCTTCGGGGTGATTCGCGGGGTGGCGACCGAAGCGTAGAAAATTTCATGGTCGTAAGTCGAGAGCACCGAACCGTTGCCGGCGCCCTGCGCCAGCGTCAGCCGCCGGATGTCGTCCATCGTGCACTTGAAAAGGTCGGTCAATGCCCTGCCGACCAGACCGTCGCCGGCCTCACTCAGCACCGCTCTCCCCAGTCGCTTGCGCGCACCGGAGTTGGCGCCGACCACGACGCCATCGGCATCGAAGGCCAGCATCAGCTCCCCGCACACGTCGACCAGCGCCCACGCGGTGCCGAGCCGCAGTATCCAGCGGTTGGCGAAGTGGCGCAGGAAGTTGGCGTCTTCGATCAGCTGGGCGTAGAGCGCGGTCAGATGCAGTGCCAGATGCTGGCTTTCGCGCGCCTGCGGCGAGGCGAGCATGGAGACGTCGAGCACGCCCATGAATTCGCCGTCCGGCTGGAACAGCGGTGCCGAGTTGCAGCTGAGGCTGATGTGGGTCGCGTCGAAATGGTCGTTGCGGTGACAGGTGAGCGGCGCCTGCTCGACGATGCAGGTGCCGACGGCGCAGGTGCCGGCGTGTTCCTCGTTCCAGTCGGCGCCGAGGTAGAGACCGGCCTTTTTCAGGTCCTTTTCCAGCGCGTCGTTGCCGATGTAGTCGACGGTGACGCCCTGGGCATCGGTCAACAGCAGCACGTAGCCGAGCGACGAGACACGCTTGTAGAGCTGCTCCATGCCGGCGCGGGCGACGTGCAGGAAGTCTTCCGCCTGCTCGCGGTGGTCGCGCAGTTCGTGTGCGGTCAGGATGCGCGCGCTGCGGCGGTCGGCAGGGTCGAGGCCGTAGTCGTTCACGCAACGCGCCCATGAGCGCTTGATCAGGTCGTACACCGACGAATCCTGGCTCAGTCCGCTGTCCTGGGTGGCGACCGTCAGCACACGTTCGATGTGCTGACGCTCGGAAAGGTTCGCCATCTGTTCTCCTCCATGGAGTACCCCTCTGTGCCGCGCGATGCGCGCATGGGCAGTGCCGCCCCGGGGCTTTCTTTTATTCTACTGCGTGCCATCGCCGGCACCTATCGACATCGCTCCGCACGTTGCCCGTGATGCCTTGGCGGCGCGCAACAACGTACATGGACCGGGCCGTGCAGTGCAGTATAGCCATCCCGTCCCTGGCAGCGGCAAAGCCAAGGGTACAGGAGACCGATTTGCTACGGGCTCTCACCAGCAGGCTTGGCCGTTGGCCGCCTGAACTCCGAGTAGCCGCCTCTCCACAAAAAAAGGGCGCCCCAGCAGGCGCCCGAACACCACGACAAAGGGGAGGATGTCCTACGTGGTGGGAGTGAAGGGTCGGCTGCGGCCTGTGGGCCACAACGCTGGCCCGAGCGGCTAGCGCTCGGGGAATCTCGGATCCCAAAGCAAACGAGGCAGCCCCTGTTCGTAAGCCATCCCGGCCGGGAAGCTCACCATTTCCAGCTGCAGCCCCCAGGGGGCGAGGAAGTAGACCCAGGTCAGCCCGGCGCCGGGACCGTCGTGGAAGGTGCTGGGTTCGCCCAGCACGCGCACGCTGCGGGAGTTCAGGTAGGCCACGGCCTCGTCCATGTCGTCGACGTAGAAGGCCAGGTGGTGACCGCCGATATCGCTATTGTGGGGCAGGCGGCGGTTCTGGTCGGGCGACGCGTACTCGAAGATTTCCAGGTTGGTGCCGTTGCCGCAGCGGACCATCTGGAAGTCGCGGATTTCGGCGCGCGGATGGACGTTGAGATGCGTCTCCATCCAGTCGTCGTCAAACTTGAACGCGCCGAGCGAGAAGAACGGCTCACAGCCCAGCACGTCGACGAAGAAGTCGACCGCCTGGCGCAGGTCGGGCACGGTGATGCCGATATGTTGCAGCCCGCGCATGCCGGGCAGGCCGCGTGCAGGTTGCTGGGTGGCGGACGATGGGTGTTGCTGTGCAAGCATCATGGTTCAACCCCTTAATGTGTCATCGAAGAGCGATGCGTCAGGAATGGCGGCGTGCGCCGCCCCCGGAGGGGCGGGCACACCAGCAGGTGGCAACCCGTCCCGCTGCGGCGAGCGGGAACGGGTGCGCCGTCAGTCAGAGTTCCTTGCGCTGCATCGCCCCCGCGATGTACTCGGCCTGGCGGATCGCCAGCGCGACGATGGTCAGCGTCGGGTTGGCCGCCGAGCTGGAGGTGAACTGGCTGCCGTCGGAAACGAACAGGTTCTTGATGTCGTGCGCCTGCCCCCACTGGTTCACCACGCCGTCGCGCGCCTTGGCGCTCATGCGGTTGGTGCCCATGTTGTGGCTGGCCGGGTACGGCGGCATGTCGATGACGCGGGTCGCGCCGACCGCCTCGGACACCTTGCGGAACTGCGCCAGGCCATGCTGGCGGATGGCGGTGTCGTTGGCGTGGTCGGTCTTGCTGACGATGGGCACCGGCAGGCCGTACTGGTCCTTTTCCGTGGGATGCAGGGTGATGCCGTTCTGCTCCTGCGCAAAGTCCTCGCCGCACACCCAGACGCAGCTCATGTGGTCGTACATTTCCAAGGCCGAGGTGACGTCGCGCCCCCAGCCGCCCGGCTTCATGAAGGCGGCGGTGTACGGCAGGCCGAGCGACAGCCCTTCGAGGTGGTAACCGCCGAAGAAGCCGCGCGATGGATTCGGATCGGCCTCGTCCGAGATCACCGCCGCGAGCGCGGTGCCGCGGTACATGTGCACCGGTTTCTTGTGGATGGCGACGGCGGCGGCGGTGGTGTGGGTCAGGTAGTTGCGACCGACCTGGCCCGAGGAATTGGCAAGCCCGTCCGGGAACAGCGACGAAGCCGAGTTGAGCAGCAGACGCGGCGACTCGATCGAGTTGCCGGCCACGCAGACCACGCGCGCCGCCTGGCGCTGGGTGCGGCCGTGCTGGTCGACGTAGACCACGCCCGAGACCTTGCCCGACTTGTCGTGCTCGATCTTCAGCACCATGCTCTGCGGGCGCAGCTCGACCTTGCCGGTGGCGAGCGCCTTGGGGATCTCGGTGTAGAGCGTCGACCACTTGGCGGTCATCTTGCAGCCCTGCATGCAGAAGCCGAGCTGCTGACAGCCCGGGCGGCCGTCGTACGCCTGCGAGTTGATCGCCATCGGCCGCACGATCTGCTTGTAGCCGACCTTGCGCGCCCCGGCCGCGATCACCTTGTAATGGTTGTTCTCCGGCAGCAGCGGCAGGCCGCTGGCCGTGCTGCCGGCCACCCCCATCTTCTTCTCGGCGCGGAAGTAATAGGGCTCGAGATCGTCGTAGCCGATAGGCCAATCGAGCAGGTTGGCGCCATCGACGTGGCCGTAGGTGCTGCGGTTGCGAAAATCGTGCGGCAAAAAGCGCAGTGCGAGGCCGGCCCAGTGCACGGTGGAGCCACCCACACCCTTGACGATCCAGGCCGGCAGATTGGGATAGGTCTTGGTGTGATGCCAGCCGCCGGCCGAGATGCGCTTGTCCAGCCAGGATATCTTGTTGAACATCGCCCACTCGTCGTTCTCGAAATCGCCGGGCTGATAGTGCTTGCCCGCCTCCAGCACCACGCACTTGACGCCCTTCTGCGCCAGTTCGTTGGCCAGGGTGCCGCCGCCGGCACCCGAACCGATGATCACGACCACCTGGTCATCGTTCAAACGGAATTGCGTTGCCATTGCTTCTGTCTCCTCAGCTTGCCGGTCGCCCGTGAACGCCGGCTTGTGCTCACTGGTCGCTTACAGCCAGTCGATGTCGTCGAAACCGCGATGCAGGTAGCCACCCTTCTCCCAGGACGAGCCTTCGTAGCCGAACTGCGGCCACAGCGCCTTGTTGTTGTAGAGCCCGGTCACCAGATCGCCGCGCACCTTCTTGAAGAAGGGACCGGATTCGATGGCCTTGAGCAGTTCCACCCGCTGCTCCTCGCTGGCGAGCGCGGCGTAGGGCTTGCCGTAGCGCTGTTTCGCAGCCGCGTCGAGCGCGGCCACACCATCGACCAGCAGGCTTTTGAGCTTGGCGTCGCGCGCTGCGGCGCGCTCGTAGGGAGTGATGGCCTGCAGGTAGAAGCGGTCGGCGAGTTTGTCGTGCGGAAAAATGTCGCGTGCCATTTTCACCAGGGTGCGGGCGGTCTGCGGCCCGAGTGTGGCGAAGGCGGCGGCCGACGCCTCGCCCGACAGCAACAGCCCGCTCAGCGGCACGATGGTGACGCCGAGCGCGGCGACCCCGCTGCCTTGCAGAAACCGGCGCCGGCTGAGGAGCGGCGAGTCGGCCACCGCTTCGACGGTGGCGGCGGATGGATGCGGCAAAGTGTTCATAAGACCTCCAGATCAGTTGAGAGGATTCAATCGAGGGGCGGACGATCCAGCGCCGCCCACAGCGCCTGTTTCAGTGCGTCCAGCAGCGGCAAGGGAGCGGGCACGGCGCCCAGCTGCTCGGCGCAGGAGGTGGTGGTGGCGTCGAGCGCCGCGACATCCGCCGGGGACTGCCCGAGCGCGGCGACGAGCCGCTCCCAGTCCGGCCGGTACAGCAGCAGCCCGGCCACGAACAGCACGCCGGTGCGCCGCCGCACCTGGGCCAGGCCGACGATCTTGCGCCGCCCCACCACCACCTCCCCCGGCGACAGCCCGCCGTAGCAGGCCCAGGCCGGGCCGGCGCCGCCTTCGGCCAAACGCTGGCGTACCGCGTCGGGCGACAGCACCTCGGCGGTGACGCCGACCCCGGCCAGCACCGCGCGGTAGGCCTCGCCCAGCCAGCGGTAGCTCAGCGCCGGTGGCTGCTGCGCGTAGCGGTGCCCGAGCGGCAGCAGGATCGAGGCGCTCAGCATCCACGGCCCGACCAGCACCGCGCCGCCACCGGCGTCGCGGGCGGCGAGATCGAGCCCGGTACGCTCGCGCACCGTCTCGGCCGAGACCGCGTGGCGCTGCGAGCAGCCCAGCACCACCGCCGGCTCGCGGTAGCCCCAGAAGCGGATGGCCGGAGCCGTCACCGGCTCGGCCAGGTGGCGCCGGTTCCAGGCCTGTTCCTCCTCGGCCGAGACGATGTCCAGCGTGAGCGGCGCGGCCATGGCTAGAGCTCCTCGGCGCTTTCCAGGCGGCGCTTGAGGTCTCCCAGGAACAGCGCCGCCGGGTAGCCGTCCACGGCGCGGTGGTCGAACACCAGGCTCAGCCCCATCATCGGCGCCGCGACGATGCCACCGTGGCGCACCACCGGCTTATCGATCACCCGGCTGACGCCGAGGATGGCGACCTGTGGCGGGTTGATCACCGGCGAGAAGCCGTCGATGTCGGTCATGCCGAGATTGGTGACGGTGAAGGTGCCGCGCTGGAACACGCCGGCGCCAAGGCTGCCGTTGCGGGCGCCCTCGGCCAGCCGGCGTGACTCGGCGGCCAGTTCCAGCACCGACAGGTCGTCGGCCTGGCGGATCACCGGCGCCATCAGCCCGCCCGGCACGCTCACCGCCAAGGCAAGGTTGATGTCGTCGACCAGCTCGACCTCCTTCTCTCGCATCAGGGCATTGAGATGCGGGTGCTCGTGCAAGGTCAGCGCCAGGGCGCGCAGCACGAAGGCGGTCAGCGTCAGCTTGAGTTCGGGCTGCTCCGCCAGCAGGCGGGCGCGTCTGAGCTGGCAGGCGGTGACGTCGACCTCGGCCCACATCGCCACGCGCGGGGCCTGCCAGCCCTGGCTCATGTTGCGGGCGATGGCGCCGCGCAGGCCGGTGAGCGGGAGGCTCTTCGCGGCCGGGCGCTCGGTCTCTAGCGTGGTTGCCATCGCCTAGTCCTCCAGCACGATCAGCACCGCGCCGCGCGGAAAGGTCTCCTGCGCCGCCACCTTGATCGCCGCCACGGTAGCGTCCACCGGCGCCATCAACTCGTGGCTGGTCTTGACCAGCTCGACGGTGCCCAGTACCTGGCCGGCAGCAACGCGGTCGCCCACCGCCACCGTCCATTCGTCCACCAGCGCCTCGGTGCCGTCTTCGACGTCGGCCCAGGCCGCGTCGTCCAGAATGATGTCGATCATGTTTCTTCCTTTCACAGTCCGATGGGGGTAGCCAGTTGCGCCTTGACCGCGGCGACGATGCCGTCGACCTGCGGGATGACGTGCTGCTCGAGCGGGCGGCTGAACGGGATCGGCACGGCGTTGACCGCGAGGCGGCGCACCGGCGCGTGCAGGCGGATGGAGTCGAGATGCTCGGCCACCAGCGCGGCGATCTCGCCGGAGAGGCCGAAGTGAAGGTAGTCCTCGTCGGCCACCAAGAGGCGCCCGGTCTTGGCGACCGAAGCGAGTACGGTCTCGGTGTCGAGTGGGACGATGGTGCGCAAGTCGATGATTTCGGCGCTGATGCCCTCGTTGGCCAAGAGGTCGGCCGCCAGCACCGCCTTCTGCACCATCTGGCTCAGGGTGACGATGGTGACGTCCGTGCCCTCGCGCACCACGCGCGCCTTGCCGAAGGGGATGGCGTAGGCTTCTTCGGGCACCTCGTTGGTACTGCCCTCGAAGTAGGACATCCACGACAACCCCATGATGCCCTTGTGGTAGCAGTAGACGACCGGGTTGTCGTCGCGGATCGCCTCGACCATCAGGCCCTTGGCGTCGTAGGCGTTGGACGGCACCACGACCTTCATCCCAGGCATGTGGGCGAAGCTGGCGTACAGGCACTGCGAGTGCTGCGCGGCGTCGTTGTAGCCGCCGCCGATGCCGGTCATCACCACCGCCGGCAGCTTGATGTTGCCGCCCGCCATGTAGGTGTTCTTGGCGAGATGGTTGTAGATCTGGTCGAAACAGACGCCGAAGAAGTCGACGAACATCAGCTCGGCGATCGGGCGCAGGCCCTCGGCGGCGGCGCCGATCGCCGCGCCCATGAAGGCGGTCTCGGAAATCGGCGTGTCCATGATGCGTTCCTTGCCGAAACGCTCGTAGAGGCCGGTGGTGGCGCTGAAGATGCCGCCGTATTTGCCGACGTCCTCGCCCATGACGAACACCCGTTCGTCGCGCTCCATCTCCTGACCGATGGCCTCGGAAATCGCCTGCGCCATGGTCAGCGTCCGGCTCTTGTGTTGGGTAGTCATTGCTCTCTCCTCGCTTTGCGCTGGCTTAGTCGGCAAACACGTGCTGATGGGCTTCGGCCACGTCCGGGTAGGGGCTTTGGCGGGCGAACTCGAACGCCGCCTGCACCTTGGCCTTGATCGCGTCACGCAGCTCGGCGTCGCGCGCGTCGTCGAGCAGACCCTGGGCGCGCAACACGCCGCCCAGCGCCGGGATCGGGTCGTGCTCGCGCAGCTCTTTCACCTCGCCCTTGGGGCGGTAGGTTTCCGGGTCACCCTGGAAGTGGCCGTAGTAGCGGTCGGTCTTGACCTCGATCAGCGTCGGCCCTTCGCCGCGACGGGCACGGTCGATGGCGACGCCGGCGGCCTCGAACACCGCCAGCGCGTCGTTCTTCTCCACCAGCACGCCCGGCATGCCGTAGCCGGCGGCGCGGTCGGCGTTGCTGGCGATGGCGGTGGAATCGCCCTTCTCGACCGAGATGCCGTACTTGTTGTCCTCGCACACGAACACCACCGGCAGCTGCCACAGCGCGGCCAGGTTCAGCGCCTCGTGGAACGCGCCCTGGTTGGCCGCGCCCTCGCCGAAGAAGGCGATCGCCACCCAGTCCTTGCCGAGTTTCCTGGCCGCCAACGCGGCGCCGCAGGCCTGCGGCGCACCGGCGCCGACGATGCCGCTGCAGCTGAACTTGTGTTCCGGGTCGAACAGATGCATATGCCCGCCCTTGCCGCGCCCAAGCCCGGTGACCTTGCCGAACATTTCGGCGGTCATCGCGTTCAGCGGCACCCCCTTGGCGATGGCGAAGTGGTGCGAGCGGTGCGCGCCGACCACCGTGTCCTCCTTGCGCAAGTGGGCGCAGACGCCGACCGCCACCGGCTCCTGCCCGGCGGCCAGATGCATCTCGCCGGGAGCCGGACCGGCGCCGATGTCGAAAGCCAGGCCCTTCTGGATCTTGGGCGGCAGCTTGCCCTCGAGATAGACCTTGGCCATGGTCTCCTCGTACTCGCGGATTTCCACCATCGTCCGGTACATCCAGAGCAGGCGGTCTGATGTCGTTTCCATGTCTCTCGTCCTCCTTTGCGAACGTGTCCACGGAGCCTCTCGTCAACGCGACGTGTAACCGTAATGGTCACCGAACTCCTGGCCCTCCTACCGCAAGAACGGTGCCAAGGGCCGCCCCTCCGTTCCGAGAACTCACGCCAGTCTAAAATTACATTTTAAAATCATATAGATAGGAGTTTTTCTTGGATCATCGCTCGGCCTGGGACGCGATAATGGCCACAGCCACATTCAATAATTTGAGAAAAACCGGGAAGGGAAGCTGCGACAGCTGTCGCATGTTCACGCGCAGGCTGCGACAAGTGACGCAGTGAAAAGCAAGGAGAGAAACGAGAAAGTGAGCAGCCTGGCATCGCCGAATACGGTCAGCCGTTTGGCGAAGGAGAAGAGGTGGGCACCTCGAAGAACCTCAGTTCATGGCATGATATCGACATGACCCAGCGGACCGTTCACGAATGATCAAGAACAGCCTTTTTGCCGGACAAGAACGGGAAGCCAAACTCGACAATGTGTACCCTGCAAGAGCATGTTGACTTTGCCGCCCTGGCCGCCGAGATTGACCGGGTTGCTCCTCGACCCAGTCGTGAACGTGGCGGCCGCCCATCGTTTCCCACTGAACTGATGGTGCGGGTTTTGCTGATTCAACAACTGTTCAATCTCAGCGACGAACAGCTGGAATTCCAGCTGCTGGATCGCTTGAGTTTTCAGCGCTTCGTGGGCCTGCGCGACAGCAGCCAGATCCCGGATCGCACCACGATCCGGGTCTTCAAGGAACGCCTGATCGCCGCCAACGCCAGCGAAACCATCTTCGCCGCCGTCAATCGGCAACTCCACCAACACGGCTATATCGCTCGGGGCGGCCAGATGATCGATGCCAGCATCGTTCCGGTGCCGCGCCAGGTGGTAAGACGTGAGGTCTTACGAGTAGATCACCAAGAGCTTCAGACGGGTACTTGCAATAGTGGATGGCTAACCGAATCGGGGCGTAGACCTGTTCATGCAGGCTGCTTGGTATGGCGCCAGGCCGCGTAGTGCGACTTGACGCTATGCCAACCCTGTATTTGGTGTTGTGGCCAACTGAGGAGTTGCTTTGCAAAGAGATTTCACTTGAAACGGATCATAGAAGGGGAGGGCAAGGGTCAGATTGACACGAACGTCTTGTCTTTGAGCGAAGCGATGAACCCGTCGACTACCTCGTGCACCCTGCCCCAGGTCGGCAGGGCCTTCATGTGACCGATCCAGCGTCGCACGTTAGGGTAGTCCAGATACTCGCAGTACACCAGTTCGCCCACCGCCACCATCTCGGCGCCGACATAGTCGGCGAGGGTAATCTTGTCACCGCAGAGAAACTTGCGGCTGGGGCCAATCAGATCCTTGTCGAGGATGCCGAGTCAGTGCTGGGCTCTTTGCTTGCCCACGCAATGGCCCCGGCTTGGGCTTCCTCGGTCGGCCGTTTGTGGTGAGGGAACAATTGCGGGTATACCAGACCATAGCCGTGGCCCTTGTAATAGTTGCTGTAGAACCACTCCATCGCCTCGTCGACGCGTGCCCGCTCTTTCAGGTTCGTGGGGTAGGGTTAACGGTGCGTCTCGCCCCGCTACCAAACGGTACAGCAGGGGTCACTCTCCTGGACTACCCATGTTGCCGGCGGGGCTAGTGCCCGATGCGAATGGGAATCCGTCGGCGCCCGACCTGGCGGTCGAACTGTTCGAACCGTCCTGCAATCGGCGCGCAACAATCGGGACACGTGCCTCTCCGGCTCAGCCGGTAGTGCTCGATGTCGTGCCAATCGCGCATGATGAGCGGCGTGCGACAGGCCGGGCAGTAGGTAGTGGCACCTTCGGCATCGTGGACGTTGCCGGTATAGACGTATTGCAGCCCTTCCGACAGTGCTATCGCGCGTGCCCGGGTCAGGGTGGCGGGTGGCGTCGGTGGCACATCGGTCATCTTCTAATCGGGATGGAACGCCGTGAAATGCAACGGTACGTCGCACCCCAGTTCCTTCGCGATCCACCGTGCCTCGGCGCGGATTTCCTCGTTGCTGTCGTTCTTGCCGGGAATCAGCAGCGTCGTGATTTCGAGCCAGACAGCGGTCTCATGCTTCAGATAGGTGAGCGTTTCCAGAACCGGCTGCAAGCGCGCACCGGTGAGCGCGAAATAGAATTCGTCGGTAAAGCCCTTCAGGTCGACGTTCGCGGCATCCATCTTGGCGTAGAAGTCGCGCCGTGCCTCCGCCCCCATATAGCCGGCGGTCACCGCCACCGTCTTGATGCCCCGCTCGTGGCAGGCGTCGGCTACGTCCATGGCGTATTCGGCGAAGATCACTGGGTCGTTATAGGTGAAGGCCACGCTTTTGCAGCCGTAGTCCGCTGCCGCCTTGGCGATGGCTTCGGGCCCCGCCACGGCGGCGAGCGTCTCCATCTCGTGCGACTTGCTGATGTCCCAGTTCTGACAAAATTTGCACGCCAGGTTGCAGCCAGCCGTGCCGAAAGACAGGACGCTGGTGCCGGGGTAGAAATGGTTGAGGGGTTTTTTCTCGATCGGATCGATGCAGAAACCTGATGAGCGGCCATAGGCGGTCAGGATCATCTGATCCCCGACCCGCTGGCGCACGAAGCAGGCACCGCGCTGGTCCACGTGCAGGCGACAGTTGCGCGGGCACAGGTCGCACTGGATACGGCCATCATCCAGGAAATGCCAATAACGGCCGGGGTAAAAAGCTTCCTTCATGGCAGTGACAGTGTTGACGACTGCTCCAAAAAAGCTGGGGCCGTGGGCGACCGCTAGCGGGTAGTCGAGGTAACAGACCCACGTTCGATCATTATCTACCAAACGGCTCGAGGCCGGAATCGTCGCAGGGGCTTTGTTGCACAAATCAGGCCGGGAACCGTATGAGTACCGCCCGGGGGGCGGTGCGCATGCCAGAAATCCATCCAGGGAAAGGTGGATACCTACCTCAGCTTATTTGTGCAACAAAGCCGTGTGGCCGTAAAAACTTGACCACTACAATTCTCTGCATAGCGGGACACACTCGCTCAAGTAGTAAGTATAAAGAGGATAGAGGATATACGTATCCGTAAGGAGTGCTCCCTCACGTGAGGTGATGGCCCACTCGCCTAGCAAAACGCTCTGCTGCTGGTAGGACGTCCTCGATCACAAAGCGCGGGCTCTCCGTTGTTCCCTGTTATCCGGGGGAGCCAGACTCGAGCCGACGCGACTTACAAAGGGCAAGTAATTGTGAGTACTCAAAACACAATCCGCACCGCACAATCGTGTGAAGTGGAAGCACGCGCTGCCGTGCGAGAATTTCACTCTGGGGTATGTCAGCCCGCGATGGCGCTCGTCGTGTTTTTCTGCTCCAGCGATTACGACCTCGACGCGCTGGCCGATGAAATGACGCAGCTGTTTCAAGGCGTGACGGTGGTGGGCTGCACCGCCGCCGGGGAGATCGGGCCTGTTGGCTACCACGATCTCGGGCTGACTGGCGCCAGTTTTTCCGCGGATACCTGCACCGCAGTGGCGGGCCGTATCGCCGACCTGCAACACTTCGAGATAAGCAAGGGTGTGGCCTTTGCCCAGTCCCTGCTGCAGCAACTGGAAGCGAGCGTGCCGACGGTCGGGCCTGACAACAGCTTCTCGTTCCTGCTCATCGACGGCTTGTCGCGCCGCGAAGAACCGGTGGCACGCGCCCTGCAGGATTCGCTGGGCGATATAACGCTTTTCGGTGGATCGGCCGGCGACAACCTCAAACTGACACGCACCTGGGTATTCCACGACGGAGCCTTTCATCCAGACAGCGCGGTCTTGCTGCTGGTCAGCACCAGCCTGCCCTTCAAAATATTCAAGACTCAGCACTTCGTCAGCAAGGAAGAACGGCTGGTCGTTACCGAAGCGGATGCAAGCCGGCGTATCGTCAAGGAAATCAACGGATTGCCCGCCGCCGAAGAGTACGCCAGAGTCGTCGGCGTACAGGTGGGGGATCTTGACCCAATGCGTTTTGCGGCCTCGCCGGTGGTGGTGACCATCGACGGAACCGACTATGTACGCTCAATCCAGCGGGCCAACCCGGACGGCAGCCTGACTTTTTTCTGCGCTATCGACGAAGGCCTGGTATTGCGTGTTGTGCGCGGTGTTGACCTGCTGGGGAATATCAAGCGCACCTTCGACACGATCCGTACTGAAATCGGCCCTTTCCAGTTGGTCCTTGCCTGCGATTGCATCTTGCGCAATCTGGAGATGACCCAAAGCGGGGCGAAAGAAGCGGTGGCTGACCTCCTGCGCAAAAACCATGTTGTCGGCTTCAGTACCTATGGCGAGCAGTATCACGGCGTGCATGTCAACCAAACGCTTACCGGCATCGCCTTGGGCTACCCACGAGCAGATCATGGCATCTGACAAATCGCCCCGAGATCCCCGAGATATTAGCGGCGAAGATAGGCTAAGGGCTGAAATCACCCGCCTCAACAAGGTCGTCACGGCCCTGATGAACCGTGCGGAACGGGGTATGAGCGCTCAGGGCTCCGATTTTGGCCTGTTCCAGACCGCAGTGATGCTTGAAGACCAAGTGCACGAGCGCACCAAGGAGTTGGAAGCGGCGCTACACGAGAATGAAAAAATCAACCGTGCCTTGCATCGCGCCCAAGAACAGATGGAGCGTGAGATCGAGCAACGTAAAAAAGCGTATGAAGCGGTGGAGCGTGAAAAGGAAGAGCAGAAGATCCTCTTCGCCAAATTGGAACAGGCGATGAATCAACTGGTCCAGACCGAAAAGCTAGCCTCACTCGGCAGGCTGGTGGCCGGTGTCGCACACGAGCTGAACACGCCTCTGGGCATTTCGGTGACAGTATCGTCATCGCTCAAAGCGATGGTCGACAATATCTTGGAACAAGTCGATAGCGGTACACTGCGCAAGCAGACGCTGCTCGATGTTCTCGCCCAGTGTGGCGAAGCGGTGATCCTGCTGGACAAAAACTTGCAGCGCGCCGCCAACCTGATCGGCACGTTCAAGCAGGTGGCCGTGGATCAGGCCAGCATGCAGCGCCGCAGCTTCGATCTGCGCCAGGCAATCGACGAAGTGCTGACTACCCTGCAGCCCAAGTTCAAGCACACCGCGCATAGTCTGGAAGTCTCGGTGGCACCTGGCATCATTCTCGACAGTTATCCGGGACCTATCGAGCAGATCATTTCCAACCTCATCACCAACTCGTTGCTGCACGGATTCGAAGGCATTGACTCGGGAACGATCCGTATCGAGGCAAAAACTGACGAAGATCACGTCACACTCTGCTATTCAGACGACGGCATAGGGATGAGCGAGGCCATTGCCAAGCGCGTTTTTGATCCATTTTTCACGACCAAGCTTGGCAAAGGCGGCAGCGGGCTTGGCTTATATATCGTCTACAACATGGCTACCGCCGTGCTGGGCGGCAACATTAGCTTGTCGAGCACTCCGGGACAGGGAGCGCGCTTCGATCTATTGCTGCCGCTAACCGCTCCTGTGGCATCACACTCAAGCGAGCGGTGAAGATGGAATGCAACTCAATGAAAGCATAAGCTGGCCGTTTGGCCACTTTATGCTTCCAGTCACAACAGGAAAATCGGTGGGATGGGTATTGGTGGACCGAATGGGGATCGAACCCACGACCTCCGCATTGCGAACGCGGCGCTCTCCCAGCTGAGCTATCGGCCCCTTGGACTGTCATGAGCCTGTGCGGTTTGGCCTTCCTGGAGGGGGCCGGTCATGACAGCGGATGTGCCATTATTATGTGATCTTCCGTTTTAGTCGGCAAGTGGCAAGCGTCCAGCATGTTCTGCTGGACAAATGAAAGCGCCAAAGGCATGGTGCCGCTCTCGTTATCATCGCCACGCCCGTTGTCGGTTTGATGTCGGCAACGCGGTTAGTCTGGTTTGTCTCACAGGATTTTCTTTTCATGGCACCTCCCAGCATTCTGATTACCGGCTGCTCCAGCGGCATCGGCTACACCGTCGCCAAGGGGCTCAAGGCGCGCGGCTGGCGGGTGTTCGCCAGCTGCCGCCAGCCACAGGACGTGCAAAGGTTGGTCGAAGAGGGGATGGAATGCCTGCTGCTGGACGTGGATGATTCGGTTTCGATCCTTGCGGCGCTCGACGAGGTGCTGGCGCGTACCGGCGGCCGGCTCGACGCGCTGTTCAACAACGCCGGCTTTGGCCAGCCTGGGGCGGCCGAGGATATTACGCGTGCGGCGCTGCGCGAGCAGTTCGAGACCAATCTGTTCGGCGCCTGGGAGTTGACCAACGCGGTGCTGGCAGTGATGCGTCGCCAGGGGCGTGGCCGCATCCTGTTCAACAGCTCGGTGCTGGGTTTTGCCGCGATGAAGTATCGCGGCGCCTACAACGCCAGCAAATACGCGATGGAAGGGCTGTGCGACACGCTGCGGCTGGAGCTGGATGGCAGTGGCATCTTCGTCAGCCTGGTCGAGCCGGGGCCGATCGAGAGCCGCTTCCGTCCCAACGCGCTGGCGCATTTCCTGAAGAACGTCGACATCGAGCACAGCGTGCACCGCGCCTCGTATGAGAAGCAGTTGGTGCGGCTGAAGAAGGAAGGGCACGCCGCACCGTTCACGCTGCCGCCCGAGGCGGTGCTGGACGCGGTGCTCAAGGCGCTGGGGAGCAAGCGCCCGGCGGCGCGCTACCAGGTGACTTTTCCGACGCGCTTGTTCTGGCATCTGAAGCGCTTGCTGCCGACAAGAGCGCTGGATTGGGTGCTGCAGCGCGCGGCCTGAGCATTATCCGGGGGCGCTGTCAGCTGGCGCAGACGCGGTTGCGCCCGCCCTGTTTGGCCTTGTACAGGCGCTCGTCGGCCAGCCGCAGCAGGTCGCGGATGTCCGGCGCGGTGGCGGCGGCCATGCCGATGCTGATGGTGTAGTTGACCGGTCCCTTGTGGCTGTCCACCGCTTGCCTTTCCACGTCCTGGCGCAGCGCCTCCAGCCGTTGCGCCAGGGGGTGGGCGGCGTCGCGCTTCATCAATACCACGAATTCCTCGCCACCGAAGCGCGCCACGATGGCGCGCGGGAAGTGCGCGCGCAGCTGGTCGGCCAGATGCTGGATGACGACGTCGCCGACGTCGTGGCCGAAGCCGTCGTTGATCAACTTGAAATGGTCGATGTCGAGGATGGCGATGCCGTAGGCGCCACGCACTTTTTGCACTTGCTCGAACAGGTGACGGCGGTTGGACAGCCCGGTGAGTGGGTCGGCGTGGGCCAGGTGTTCCAGCGTCATCAGGTTTTCGACGAATTCGACGTTGCGCGTGATGCGGCAGGTGAACTCCTCGAAGGTGAATGGTTTTTGCAGGTAGTCGTCGGCGCCGGCCTTGAGGAAGCGCGGCGTCATCGTCTTGTCCTGGTGTACCGAGATGCCGACGATGGCGAGCCGGGTGTGGGTGTACAGCCGTCGGATGGCGCTGGTCATCTGCGCGCCGTCCATGCCGGGCATGCCGTAGTCGGCCAGCACCAGCCGGATATCGCTATCCTGGCGCAGGATCTGCAGCGCTTCTTCGGCGTCGACCGCCTCCAACACCTGGTACAGCTGCCGCTGCAGGTATTCCCGCAGCAGCGAGCGGGTAGTGTGCGAGTCGTCCACCACCAGTACCTTGATCTGCGGATTGCGGTCGATGCGCTTGAGCATGCGCATCAGGTAGTCGAGCGCCGACGGGCTGTCCTTGGGGATGTAGTCGGCCACCGGCATGCTCAGGATATCTTCGCGCGTTTGCTGGTCGTTGTGGGCGGTCAGTACGATGGTGGGGATGCCGGCCCTGAACAGTGGCGGCAGCGCTTCGCCGCTGGGGGCGTCCGGTAGGCAGTAGTCCGCCACGGCCGCGCTGAAGTGCGTGTCGCCCGCCAGTTTCTGTTGCAGCTCGGCCAGACTCTGCGCCGGCACTGCCTCGAATCCCAGTTCTTCGACCATGCGGCACAAGGGGCGGATCAGCATGGTGCTGTCTTCGATAACCAGCACGCGTTTAGGGTTTTTCATAAGCGATTTGAATGACAATAGCCTTTTTTTGTAAGCTATTGCTTTAATATATTGTTGTTTTGACTTGCAGCTTGATCAGGCTACGCCAATCGGCTCATGCTGTCCAAATAACATGGTAGTACTCCGAAGACTGGGCGATTCGGTTTATAATCGACGCTATTTTTCTGCTTTCCACACGGACACCCATTCAGATCATGGAACTCGCCAAGAGCTTTGAACCGGGCGACATCGAACGCCGCTGGTACGCCACCTGGGAAAACGCCGGCTATTTTCAGCCGCACATGGATTCCGACAAGCCGTCGTTCTGCATCCAGCTGCCGCCGCCCAACGTCACCGGCACGCTGCACATGGGCCACGCCTTCAACCAGACCATTATGGACGGCCTGACCCGCTATTACCGCATGAAGGGCGACAATACCGCCTGGATTCCGGGCACCGACCACGCCGGCATCGCCACGCAGATCGTGGTCGAGCGCCAGCTGGCCGAGCAGGGCGTGAGCCGGCACGATCTGGGCCGTGACGCGTTCATCGACAAGGTGTGGGAGTGGAAGAACGTCTCAGGCGGCACCATCACCCAGCAGATGCGCCGCGTCGGCTGCTCGGTGGACTGGAGCCGCGAGTACTTCACCATGGACGAGACCCGCGCCGGCGTGGTCACCGAGGTGTTCGTGCGCCTGTTCGAGCAGGGCCTGATCTACCGCGGCAAGCGGCTGGTGAACTGGGATCCGAAACTGGGCACCGCCGTGTCCGACCTCGAAGTGCTGTCGGAGGAAGAAGACGGCTCGATGTGGCACATCCGCTACCCGGTGGTGGGCAGCGACGAAGCCGTGGTGGTTGCCACCACCCGCCCGGAAACGCTGCTGGGCGACGTGGCCGTGGCCATCAACCCGACCGACGAGCGCTACCAGCACCTCTTGGGCAAGATGCTCGAGCTGCCGCTGACCGGCCGCCAGATTCCGGTGATCGCCGACGATTACGTCGACGCCGCCTTCGGCACCGGCTTCGTCAAGATCACCCCGGCGCACGACTTCAACGACTACCAGGTCGGCAAGCGCCACAATACCCAGCTCGTCAACGTGATGAGCCTGCAAGCCACCATTCTGGACAAGGCCCAGGTTTTCGGTTTCGACGGTTCGGCGCAAGGCACCATCGAGCTGCCGGCCGCCTACGCCGGTCTCTCTACTGCCGACGCGCGCAAGAAGATGGTCGCCGACCTCGAAGCGCAGGGCCTGCTGGTGGAAGTGAAGCCGCACAAGCTGATGGTGCCGCGTGGCGACCGTACCGGTTCGGTGATCGAGCCGATGCTGACCGACCAGTGGTTCGTCGCCATGACCAAGGTGGGCGAGAATGATGCCACCGGCAAGAGCATCACCGAGAAGGCCATCGACGCCGTCGAGTCCGGCCAGGTGCGCTTCATCCCGGAAAACTGGGTCAATACCTACAACCAGTGGATGAACAACATCCAGGACTGGTGCATCAGCCGCCAGCTGTGGTGGGGCCACCAGATTCCGGCCTGGTACGACGAAGACGGCAAGGTCTACGTCGGCCGCAGCCTGGAAGAAGCCCAGGCCAAGGCGCCGGGCAAGACGCTGCGCCGCGACGACGACGTGCTCGATACCTGGTTCTCCTCGGCGCTGTGGCCGTTCGCCACGTTCGGGTGGTCTGATCAAACCACCGCGTTGAAGACGTTCTATCCC
>JACPUY010000290.1 GCA_016192025.1 Pseudogulbenkiania sp. | reverse complement strand
GCAAGATACGGCGGCGGGCGCTGATCGCGGCCCTGGTGCTGGCCTGTCTGCCGGTGCGCCTGACCGTGCTGGCCCGCGGCGAGGTGACACCGCAGACCCCGCTGCTGGTACGGGCGCCGCTTGCCGGCGTGATCGACCGCATCGATGTCCAGCCCAACCAGCAGATTGCCGCCGGTGAGGCACTGTTCAGCCTCGATTCGACCACGCTCGCCGGCCAGCTGGCCATGGCCAGCAAGGCGCAGGAAGCGGCGCAGGAAGCCTTCCGCCAGAGCGCGCAGCTGGCGGTGACCGACGACAAGGGCAAGCTGGAGATGGCAGCGGATCAGGCCACGCTGGAGGAAAAGCGCATCGAGGCCGACTTTACTTCGCGCCAACTGGCCCGCATCCATGTCAAGGCGGCGCGGGCGGGGGTGGTGGTGTTTTCCGACCGCAGCGACTGGTTGGGACGTGCCGTGGCGACCGGCGAGCGGGTGATGATGCTGGCCGACCCCGGCAAGGTCGAGCTGACGGCGTTTCTGCCGGCGGCCGAAGCGGTTCGTGTCGAGCCGGGGATGACGGTGCGGCTGTATCCGAACGCCTCTCCTGCCGAGTCTTACGACGCCGTGGTCACCCGCGTCGCCTATCGTGCCGAACCGACCGAGGAGGGCATCCTGGCCTACCGTCTGCAAGCCCGCTTTGCCGCCGGCGAGGCGCTGCCGCGCATCGGCCAGATGGGAACGGCCAAGGTGTACGGGGACTGGGTGCCGCTGGCCTATTACGCCTTGCGCCGACCGCTGACCTGGTGCCGCCAGTGGCTGGGCTGGTAGTGCCGTCGGCCCGCGCTGGCGCGGGCTTTCCTCATGCTTTCTGGTGTCTTATCGGATGACTGATCCCGTTTTCCTCCCGCCGCTGCGTCAGGAGCTGAGCCTCCATCCCGGGCCTACCGGTGCAGGCGGCGCCCCGGGCTGGATTTTGCACGACCCGGCGGCCAACCGTTTCTATCAGCTGAGCTGGCCGGCCTTCGAAATCCTCTCGCGCTGGAGCTTGGGCTCGGTGGCGGCGATCGTCGAGGCGGTCAACCAGGCCACCGCCTTGCAGATCGGGGCGGACGAGGTCGCCGCAGTCGTCGATTTTCTCGGGCGGCACAACTTGCTGCAGTCGGGCGAGCCCGAGCATACCGCGCGTTTTGCCCGCATCGTGCAGGCGGGGCGGCTGGGCCACACCAAGTGGCTGCTCAAGCATTACCTGTTCTTCCGCATCCCGCTGCTGCGGCCGATGCCGCTGCTCAAACGGCTGGCGCCGGCGTTTGCCGCGGTGTTCGATCCGCGTTTCTGGTGGCTGGTCGCCGCCGTGGCGTTCAGCAGCCTGCTGCTGATCTCGCGGCACTGGGACGAATTCACCCATACCTTCTCGGCATACGGCGGCGTGGCCGGGCTGGCCGGCATCGGCCTGTCGCTGAGCGTGGCCAAGGTGCTGCACGAACTCGGCCACGCCCTGACGGCCCACCGTTTCGGCTGCCGGGTCCCGGCCATGGGGGTGGCGTTCCTGGTGATGTTCCCTGTGCTCTACACCGACACCAACGAAGCGTGGAAGCTGCCGTCGCGCCGGCAACGGCTGCTGATCGGCGCCGCCGGCATGCTGGCGGAGCTGACGCTGGCGGTGCTGGCGACCCTGCTGTGGAACTTCTTGCCCGACGGCCCCTTGCGTGCCGGCGCGTTCATGCTGGCCACGACCACCTGGCTGGCGACGCTGGCGATCAATGCCAGCCCGTTCATGCGCTTTGACGGCTATTTCCTGGTGTCCGACTGGCTGGGCATGCCCAACCTGCACGGGCGGGCATTCGCCTTCGGCCGCTGGTGGCTGCGCCGCGTGCTGTTCGGCTGGGAGGATCCGTCACCGGAGGCGCTGCCGCCGGCACGGCAACGGCTGCTGGTCGTCTTCGCCTTTGCCACCTGGCTGTACCGGCTGGTGCTGTTTCTCGGCATCGCACTGTTGGTGTACCACTACTTCTTCAAGGTATTGGGTATCGTGCTGTTCCTGGTGGAGCTGGGCTGGTTCATCGTCCTTCCGCTGTGGTCGGAGCTGGCGGTGTGGTGGCAGCGGCGGCAAGAGCTGCACTGGCGCTTCGAGACCCGCCGCACGGCCGCGTTGTCGGCCGCCTTGCTATTGCTGGTGGCCGTGCCGTGGCAGAGCGAGGTGAGGGCGCCGGCGGTGTTCGGCGCGCGGCTGGCGACCAGTCTGTACGCCCCGGCTGCCGCGGACGTGGTGAGCATGAGCGTGCGGGAAGGGCAGTGGGTGAATGTCGGGCAGCTGTTGTTCACGTTGCGCTCGCCCGAGCTGGAGGCCGATTTGCAACGGGCCACGGCACGAGCCGATGCGCTGCGCTGGCAGATCGAGCAGCAGCCTTTCGACGACACCTTGTTGGCCGAAGGGCCGGCGCTGGGCAAACAGTGGCAGGTGGCCGCGGCCCAGTCCGACAGCTTGCGCCGGCAGTTGCGGCGGCTCGAGTTCCGGGCGCCGTTCTCGGGGCGTGTGGTCGACGTCAGCGATGCCTTGTTGCCGGGTACCGTCATTGCCGGGGGCGAGAAACTGTTGTCGCTGGTCGATCCGCACACGGCGAAAGGCGACGCCTTCGTCGGGGAAGCCATGCGCCAGCGTCTAGAGCCGGGCGGGGAGGCGGTGTTCGTCGCCGACCGGGCCGAGCTGCCTTCGCTGCACTGCCGGATCGCCGATATCGACCGGCTGAGCCTGCCGGCGCTCGACCAGCCCTATCTGGCGTCGACGTACGGCGGACCGATTCCGACGCAGCGCATGCATGACGCCTTGCAGCCGCTCGAGGTGATGTTCCGCGTCAGGTTGGACCAGTGCGGGACAGGGGCCGCCATGCAGCAGGAAACGCCGGGCATGGCCATGCTCGAAGGCGAGCGACGAAGCATGCTGGGAGGCTGGCTGATCGAGGCGCTGGCGGTGCTGCAGCGTGAAGCCGGCTTGTGAACTTGCCGTGCTGCCGGCGTAGCGGGCAGAGGGGGTTGCCACACAGGCGGTGACGACGTGCCGATGGCGCGGACAATGGCGGCAGCGGCACTATGAAGGATTCGCCGGCTTGTGCTACGTTTCACCCATCCCGCATGTCGCGCGGCCGTGCACCATCTGGTGCGGCCGCGTCGTCGTGCCGTCCCCAACTGCCCAAGAGAGCGCGATGCCGGAATCCCTTCCTCCTGCCGAGAAACGGGTGCGCCACTTCCGCCAGATACTGGTGTGGCCGCTGCAACTGATGCCGATCCATGCGGGCAGCCAGATCCAGAAGCACTGGGAACTGCTGCAGAGGAGCGGCGAGGACAACCCGTGGCGCGAGGTCGACGATGCGTTTCCCGACGACCCCGCACGGTTTCACGCCCAGCAGTACCACGAATTCATCACCTTCCTGCCGCACGTGCAGCGCTTTCTGTACGGCGAGAGCCGCACCGCGCGCCAGGGCCGGGTCGACGGGACGTCGCCGATGCGGGTGTTCCGCCGCCATGACATCGCCGCGGTGCGGCTCACCCCCGAGCCGGGCGGCGCGCCGCTGACGCTGCAGGTGGCGCGGGTCGACCTGCATTTCTTCTTCGACATTGACGTGGTGCAGCTGGCGGTCGAGGTCGCCGCCGACGACCTGACGCTGTTCCAGGCGCAGGACACGCTGTACCGCTTCGGCCGCGCCTACCCGGCGGGCTGGGACGAAGCGGGGCAGGGCGTGCACTGCCTGCACCGGGTGGAGTGGCTGGCGGCGGACGGCGGCACGCTGGCGGTGTCCGATTTCGAGAAGCGCGACAAGTACCTGTCCTTCGTCGGCCGGCATCGCGCACCGTGTATCGCCGCGCACTGGGACTTCCTGCTGCGGCCGCTGGTGCTGGATCATGCCGACGAGCCCGGACTGATCCGCTACCGCCAGCTTGAGTACTACCGCATGCCGGTGATCGCCTACCTGGCGGTGGACAATCCGCGCGCCTTGTCGCGCAGCGACTTCATCCGGCTGGGGCTGTTGACCGGTGCCAGCGAACAGCAGGACCTGCCCTACGCCGACCGGCATGTCGCCGACTTCGAACTGCGCTACTGCTACGACCGTTACTGGGGCGACCGCGTCGACGGCCCGCCGACGCGTTTCCTGTGCTGCGGCCACGCCCTGGTGATTGTCGGCGACGCCGCCTCGCGGCAGTTCAGCGGACCGGAAACCGGCCTGCTGGCCCAGTTCCGGCACCAGTATTTCCTGCTGTTTCTGATCGTGCATTTCCAGAAGGCGAGTCTGTTGATGTTCTCCGACCGGCTGGTGGAGGCGCTCAACCGGCTGGACATCCACCATGCGGAATCGGTCAAGGAGTTCAAGCGGGTGATCCGCCAGCTGTTCGAGATCTTCCTGCGCTTTACCCACCGCTATTGGTTCCACGAGCTGTCCGACCTGGCGCAGTCGCGCGCGTTGTACCGGATGTGCGTCGACCACCTGGGCTCCGGTCCCCTGTTCGACGAGGTGCGCGACGAGATCCGCGAGATGAGCGAGTACCTCGACAGCGACAGCCTGCGCCGCCAAGCCAACACCGTGGTGCGGCTGACCATGGTGACCACCTTCGGCCTGATCGGCTCGGTCACCACCGGCTTTCTCGGCATGAACCTGATCGCCGCGGCGGACAGCCCGTTGTCACTCAAGCTGCTGTACTTCCTGCTGACGCTGATCCCGACCACCTGGCTGACGTTGTACACCGTGGTCAAGTCCAAGCGCTTGTCGGATTTCCTCGAGGCGCTGTCGGACGAGCGTCTGCCGCAGCGGGCCAAGCTCGGGGCACTGCTCGAGGTCTGGCGGCGCAGGAAACCGGCGGGCTGATGGAGCCTGCCCGGTCCGCCGGCGGATTCGAGAGGCAGCCTCGAACCTGCGATGTAACTGGCTGTCGCGATTTGCCCGGCCGGTAGCCTGCCATCGCCGCCGCACCGTGGTAAACTTTGGCGGATTTCCGTTTTTATCACCTGCAGCGTCGGTCGGTTTCCTGCACAGATCTTCCGGCGGCGCTGTCGCAATCGGCAATACTCATGGAGCCCCTGATGACCACTTCGATCTTCGCCGCCGTGGAAATGGCACCGCGCGACCCCATTCTCGGCCTGAACGAAGCCTTCAACGCTGACACCCGTGCCACCAAGGTAAACCTGGGCGTGGGCGTGTACTACGATGACAACGGCAAGATCCCGCTGCTGGCCGCGGTCAAGGCCGCCGAGAAGGCCCGCCTGGAAGCTATGCCGCCGCGCGGCTACCAGCCGATCGAAGGTCCGGCCGTCTACGGCCAGGCAGTGCAGAACCTGCTGTTCGGCGCTGGCAGCGAACTGACCGAGTCCGGCCGCGTGGTCACCGCCCAGGCGCTGGGCGGCACCGGCGCGCTGCGTATCGGCGCCGATTTCCTGCATCGTCTGAACTCAAACGCCACCGTCTACATCAGCGACCCGAGCTGGGAAAACCACCGCGCGCTGTTTGAAGCCGCCGGCTTCAAGGTGGAAAACTACCCGTACTATGACCCGGCTACCCGTGGCGTGGACTTCGCCGCGATGAAGGCCTTCCTACTGGGTCTTGATGCCGGTTCGATCATCGTGCTGCACGCCTGCTGCCACAACCCGACCGGCGCCGATCTGTCCGACGCGCAGTGGGGCGAAGTGGTCGAGGCCTGCCGCGAGCGCGGCCTGGTGCCGTTCCTCGACATGGCCTACCAGGGCTTTGCCGAAGGCATCGAAGAGGACGCGGTGGCGGTGAACCTGTTCTCGGCTTCCGACCTGCAGTTCTTCGTGTCCAGCTCGTTCTCCAAGAGCTTCTCGCTGTACGGCGAGCGCGTCGGCGCGCTGTCCATCGTGACCGCCTCCAAGGAAGAAGCCGGCCGCGTGATGTCGCAGCTCAAGCGTGTGATCCGCACCAACTACTCCAACCCGCAGATCCATGGCGGCGCCATCGTGGCTGCCGTGCTGTCGAGCCCGGAACTGCGCCAGCAATGGGAAGACGAACTGGCCGGCATGCGTGAGCGCATCCGTGCCATGCGCTCCGGCTTGGTCGAGCAGCTCAAGGCCAAGGGTGTGGCGCAGGACTTCTCCTTCGTGATCAAGCAGCGCGGTATGTTCTCCTACACCGGCCTCTCCGCCGCCCAGGTGGAGCAGCTGAAGAACGAGTTCGGCATCTACGCCGTGTCGACCGGCCGCATCTGCCTGGCTGCGCTCAACAGCAAGAACATCGGCTACGTGGCCGACGCCATCGCCGCTGTAATCAAGGGTTAAGCGCCTGATCGGCAGGCGCCGTCCCGGCGCCACCTGAGCTAAATCAAGCCCGAGCGGGATTCGTCCCGTCCGGGCTTTTTCATCGGCAGCTACATAGCTGGTGATGTGACAGATTGTCCGCGCACGTCACGGCAAAAAGCGCGATAATCGCGCCTCTGTTGATCCGATAATAAAGCCCGTCCCATGACCGATACCATCCGCCTGTCCAAACGCATGACCGAACTGGGGCTGTGCTCGCGCCGCGAGGCCGACGAATTCATCGAGATGGGACTGGTCAAGGTCGACGGCGTGGTGGTCAACGTGCTGGGCAGCCGGGTGCGCCCGGAGCAGACCATCGAGCTGACACTCCAGGCGATGGCGCTGCAGGCCGACCGCGTCACCATCCTGCTCAACAAGCCGGTGGGCTACGGCTCCGGTCCGTCGGAAGCGGGCGAACGCCCGGCGTGGCAGCTGATCAAGCCGGAGACCCGTTCGCCCGGCGACCGTTCCGGCTACACCTTCCTGAAGAAACACCTCAACTACCTGGCCCCGGCTGGCAAGCTGGATGTCGATTCGTCCGGCCTGCTGGTGCTGACCCAGGACGGCCGCATTGCGCGCAAGCTGATGGCCAAGGCGGCCGACTTCGAGCAGGAGTACCTGGTGTGGGTCGAGGGCGCGGTGACCGAGGCCGTGCTCAAGCGGCTCCAGCACGGCCTGAGCCTGGACGGCGAACCGCTCAAGCCGGCCAGGGTCAGTCGACAGAGCGACACGCAGCTGCGCTTCGTGCTGCGCGACCCGGTGCGGCGCCAGATCCGCCGCATGGCCGAGCTGGTCGGCCTGCGCGTCACCGAGGTCAAACGCATCCGCATCGGCCGCATCGCGCTGGGCGAGTTGGCGCAGGGGCAGTGGCGCTATCTGACCGAACACGAGCGGTTCTGAGAGGCGGTAGGCCAGGCTGGGAGAGGCGAGGATGGCGTTGGTCTAAACTTGCGGTATTCCTGTCATCCTGGAGTCTCCCGCATGCGACCGACCAAATCCCGCTCCTGGTTTACCCGCTTTGCCAAATGGACCTCCCGCGTGACCGGCAAACCCTCCGCTTTCATGGCGGCGGGCGCCGTCATCGCCGCCTGGGTCGTCACCGGTCCGCTGTTCCGCTTCAGCGACACTTGGCAACTGGTCATCAACACCGGCACCACCATCGTCACGTTCCTGATGGTGTTCCTGATTCAGAACACCCAGAACCGGGATTCGGAGGCCATCCAGGTCAAGCTGGACGAGCTGATCCGTGCCATCGACGGCGCGCACAACGCGCTGCTCGACCTGGAGGAACTGGAAGAAGAGGAACTCGATCGCATCCGGGCCCGTTACGAGAAGCTGGCGCAGCTCGCGCGGGCCGAATTGCGGCGCGGGAAATTCGATACCGGCACGCCGCAAGTGGAGGCGGATCGCCGCCGCTGATCCAGGGTGACGGCCGTGCCCGCAACGAGACTCCTCCTTCCGGTCCACGCCGCCCACAGATTCAGAGAGATCATTGCCGAACTCCTTGTGCTGCCGGGGGTTTGATCTCACGCGCCAGCAGCATCCTCAACAGTTGATACGCCGCGCCCGCCGCCAGCAAATGCTTGAGGCTGTGTCCTGACAGGACGCCGCCTAGCGCGAACAGCCCGGTGTCGAGACCTTCGGCGACCTTGGCAGCGAGGTACAGCGCCGCCACCCAATAGATGTCGTGCGCCCGGGTGTAAGGCGAGGGGAACAGACCGGTGATCAGCAGCACGAGGGCCGCCGTGCCAAACTGCACGGCGAGGTAGGGCAGCAGGTTCTCGCGGCCGGCGAGCGCGCTCCAGCGCCAATAGCCGACGCTGGCCAGGCCGAGCGTGACCAGCGGCAGCAACAGGCGCAGGCCTGCGGCCAGGCTCACGCGCTCGGCGATCAGCGCCGTGAGCAGCGCCATGAAGCCCATGCTCATCGGCAGCCGGTCCCAGGCCAGACGGGCATTGTCCGGCGCCAGGTGGTAATAGGCCGAGCCGGCGCTGGTCAGCGCGACCGCCAGAAAGAACAGCGCGTAGGGCCACTTCTCGGCGGCGATGCGGAAGGCGGTTTTGGCGCGGGGGGAGCCGGACAGAAAGACGAGCCCGGCCAGGCCGATGAGCAGGAACGGCAGGTTCGTCACGACATCGAGAGCATGCGGGATGCCGAGTAGTGCTCGTTTGTCGGCAAAATCGTGGTAGCCGAGCGGCTGTACCAGCGGCGGCAGCAGGAAGGGCGCTAGTGCGAATCCGGCGCTGCCGGCCGCCAGGATGCCGAGGCGGGCGCGGCGAGATATTCGTGGCATGAGCTCCATCCTCTGGGTCAAGGGATGTCCTGCTCAATATGTCGAGGTGGCGAACCTGACCGGGCTGGACCGCCGGACGGTGCGCAAATACCTGCAGGTGGTGGGCGCCGCTTGGCCCGATGCTGGTCCCTCAGCGACGCGCCGCCGGGCTGACCCGCACCAGCTTGCCGTCGTCCTCGTCGGTGAGCAGGTAGACCAGCCCGTCCGGCCCGACGCGCACGTCGCGAATCCGCCCCAGCACGCCTCGCAGCATCCGTTCCTCTTCCACCGCCTTTTCGCCATCCAGTTTCAGCCGCACCAGCATCTCGCCGCGTAGTGCGCCGATCAGCAGGTCGTTCTGCCAGCGGGCGAACGGTTTCCCCTGGTAAAACGCCATGCCCGATGGCGCGATCGACGGCACCCACACTTTCAGCGGCTGCTCCATGCCGGCCTTGTGCGTGCCTTCGCCGATCGGCAGCCCCAGGCCGTAGGTCTTGCCGTAGGTGATCACCGGCCAGCCATAATTGGCGCCGGCGCGGATCACGTTGACTTCGTCGCCGCCTTGCGGGCCGTGCTCGTGGGTCCAGATGGCGCCGGTCTGCGGGTTGAGTGCCATGCCTTGCTGGTTGCGGTGGCCGAGGGTGAATTTTTCCGGTTTCCAGCCGGGTCGGCCGACCCAGGGGTTGTCGGGCGGCACGCTGCCGTCATCGTTGAGGCGGATCACCGAACCGGCGTGATCGTCGTGACGCTGCGCACGGTCGTCGCCGCCGCGGTCGCCCAGCGACAGGTAGAGCTTGCCGGCGCGGTCGAACGCCAGCCGGCCGCCGTAGTGATGGTCGGAACCGGAGCGCGGCAGCTGGCGGAAGATCACCGTCAGCTCGCGCAGCGCATGGCCGTCGAGCCGGGCTCGGGCGATCTCGGTGCTGCTGGCGGAGGGCGTGCCGCCGGCGTAGCTCAGGTAGATCAGTTTGTTGTCGGCAAAGCGCGGATGCGGCAGCACGTCGAACAGCCCGCCCTGGCCGCGCGCTACTACCGCCGGCACGCCACTGACCAGCTGTGGGTCGAGCCGTCCTTGGGCGTCAAGCAGGCGCAGGCGGCCGATACGCTCGGTGAGCAGCATGCGGCCGTCCGACAAAAAGGCCAGCGACCACGGGTGGTCGAGCCCGCGTGCCAGTTCAGTCAACTGCAAGGCATAGAGCCGGCTGAGATAGGGATTGGCCGCAGCGGGGCGACACAGACACAGCAGCAGGATGGCGAGGGCGGGACGTAAAGGCATGGCGGGTGGCTCCTTGCAGTGGTGGCCGGCAATTGCGTCTGTCATTGATTATGATTGAGAAAGACCGCCTCGTCAGGGCAGGTCTCGGCCAACGCTGGAGGGCCATGCAATGAATCCGTCCCGCTGTGCATCACCGCAAGAGGTACAGCAACTGACCGAGCTGCCCAATGTCGGCCCGGCGCTGGCGGCGTACCTGCGGCACATCGGCATTAGCCACCCGCAAGACCTGACAGGCTGCGATCCCTACGCGCTGTACCACGAGTTGTGCGTGCTCGACTGTACGCGCTACGACCCTTGCGTGCTGGACGTCTTCATCTCAGTCGTCCGTTTTATGGACGGCCAGGGTGCCCGGCCGTGGTGGGCGTATACGGCGGAGCGTAAGGCCCGGTTGGCCAGTGCCAATAGCTGAGTGCCGGTACGGCGCGCAAGCAGGTCAATAATCCATCCATGGGTCCGGCGGCGGATCGTTGTTGTCAGGGAGGGTTTTAGATCATTCACCGTTCTGTCGGCATAGGGGAGGCAGGACACAACAGGAGAGCCGTGATGAAGATGTTGATGATGGTGCATTTCCCCCATGAACCGTTCAATCAGATGGTCAGGGAGGGGCGGGCCGGTGAGGTTCTGATGCAGATTCTCGACGAGATCAAGCTCGAGTCGATCTATTTCACCGAATTGAACGGCACGCGTAGCGCCGTGGCGGTGATCGACGTGGACGAGTCGAGCCAGATTCCGCGTTATGCCGAACCGTTTTTCCTGCAGTTCGAGGCCGATTGCGAGTTCCGCATCGCGATGACGCCGGCCGACCTTGGGCGGGCCGGTCTGGAAATGCTGGGCAAACGCTGGGGATGATGCCAGCAATCAATGCTCCGGGGTCAACCACCCCGGCGTAAACGCCGGGGCTTGTTGAAAGACAAGCCCGAGGTTGACCAGGGAAAGCGGTAGCCAACCCGCTACGTTGTACGGAGGTTCAAGACCCACCGCCGAATGCTTCCTCAGTTCGGCGCTCTGG
>JACPUY010000289.1 GCA_016192025.1 Pseudogulbenkiania sp. | reverse complement strand
GCTGGGTGTCTGCAGCGGCGGGGCGTCGCTGTAATGGACCTTGCCGGACTGGTCTACCCATTTGTAGAGCGTGCCGCCGGCCAAGGCGGTCAGCGGGAGCAGGGCGAGCAGCAGTCCGGGCAGGCGAGGCATAATCAGTCGTTCACTCCATATTGGGCGCGGTAGGCGCGTACGGCATCCAGGTTGGCCGTCAGTTCGGGGTTGCCTTCGAGGAAGGCCAGCAGGTCTTTCAGGGTGGCGATGGCCACCACCGGCAGACCGTATTCCTGCTCGACTTCCTGCACCGCGGACAGCGCACCGCTACCGCGTTCCATGCGGTCGAGCGCGATGGCCACACCGGCCGGTTCGGCACCGGCGTCGCGGATCAGCTTGACCGATTCGCGCACCGAGGTGCCGGCGGAGATGACGTCGTCGATGATCAGCACGCGGCCCTTGAGCGGAGCGCCGACCAGCACGCCGCCTTCGCCATGGTCCTTGGCTTCCTTGCGGTTGTAGGCGAACGGCACGTTACGGCCGGCCTCGGCCAACGCCATCGAAGCGGCGGCGGCCAGGATGATACCCTTGTAGGCCGGGCCGAACAGCATATCGAATTCGACCTTGCCGCTCATTATCGCTTTAGCATAGAAGCGCGACAAGTTCAGCGTGCACAGACCGTCGTTGAACAGGCCGGCGTTGAAGAAATAGGGAGATTTCCGGCCCGCCTTGGTGGTGAACTCGCCGAACTTCAGCACCTGCTTGTCCAGCGCAAAACGGATAAAATCCTGGCGGAAATCGCTCATATCGACCTCTTTTGAAACATTAACCATTTGAAAAACCTGCCTTTGGCGGCAAGGATAACATGGGAGACTGTCTTGCTTCGAATCGTTTCGGCCAACCTCAACGGCGTCCGCTCGGCGGACAAGAAGGGTTTTTTCGACTGGCTGGCGGGCAGCCAGGCTGACCTGGTGTGCGTGCAAGAGCTGAAGGCGCAGCAGGGCGACCTGTCGCCACGGATGCAGGCGCCGGACGGTCTCACCGGCTATTTCCACTGCGCCGAAAAGAAGGGCTACAGCGGCGTGGGCATCTACTCCCGGCATGAACCCGACGCGGTGGTGGAGGGGCTGGGCATCGACTGGATCGACGCCGAAGGACGCTATCTGCAGCTGGACTTTGGTCTGCTGTCGGTGGTGTCGCTGTACCTGCCGTCGGGCTCCAGCTCGGACGAGCGCCAGCAGGTCAAGTTCGACTTCCTTGACGTGTTCATGCCGCACCTGAACGAGCTGCGCGCCGCCGGCCGCGACATCGTGATCTGCGGCGACTGGAACATCGCCCACAACGAGATCGACCTGAAAAACTGGAAGGGCAACCTGAAGAATTCCGGCTTCCTGCCGGAGGAGCGTGCCTGGATGGGCGAGCTGCTCGGCCAGGGCGGCTGGGCCGACGTGTGGCGCCGGCTGTACCCGGATCAACCCGGCTACACCTGGTGGAGCAACCGCGGCCAGGCCTACGCCAAGGACGTGGGCTGGCGCATCGACTACCATATCGTCACGCCGTCGATGATGGAGCGCGCGCGTAGCGCCGCGGTGTACAAGGACGAAAAGTTTTCCGATCACGCGCCGCTGATCGTGGACTACGACAGGAAGCTGTGAATGTTCGACGACGACGATATCTTTTTGCTGACGGTGCCGGGCTGGGGCAATTCCGCTCCGCAGCACTGGCAGAGCGTGTGGGAGCGCAGCTATCCACTGGCGCGCAGGGTGGAGCAGGACGATTGGCTGTACCCGAGCCGCGACGCCTGGGTGGCGGCGCTCGTCCGTACCCTGGCTGACATCGACGGCAAGGTGGTGATCGCGGCGCACAGCCTGGGCTGCCACGCCGCGGTGGCGTGGCTGCTGTCAGCCTCGCTACTGGAGCAGCGCCAGGTCAAGGGGCTGCTGCTGGTGGCGCCGCCGGCGCTGCCGATCGGCGCCGATACGGTGCGCGCCAGCGGTGAATTGCCGGCAGGGGCACCGCTGCCGGAGTTTGCCGGCTTCGGCCAGGCCTGTGCACAGCGCCTGCCGCTGCCGACCATCGTGGTGGCGAGCCGCGACGACCTGTTCTGCGAATTTGCCGAGGCCGAACGCATGGCGCAGGGCTGGGGGGCAAAGCTGGTGGATGCCGGCAACGCCGGCCATATGGGGAGTACGGCGGGGCTGGGCGGCTGGCCGGAAGGGCAGCGCCTGTTGCAGCGGCTGATGCTTTCGTAGAAGGATGGGTGGAGGCACTCAGTGCCGAAACCCATCGGTCTTAGCCGGTGTTGTGATGGGTTGCGCTTCGCTTCACCCATCCTGATGTCGGGCTGAGCCCTGGCTCAGGGAAAAGGCTGGCCGAAACCAGCATTAAGCCATCCGGCGACGAAGCGGATGGCTTTTTTATCGGGAAGCGGGCCGGCTTAGCGCTCCACCGGCCGGACTGGGTCGCTGCACCATTCGCTCCACGAGCCGGGGTAGAGCCGGCTGCCGGTCAGCCCGGCGTGTTCCATCGCCAGTAGGTTGACGCAGGCGGTCACGCCGGAGCCGCATTGGTGCACCACTTCCGACCAGTCGTCGTGCTCTCCCAGCAGGGCGATCCATTCCTGTTTCAGCCTGTCCTTGTCCTTGAAGCGGCCGTCCTCGTCCAGGTTGCGCTGGAAGAAACGGTTGAGCGCGCCAGGGATGTGGCCGCCGACCGGGTCCAGCGTTTCGCCCTCGCCGCGGTAGCGTTCCGGCGAGCGGGCGTCCACCAGCACAAAGGAAGGCGAGCGCAGGTTGGCGACGACGGCGTCGACCTTCACCGCCTGCGCCAGCGCGGGATGGCTGACGTAGCGCCGCGTTTGCCGTCGTGGTGCCACGCGGGTCAGTTCGCCGCCGCTGGCCTGCCAGGCCGGCAGGCCGCCGTCGAGCACGGCGACCGCTTCATGTCCCAGCCAGCGCAACAGCCACCAGGCGCGGGCGGCGAACATGCCGCCGGTGTCGTCGTACACCACCACCTGCTTGTCCGGTGTGATGCCGCAGGTGCCCAGGTCGACCGCCAGGCGCTGGCCATCGGGCAGGGGATGGCGGCCGTTGCTGCCGGTTTTCACGCCGGACAGGTTGTAATCGAGGTTGAGGTAATAGGCGCCGGGGATGTGGCCCTTGTTGTAGGCGTGGTGGCCGTGGTCGGGGTCGCCAAGCTGGAAACGGCAGTCCAGCACGACACGCTCGGCTTCGGGCAGGGCGGCGAGTTCGCCGGCAGAAATCAGTGTGGTAAACATCCGGACTCTCCATCTTGGGGATGATGAAGAGCCTACACAGAACGCCGGGCTGCCGGCAAGCCGGCAGCCATGCCGAGGGTATGGTCAGGGAGCCGCGCTGAGTGCGGCGGCCAGCTTGTGCGACAGGTCCGGCTGGCTGTGATCGGTGCCGCTGCGGCGCGGGCCGGCCCAGATCGGGCTGGGGAAGTGGGCGTCGTTCTGGAAGCGCGGGATCACGTGCCAGTGCAGGTGCGGCACCATGTTGCCGAGGCTGGCCAGGTTGATCTTATCCGGCTTCATGACCTGGCGCACGGCGCTCTCGGTGCGCAGCAGCCAGTCGAACAGGTGCTGGCGGTCGGCCGGGGCGAGGTCGGTCATTTCCTTGACGTGGGCCTTCCAGATGACGCGACAGAAGCCGGGGTAGCCCGGCTCGTCGACCAGCACCACCCGCAGCCGGTTGTCTTCGAACAGGATGTTGCCGGCGGGGGAAGAGCAGAGTTCACAATACATTTCAGGGGTCCGCGATGAAAAAGCGAGTGCTTCATTGTAGCGGCTGGCGCGGCAGGCCGCAGCACCGCCCGGCATATGCCGGGCGGGCGCTTGAGGCGAGGCAGGGGATTACAGCCGGTAGGCGCTGACCTCCTGGCGCATGCGCCCGGACACCTCTTCCAGTCGCTCGGCCAGCGCCGCCGCCTGGGTCGCCGCACTGCTGTTCTCCTCGGCCATCTGTGCCACCTTCTCCACTTGCTGGGCGATGGTGGTGGTGGCCTCGCCCTGTTCGCGGATCGCCGCGGTGATGTCGGCCACCAGCCGCACGCTATGGCTGGACGAGTCGGAGATGCTGCTCATCGATTGCTGCGCCGAGCTGGCGCCGCTCACCCCCTGTTCGACGCGCGCCACGGCGTCCTGCATGCGGCTGACGGCGCTGCCCGACACGCTCTGGATGGCGCCGATGATGGTGCCGATTTCCTGCGTCGAGGCGGCGGTACGTTCGGCCAGCTTGCGCACCTCATCGGCCACCACGGCGAAGCCGCGGCCCATTTCACCGGCACGCGCCGCCTCGATGGCGGCGTTCAGCGCCAACAGGTTGGTCTGGTCGGCGACATCGCGGATCACGTTGATGACCGAGGTGATCTCCTTGCTCTTGGTGTCGAGCTGATGGATGTCCTGGGCGGCGGTGTCCACTGCGGCAGCGATGGCGTGAATGTCGCTGACGGTCTGGCCGATCACCTGCCGGCCGCTCTCGGCCTTGTCGCCGGCATCATTGGAGAGCTGGCTGGCTTCCCCGGCGCGTTCGGCGACATGGCTGATGCTGACCGTCATCTGCTCGACCGAGGCGGCCATGTGCGAGGACGATTCGCTCTGCACCCCGGAGCTCTTCGCCACCTGCTGCGAGGCGCCGAGCAGTTCGGCCGAGGTCTGGCCCACTTCCTGCACACCTTGCTGCAGGATCCTGAGGCTGTCTTGCAGGCGGGCGATCAGGCGGTTGAAGGCGGTCAGCGTCTGGCTGACCTCGTCGTTGCCCTTGACCTCGGCGCGGTGGGTGAAGTCGAGCGAGGCCTCGATGGCGCCGATGGTGCGCTGGGCGTTGGCCAGCCCGCCGCTGATCTGGCGGTAGATCAGCCAGCCCAGCACGCCGGTCAGCAGCAGGATCGCCAGCACCGCGCCGCCGATGATGAGCTTGGCCTGTCGCACCGTGGCCTCGGCGCTGTCTGCCCGCTGCTTGGCCAGCTGCACGTTGTAGTCGAGATCCTGGTTGAGCGCGGCCACGGCCTTGTCGCCCAGCACCTTGAGCTGGTTGAGCCTGGAATAGGCTTCATCCTTGCGGTACAGGCCGGATAGCTGTACCGCCTTGTCGGCATCGGACAGATAGCTCTGCAGCGTGGTGGAGGCGGTCTTGAACAGCGCCCGGTCCTGTTCGTCGGAAATCTGCGGGTCGTAATCCTTGAGGGCCTTGTCCAGGCCCTGGCGTTGTTGCTTGATCACCTCGTCCAGCAGCTGGATCTGATTGGAGTCGGTGGTCAGGATGTGGTTCAGGATGCTGGTGCGCATCGCCAGCAACTCGATGATGACGTTGTCGAGTTTGCGCAGGCTGGGGATGGTGTCTTCGTTGATGGTCTTCAGGCTCTGGTGGATCGCGCCAAGCTGCTGCAGCGCCATGCCCCCAACGAAGACGCTGCCGACGATGGCGGCCACGATAAGGATCATCAGCCGGTGTGCGATTTTCATTGTTTTTCCCCTTGTAGTTATGTCTGGCGCGGTGAGCCGCCCGCGGGCCAGTATAGGCCATCCGCATGGCGGGATGAAGGGTTAACCCGCATGCGGCAAATGGCGGTGGGTATCGGCCCGCGATGGTTGGGCAGGGCTCAACTCACGAGTACGGTCTTGCTGTAGGAGGCTCGGTCGATATCGCGGATTTCCACGCTCAGCTGCACCTCGCCGCCGGGCAGTTCCAGCCCGGCGTGCTCGAGAACCGCCAGCAGATCGGCCGACAGTGCTTGCTTGGTCTCGGACGTGCGCCCGGACAGGATCGCCAAGGTGACGTGGGCGAAGGCGCGCGAGGCGGGTTCGATCCCGGTGCGGAAGTGATCCAGCGGTCGCGCCCGGCTCTTGATGTCGTTTTCGGCGAAGTGGCCGGACTCGACCAGCTTGCGGTTCAGCGCCAGCAAGGTATTGTCGGCATCGAGCGTGGTCAGGTTGCGGCTGTAGTCGAGGGTGAGGTGCGGCATGGCGCGGCTCCGGCAGGGATGGGGTTGTCATGATAGCCGAGCGGCGGGGCAGGGTGGGCATTGCGGCATAGTGAGAATTTCCATGTCATAGTGCCGCGGCTGGATTTCCCGTCTGCGCAATGACGTGAACTCCGGGCTATTCGGGCGTCTTCCCCATAAAAAAGGGCGGATCACTCCGCCCTTTGTCTTCAAACCACCTCATGCCTTACAGCAGCACGCGCTCGATGCCGCCGTTGCGTGCCTTTTCGACGTACTCCGGCATCCAGTTCTCGCCCAGCACGTGCTTGGCGATTTCGATCACGATGTAGTCGGCCTCGGTGCCGGTGTCTTCGCCGTAACGGCTCAAACCCTGCAGGCAGGACGGGCAGGAGGTGAGGATCTTCACCGGTTTCTCCACCGGCTTGCCCTCGGTCAGGATCGCCAGGTCCTTCTCGATCTCTTCCTGCTTGCGGAATTTCACCTGGCTCGAGATGTCCGGCCGGCTCACCGCGAAGGTGCCCGATTCGCCGCAGCAGCGGTCGTTGAGCTTGACCCCGCCGCCCAGCAGGTTGTTGGCCACGTCCAGCGGCTGGTAGGCCTTGATCGGGGTGTGGCAGGGGTCGTGGTACAGGTACTGCTGGCCGCTGACGCCGTCGAGCTTGACGCCCTTCTCCATCAGGTATTCGTGGATGTCGAGGATGCGGCAGCCGGGGAAGATGTCCTCGAAGCGGTACTGTGTCAGCTGGTCGTAGCAGGTGCCGCAGCTGACCACGACGGTCTTGATGTCGAGGTAGTTCAGCGTGGTGGCCAGGCGGTGGAACAGCACGCGGTTCTCGGTGGTGATCTGCTCGCCCTTGTCGGCGTGGCCGGCGCTGGTCTGCGGGTAGCCGCAGCACAGGTAGCCCGGCGGCAGCACGGTCTGGGTGCCGACGTGCCACAGCATCGCCTGGGTGGCGAGGCCGACCTGGCTGAACAGGCGCTCGGAGCCGCAGCCGGGGAAGTAGAACACGGCTTCGGCGTCGTCCGCCACGTCGGGGCGGCGGATCACCGGCACGATGTTGGCGTCTTCGACGTCCAGCAGCGCGCGTGCGGTCTTCTTCGGCAGCCCGCCCGGCATCGGGCGGTTGATGAAGTGGATCACCTGCGCCTTGATCGGCGCCTTGCCCAATGTGGCCGGCGGCTGCTCCTTCTGTTTGCCGATCAGGCCGAACTTCTTGGCCAGGTTGTGGCCGAGGCGCTGCGCCTTGTAGCCGATATCGACCATGCCGACGCGCATCGCCTTGATGGTGGCCGGGTCCTTGACGGTGAGGAAGGTCATGCCGAGCGCGGTGCCGGGGTTGAACTTCTTGTTGCCGGTCTTCCTGAGGAAGTTGCGCATCGCCACCGACACGTCGCCGAAGTCGATCTTCACCGGGCACGGCTTGACGCAGCGGTGGCACACGGTGCAGTGGTCGGCCACGTCGGACAGTTCGTCGAAGTGCTTGAAGCTGACGCCGCGCCGGGTCTGTTCCTCGTACAGGAAGGCCTCGGTCAACAGCCCGGTGCCGAGGATCTTGTTGCGCGGGCTATACAGCAGGTTGGCGCGCGGCACGTGGGTGGAGCACACCGGTTTGCACTTGCCGCAGCGCAGGCAGTCTTTTACCGAAGCGGAGATCTGACCGATGTCGGACTGTTCGAGGATCAGTGATTCGGCGCCCAACAGCTCGAATGACGGGGTGTAGGCGTTGGACAGGTCGGCGCCCGGCAGCAGCTTGCCGCGGTTGAAGTGGCCGTTGGGGTCGACCTGCTGCTTGTAGGCGGCGAACGGCGCCATTTCTTCGTCGGTGAGGAATTCCAGCTTGGTGATGCCGATGCCGTGCTCGCCGGAGATCACGCCGTCGAGGCCGCGCGCCAGCGCCATGATGCGCGCCACCGCGTGGTGCGCGGTCTGCAGCATGTCGTAGTCGTCGGAGTTGACCGGCAGGTTGGTGTGCACGTTGCCGTCGCCGGCGTGCATGTGCAGCGCCACGAACACGCGGCCGCGCAGCACCTTCTGGTGGATGGCCTTGACCGCGGCCAGGATCGGTGCGTCGGTCTTGCCGGAGAACAGCGTCTCGAGGTCGGCCAGCAGTTCCTGTTTCCAGCTCACGCGCAAGCAGAAGTCGCGCATGGCGATGAACACCGACTCGGGCTTGGCCGAAGCGTCTTCCAGCGGGGCCTCGGGCCACAGCGCGCGGTAGTCGGTGAACGACGCGTCGAGGTTGTCCAGCAGCCACTGCCAGCGCGCGCGTACCGCGCCGATCAGTTCCAGCGCGTTTTCGCGGCGCTCGCCGATCAGTTCGTCGGCCGACACCGCGCTGTTCTCGGCATCCACCGGCAGGCGGCCGTGGAAGTACTCGGTGAGCTGGTCCAACAGGCGCACCTTGTTGGCGATCGACAGCTCGATGTTGATGCGCTCGATGCCGTCGGAGTAGTCGCCCAGGCGCGGCAGCGGGATCACCACGTCCTCGTTGATCTTGAAGGCGTTGGTGTGCTTGGCGATGGCGGCGGTGCGGGCGCGGTCGAGCCAGAATTTCTTGCGCGCCTCGGCGGTGACGGCGATGAAGCCTTCGCCTGAGCGGGCGTTGGCGAGCTTGACCACGTGGCTGGCGGTTTCCGCCACGGCGTTTTCGTCGTCGGACACGATGTCGGCGATCAGCACCATCTTCGGCCGCCCCTTGGACTTGGCCTTGGTGGCGTAGCCGACGGCGCGCACGTAGCGCCAGTCGAGGTGCTCCAGACCGGCCAGCTGCACGCCGGCCGCCAAACCGGCGCCGCCGGCCTTGAAGTAGTCGGTGATCTCGACGATGGCCGGGGTGGCCTGCGCCACGGTGCCGAAGAATTCCAGGCAGACGGTGCGGGCGTGCTTGGGCATGCGGTGCAGCACGAAGCGCGCGCTGGTGATGATGCCGTCGCAGCCTTCCTTCTGGATGCCGGGCAGGCCGGCGAGGAACTTGTCGGTGACGTCCTTGCCCAGGCCGACCTTGCGGAAGGTGCGGCCGGGGATCGCCAGTTCGCGGCTTTCCAGCACGGTCTGGCCGTCGTCGGCCAGCTTGCTGACGCGGAAGGTGGCGGTGTCGATGTCGTGGATCTTGCCGAAGTTGTGGCCGAGGCGTTCGATGAACAGCCAGTTGCCGTCCGGGTCGACCATCTTCCAGCTCGCCAGGTTGTCGAGCGCGGTGCCCCACAGCAACGCCTTCTTGCCGCCGGCGTTCATCGCCACGTTGCCGCCGATACAGGAGGCGTCGGCCGAGGTCGGGTCGACCGCGAACACCACGCCGGCGGCGTGGGCGGTTTCCTCGACGCGGCGCGTCACCACGCCGGCACCGCACTGGATGGTGGGGTGGCGGCCGGTCAGACCGGGCAGGGCGATGTATTCGACGCCGTTGTGGCGGTCGAGCTTCTCGGTGTTGATGACGGCCGACATGCGGTCGAGCGGTACGGCGCCGCCGGTGTAACCGGTGCCGCCGCCGCGCGGGATGATGGTCAGGCCGAGTTCGATACAGGCTTTCACCAGCGGGGCGATCTCTACCTCGCTATCCGGGCACAG
>JACPUY010000288.1 GCA_016192025.1 Pseudogulbenkiania sp. | reverse complement strand
GTCCAGTCCGATGCGGTTGGCTTGTAAAGTGTCCATCTCTTGGTCTCGATGAGAGGGGCCACGCATGGCCAAGGTAAAGAAAGACAGGAGACGTCGGGTCTCCTGTCCGTTGTGAATCGAGCCGCGACGGCTCAGTCCTGCGGATAGCGGGTGGTATTCAGCACCCGGGCCAGGGCGCCCACCGGGAAGTTGGACAGTTCGGTAAAGTTGTTGCCCTGGTAGCCGAAGATCTTGCCGTCGGTCTTCAGGCGGTCGAGGTCGATCATCACCACGCCCAGGGTGGGGATGATCTTCTCGCGCCAGACGAACAGGTACAGGTGGCTGTCGATCTTGAAGTAGTGGCAGCGGTCCACGTCGGCCAGGCCTTTTTCCACGCCATCGAGACACTGCCAGGCGTAGAAGTTCTCGTTCAGGTAGATGTGCTCGTAGCGCTCGGTCAGGCTGTAGGTATACATATTGCGCATGCCGATCAGCTCGCGCGTGGCCTGGTGCAGTTCTTCGGCCTGGGCGACCGGGCGGTTGATGGTGCCGTGCGCGAAGGTCGCCTGCACCGCGGTCAGTTCCAGGCCCTGTTCGACGCGGCTGAAGGCGTCCAGCCGGGTTTCGGCCTCGGTCGGCAAGGTGCCAATGACGGCGGTGAACAACCCGCGTGGGACGTCGACCACCAGGCTGACCGTGGTCGCTCGTGCGCTTTGCTTGATGAAATCGATGAAGTAGATGCCTGCGCGCACCGAGGTGGCGCGGTAGCTGTCCACGCCGCTCTGGCCCGCTTCCACGCCCTCGACGACGGTCCATTTGAGATCTGACGCGGTCTCGAACACATGCTCGATCACGCTGCCGTCGGCAAAGTGCAGGCGCAGGGTCTGGCCGGCGAAGTCGTCGACGGTGGGCAGGATGTGGCTGTCAGGCGCAAAGCCATCGGCGAGGTCGCCCACTTGAATGAAGATCGGTTGGGAATCCATGGTGCTTGCTCCGTATCGGCTGGATAGCCTTGCTGTGCGGCCTTTCGCCACTGAGAGACGAAAGGTTTGGGGTGACAGCAATCTATCGCCGTGCCGGACGCTACGGTATCAACCAGAAGGATGAAGCGGGAGCGGTTGACCCGGACCTAAAAAACCGGGCTGGCCACCTGCGCCCGTCAGTGAGCGGGCGGCACACAGAGCAGATCGCCCAGCTTGGCGAGCCACTCGCTGCAAGCGTATAGCTGGGCGATGTCGACATACTCGTCGGGGCGATGGGCCTGACGGATCGACCCCGGACCACACACCACGCTCGGCATCCCGGCTTCATGGAACAGTCCGGCCTCGGTCGCGTAAGCCACGCCCTCGCCCTGACAGCAGCCGGTCAGGGTTTCGACATACTGCATCACCGTGCTCTCCGGCACCGCCTCGAATGCCGGGCAGTACACCGTGGGTTCGATCGTGATGTCGCTCTCCTCGGCCACGGTACGCATCTCCTGCAGCAGACTCGCCGCGTAGTCACGCACCGAATCGACATAGCGCTCCGGCTGGTCGCCCGGCAGCCAGCGGCACTCGAACACGAACTCGCAATCCTTGGGGACGATGTTGGGTGCGGTGCCGCCGAGGATGGTGCCGGTCTGCAGCGTGGTGAACGGCACGTCGTACAGGGCATGGCGATGACCGAACGAGGCTTCGTTGTCGGCCAGCTTGCGGATATGCATGATCAAGCGGGCGGCGTACTCGATCGCGTTGACGCCGTACGGGGTGAGCGAGGAATGCGCCGCGCGCCCGCTAACGTGGCAGCGGTAATGGGCGATACCCTTGTGCGCGATCACCGGTTTCATGTCGGTCGGTTCGCCGATGATGCAGCCCGCCACCTGGATGCCGGACTGCTGCAAATCGTCGATCAGCCCGCGTACCCCCAGGCAGCCCACCTCTTCATCGTACGACAGCGCAATGCCAACCGACTGGGTGAGCCGGCCGGATTCGGCCAGTTCGATGAAAAAGGGAACCTTGGTCAGCACACAGGCGATGAACCCCTTCATGTCGGCCGAGCCTCGGCCGTACAGCTTGCCGTCCCGCTCGATCAGTTCGAACGGCGGGGTTTGCCACGCCTGGCCATCGACCGGCACAACGTCAGTGTGCCCGGACAACACCACGGCGGGTAGATCAGGATCCCCGATCAAGGCGAACAGGTTGGCCTTGCTGCCGTCGGCATTGAAGGTCAGCCGGGACGTTACGCCGAACGACTCAAGGTACTGCTGTACCCAGCGGATCAGTTCGAGGTTGGAGTGGCGGCTGGTGGTGTCAAACGCCACCAGTGCGGCAAGCAGGTCACGAACGGAAGCGGTCATGCGATATCCAGGTGCAGGGGGTGCCCTAAGAATAATCCAAGAGCGGGGCATTGCACCATGCCCCGTGCCGCCCGGCTGCCGGGTCGGCGCATGCGACCGCCGGCCAGTTTGTGGAGCAGGACGGACGGGTGCTGACCGCTGCGCCCATCGCCGGCAAGCTGTTATGATCATGGCAAACCACTGCGCGCACACTGCCATGACCAAGCCACACCGCATGAAATGGGAACACCTGCTCTCGGCCCGACGTTTCAAGCTGATCGGCGGCGAGGTTTTGCCGACGCGCACGCCGGCCACCAGCGAGGGAGCGTCCGGGCTGCGCAGCGATTTCCACATCGACCATGACCGGGTGGTGTTCTCCACTGCCTTCCGGCGACTGGGTCGCAAGACCCAGGTGCATCCGCTGGCGCAGAACGACCACACGCACAACCGCCTGACGCATAGCGTCGAGGTGGCCAGCGTTGGGCGCAGCCTGGGCAACCGGGCCGGGGTGATGATGCAGCATGCCGGTTTCTTGTTGGCCGGCTACACCCCGCACGACATCGGCGCCGTGGTACAGGTGGCCTGCCTGGCCCACGACATCGGCAACCCGCCGTTCGGTCACACCGGCGAAGATGCCTTGCGCGACTGGTTCCGCGACGAGCGCCACGCCGCGCTGCTCGACGACCTCAGCCCGGCCGAGCGGCGCGACATCCAGACTTACGAAGGCAACGCGCACAGCCTGAGGATGCTCGCCACGCTCGAGATGTACGTCGGCGAAGGCGGCATGCGGCTCACCGCCGCGGCGATCGGCGCGCTGATCAAATACCCGTGGACGGCCAATGCCGAGCCGGCCTACCAGCGCGACAAGTTCAACATCTATCAGACCGAACTGACCTACTTCCGCCACGTCGCCGCCGAACTCGGCCTGATCGCCCGCGGACCCGACCAATGGGCGCGCCACCCGCTGTCCTACCTGATGGAAGCGGCCGACGACATCTGCTACGCCATCCTCGACCTGGAGGATGCGGTCGAGATCGGTATCCTCGACTATTCCGAGTTCGAACAGCTGTTCAGCAAGTTCGCCGAGGTCGACAAGCTGTGGGCCACGCCGTCGGTGCGCCAGAAGTGCGCCATGTTGCGCGGCATGGCGATCGGCCGCTGCGTGGCCGAAGTGGCGGAGAAATTCATGCTGCATCAGGACACGCTGCTGGCTGGTGCCTTCCAGGGCAAGGACCTGATCGACGTGTGTGCTCCCGACATCCGCGACACGCTGCTCGAGGCGAAGAAACTCGCCAGCCAGAAGGTCTACCGGCACCGTACCAAGCTGGTCACCGAGATTGCCTCCTTCCCCTGTCTGAGCACCTTACTCGACGTGCTGGTGCCGGCCGTGGCGGCAAAGGTGCGCGGCGAACGGCTGTCGGCACGCCACGTGCTGGCGCTCGGGCTGATGGCGGAGACGCCACTCGCCGACAAGGACACGCCTTACCTGGCCTACATGAAAGTGCTGGATTTCGTCGGCGGCATGACCGACAACTACGCCGCCAACCTGGCACGCCAGATTTCCGGCGTCGGTATTCTGTGAGCCTGTCCTTTTAGCCAGCACCACCCCTGGGTTGGCAGCCCCACTCTTGCCGGCAAGGGTAAACCCTTGCTTGGCAGGTCAAACCATTTGACCAACAATAGTTCAATCCCATCTGCGTAGACCACCATGCTCGAGCGTATCGCCACCATCATCCTGCCCGTGCTGATCATCGTGCTGATCGGCTGGATCTACGGCCGCAAGATGCGTCCCGACATGCGCGCCGTCAATACGCTCAACATGGACGTCTGCGTGCCGCTGCTGGTGTTCTCTGCGCTGGCAGCCAAGGACTTCGACCTCGTCAGCCAGTGGAAGCTGATGCCGGCGGCAGCCGGCGTCATCCTGCTGTCGGGGCTCTTGGCCTGGCCGGTGGCCCGAGCGACCGGCAACCAGGTGCGCACCCTGCTGCCGCCGTCGATGTTCAACAACTGCGGCAACATGGGGCTGCCGCTGGCACTGCTCGCCTTCGGCCGTCCCGGCTTCAACGCCTTCGTGGTGCTGTTCATTGTCTCCAACCTGCTGCACTTCACGCTGGGCGCCTTCATCTTCAGCCACCACACCCGTTTCAGCGGCCTGCTGAAGAACCCCATCGTGCTCGCCACGCTGCTGGGCCTGCTGTTTGCGCTGGCCGGCTGGCATCTGCCCGACGGCGTGATGATCGGACTCAAGATGCTCGGCGACGCCTCGATCCCGCTGATGCTGTTCGCGCTGGGGGTACGCATGGTCGACGCCAACCTGCGCGACTGGAAGATCGGCCTGCTCGGCGCCGCGCTGTGCCCCTTGAGCGGCCTCTTGGCCGCTGCCGTCACCGTCCCGCTGCTCGGGCTCCCGCCGGCGCAGGCCGGGCTGGTGTATCTGTTCGGCGTGTTGCCGCCGGCGGTACTCAACTTCATGATGGCGGAAATCTATCAGCAGGAACCGGGCAAGATGGCGTCGATTGTGCTGATCGGCAACCTGGCCAGCCTGGCCTTCGTGCCGTTCGGCCTGTGGCTGGCGCTGGGCTGACCCTCAACCCGTGCTGGACTGCTACAATCAGCCGATGAACACTGCCCCGCTGACCCGCTTCTGCTTCGTGCGCCACGGCGAAACCGACTGGAACCGCGAACGCCGGTTGCAAGGCCAGATCGACACCCCGCTCAACACCACCGGCCTGGAACAGGCGCAAGCGCTGAGCCAGGCCCTGATGGCCCTCGAGCGGCGCTTCGACGCGCTCTATTGCAGCGACCTGGAGCGCACCCGCCAGACCGCCGCCCCGATCGGCCAAGCCACCGGTTTGGACCTGAATCTGGACCCACTGCTGCGCGAGCGCCATTACGGCCACCTGCAGGGGCTCACTTATCACGAAGCCGGCGAAATCCTGCCCGAGGCCTATCGCCGCCACCGCAACCGCGACCCGCACGAAGTCCCCGAGGGTGGCGAAAGCCTGCACGCGTTCAACGTCAGAATTCTGGCATTTCTGGACAGCGCCGTGGCCGAGCACCCCGGCCAGTCACTGCTTGTGGTCACCCACGGCGGCGTGCTCGACATGGTCTACCGTATCGCCACCGGCAAGCCGCTGACCGAGCCGCGCGACTTTCCCATCCCCAACGCCGCCTTCAACTGGGTCATCCATCATCGCGGCGAATGGCAGCTGGAGAAATGGGCGGACCGTGGCCATCTGAGCGGCTCGCTGGACGAATTGCTGTAAGACCCGGCCCCCGGCGGCGACCAATGGAACGACAAGCTGACAGGGTCAGCCGGCGGTAGCCAGGCTCATCCTGAAACGATACCCGCACAGGAGCCCATCATGGCCGACAAGATCACCAAGAGCGACGCCGACTGGCGTGCCCAACTGACTCCCGAGCAATACCGCGTCACCCGCGAGGCCGGCACCGAACGCCCCTTCAGCGGCGACCACTACTACCGCCACGACAGCGGCGATTACCACTGCGTCTGCTGCGATGCGCTGCTGTTTCACTCCGGCACCAAGTTCGACGCCGGCTGCGGCTGGCCCAGCTTCTGGGAAGAAGCCGTCCCGGGCAGCATCACCCGCATCGACGATCACTCGCACGGCATGATCCGCACCGAGGTGCGCTGCGCCCGCTGCGACGCCCACCTCGGCCACGTGTTCCCGGACGGGCCCGAACCGACCGGCGAGCGCTATTGCATCAACTCGGTGGCGATCAACTTCAACGAAAACTGACGGGCAGGCTGGTTCTGGTGAAATATGGGGGTCAGTCT
>JACPUY010000282.1 GCA_016192025.1 Pseudogulbenkiania sp. | reverse complement strand
GATCGCGATCATCCCCTGGGTGATTTCCGGCCTGATGTCGTAGCCGCGCGGGCTGCGGCCGAGCAGGTGCAACAGGTCGTCGGAACCCCGCGTCAGGTTGTAGTCGCGGCGGTTGACGATCATCAGTTCCAGCTCCACGCCCAGCGTCAGGGCCTGGCTAGTCGAAAATTCCAGCATGTGCTGCTCCTTCCCTTTATTCCCGGGTTTCCTGCGCCTGGCGCAGGACAATACGCGTGGCGACCGGCCCCAGCAGCTCCGTCAGGCACAGCACGGACAGCATGAAGCCGCTGAATTCGGCGGCGCCGGCCGGCAGGGTCAGCGCCCCCATCACCATCAGCGTCACGGCGCTGCCGGACATCGGCAGCAGGCCCAGTCCGAGCAGGGCGCCGCTGCGCGGCGGCAAGCCGTTGCTGCGGGCGGCCATCCACCATGACCCTGCGGCCAGCAGGCTGCGCAAGACCACGAAACCGACGGTGGCCGGCCAGAAGGTGGCCAGGTGGAGTGGCATCAACTGCGCCCCGGCGGCCACGAAGAAGGCGACGAAGAAGAAGCTGGAGCGGGTCGACAGGCCGGGCTCGGATACGGTGTAACCGTGCTCCAGATTGCGCGTGGCCAGACCGAAGACCAGCAGGGCCAGCGCCGGCAGCAGCTTGAGCATGCCGGACAGGCCCACTACCAGTGCGATCAGGCCGAACATCAGTACCGTCTGAGCCTCACGCTGGCGGCCACCCAGCCAGACGTTGAGCCGGATCGCCAGGAGGCCGGCTGCCATTCCCAACAATACCGAACCGAGCAGGAGCCAGGCCGGTTGCAGGATGAAGGCCTCCACCTCGTGCCCGGCACTGAAATGGGTGAACGACAGCGCCAGGGTAAAGGCTGTCAGGCTCAACAGGTTGTTGAGGCCGGTGCTGGCGACCAGGCGTTCGGTGACCTGGCCCTCGGCGCGGGTGTCCCGTACCAGTTCCAGCACCACGATCGGCGATGTCGCCATGCCGATGGCTGCCAGCAATGACGCAGCCTCCCTGGGAAAGCCGGAGAAGGTCAGTAAAGCTAGCAGGCCGGCGAAAGTGGTGGCACCGGTCAGCAGGGCGGTGGCGAACAGCGCTTTTTCCCGGCGCAGCCAGCGCAGGTCGACGCGCCGGCCGATATCGAACAGGGCCAGGCCGAGCGCCAACTGGATGAACAGGCCCGCTTCGTCGATCAATTGCTGATCCAGCAGTTTGAGGCCGGAGGGGCCGATGATCAGGCCGGTCAGAATGTAGCCGGTGATGCCCGGTAGCTTGGCGATGCGAACTGCGATCTGCCCGCCCAGCACACCCATCGCCAACAGGATACCGAAAGCCGCCAGCGGGTTAAGGGCGAGCGATGACCAGGGCAAACCATTCATGGTGCCTCCCTTGGGGTGTTTCTTGTTAAAGATATACCCTCAGGCTTGAGGGGGCGGCAGAAAGGTGTAGCATCATGGAATGACGTGATAATGACGCTGGAGTTTCATGTTTTTTGGTTTTTTTGGTCGACGCTCCGCTGCCGGTGCCGATCGCACCCTGCTGTTGGAACTGGCGGCGCGCATGCCCTTGCTGGCCGGCCTGAACGCCAGCGAGCGAGCGCGGCTGGCCGGGCTGGCAGCCGTGTTCGCCCGCAAGAAGGCCTTTAGCGGAGCGGCCGGGCTGACGGTCACGCCGGCGATGGTCGCAACGGTTTCCTTGCAGATGGCCTTGCCGGTGATGAGCCTCGGCAAGGAGGCGCTGGACGGCTGGCAAGAGATCGTGCTGTACCCGTCGGCCTTCGTGGTGCGCGAACACTGGATGGAGCCGGGCGGGTTGGTGCACGAGGGTGCCAGCGTGCTGATCGGGCAGGCGCGGCTGGATGGGCCGGTCGTGCTGTCGTGGCCGGACGTGGCGAGCTCCACGGGACGAGACGGCTGGAACGTGGTGATCCATGAAATCGCCCACAAGCTCGACATGCTCAACGGCGACGCCAACGGTTTTCCGCCGCTGCACCGGGGCATGAGCCGCGAACAATGGTCGCACGACTGGGCCGCCGCCTACGCCGATTTTCAGCGCCGGGTGGAACAGGGTGACGAGGACGGCTGGCTCGACCCCTATGCCGCGGAAAGCCCGGCCGAATTCTTCGCCGTGCTGAGCGAGGCGTTCTTCGAGAGCCCGCAAGGGTTGGCCGAAGACTATCCCGCGGTCTACCGGCAACTGGTGTCGTTCTATCGGCAGGACACGCTGGCACGCCTGTCCGCGCTAGAATGAGCGGCTATTTGCCTTGTTTGAACGAATAATCCGGACGCTTGTTTTGACATGTATCTCATTCTGATCGGTTGGCTCTACGTGGTGCTGATGATGGCTGTCGTGCAGGAAAGCCTCATGCGCATGGCCTTCATTGTCGTTTTTCTGGGGGTGGGTCCCAGTCTGCTGTTCGCCAGGCTGGTGCGCCGGAGGCTGCGCAAGAAACAGGAGTTGCTCGACGAAGAGGGGGGCGATCCCTCGGCTTGAGCTGGCCCGGTCTGCGGTGCTATAATTCTGCGCGCCCTGCATTTCGCAGGGTTTTTACTACGCACATTCGCGCCGAAGGGTGTCCGACAGGATTCTGCGCGCGAATGGAGGCCTAACCCTTTAGGAGTTTTGCATGACCACCAACGTTACCATGCGTCAGATGCTGGAAGCCGGCGTTCACTTCGGCCACCAGACCCGTTTCTGGAACCCGAAGATGGCTCAGTACATTTTCGGCAGCCGCAACAAGATCCACATCATCAACCTGGAAAAGACCCTTCCGCTGTTCGTTGAAGCTCAGGAATACGTTCGTCGCCTGGCTGCCAACAAGGGTACCATCCTGTTTGTGGGCACCAAGCGTCAGGCGCGTGAGATTGTTCGTGAAGAAGCTGCCCGCTGCGGCATGCCGTTCGTTGATCACCGCTGGCTCGGCGGCATGCTGACCAACTACAAGACCGTCAAGCAGTCCATCAAGCGTCTTGAAGAGAAGCGTGCCATCCTGGAAAGCTCCGGCGACACCGGTTACAACAAGAAAGAGCTGTTGGACCTCGAGCGCGAAGTTGAAAAGCTGGAGCGTTCGCTGGGCGGTATCAAGGACATGAAAGGTCTGCCGGACGCCATCTTCGTTATCGATACCGGCTATCAGAAGGGTACCGTTGTCGAAGCCAAGAAACTGGGCATCCCGCTGATCGGCGTGGTTGATACCAACAACTCGCCGGAAGGCATCAATTACGTAATTCCGGGTAACGACGACTCCAACCGTGCCATCCGTCTGTACGCTCGCGGCATCGCCGACGCCGTGCTGGAAGGCCGCGCACAGTCGCTGCAGGAAATCGTGGCCGCGGCTGAAACGGCTCAAGCCGAATAAGCCCGGACCTGAAAAAGGGGCGCAAGCCCCTTTTTTTTGAACCCGTATCGTTACGTAACAAGATACTGTTAAGGAGTTTCAAGCATGGCGGAAATTACCGCAAAAATGGTCTCGGACCTGCGCGCTGCTACCGGCCTTGGCATGATGGAGTGCAAGAAGGCACTGGTTGAAGCCGAAGGCGATCTGGCCAAGGCCGAAGAAATCCTGCGCATCAAGTCGGGCAACAAGGCCTCCAAGATGGCCGGCCGTCTGGCTGCCGAAGGCATCATCGGTTCCTGCATCGAAGGTGGCGTTGGTGCCCTGGTTGAAGTGAACTGCGAAACCGACTTCGTTGCCAAGGACCCGACCTTCCTGGCACTGGCTGCCGCTGCCGCCAAGGCTGCCGTTACCGCCAATCCGGCCGACGTCGAGGCGCTGTCCGCCGTTGAAGTGGACGGCCAGTCCGTTGAGGAAATCCGCAAGGCCGCCATCGCCAAGCTGGGCGAGAACATGACCATCCGTCGTTTCGTCCGCTACGAAACCGAAGGCAAGATCGCGACCTACCTGCACGGCGCCAAGATTGGCGTCATCGTTGATTTCAACGGTGGCGACGAGGCCCTGGGCAAGGACATCGCCATGCACATCGCCGCTTCCAAGCCGATCTGCGTGTCCAAGGATCAGGTTCCGGCTGAAACCCTGGAGCAAGAGCGCAAGATTTACACCGCCCAGGCGGCAGAATCCGGCAAGCCGGCCGACATCGTGGCCAAGATGGTTGAAGGTCGCGTGAACAAGTACCTGGCCGAAGTCACCCTGCTGGGTCAACCGTTCGTGAAGAACCCGGACCAGACCGTCGAGAAGCTGCTGGCTGAGAAATCCGCCTCGGTGAAAGCCTTTGCCATGTTCGTCGTGGGTGAAGGCATCGAGAAGAAGGTAGTGGACTACGCCGCCGAAGTGGCTGCTGCTGCCAAGTTCTAAGTCCGGACAACTGGACTGATTGAACGGCACCCTGCTTGCAGGGTGCCGTTTTGCAAACTGACTGACTGAAAACTGCCCCGAGGTGACTATGAGCCAAGCTCCTGCCTACAAACGCATTCTGCTCAAACTGTCCGGCGAAGCCCTGATGGGCGATGACAGCTACGGCATCAACCGCGCCACGATCGAGCAGATCGTGGGTCAAATCAAGGAAGTGGTTGAGCTGGGGGTCGAGGTTGGAATCGTCATTGGCGGCGGCAACATTTTCCGCGGCGTCGCTCCGGCGGCTTCCGGTATGGATCGGGCCACGGCCGATTACATGGGCATGATGGCGACCGTGATGAATGCGCTGGCGCTGAAAGACGCCATGACCAATGTGGGTCTGATAGCCCGGGTCCAGTCGGCGCTGACCATGCAGCAGATTGCCGAGCCATACGTGCGCGGCAAGGCCATGCAGTATCTGGAAGAGGGCAAGGTCGTCATCTTCGCGGCCGGCACCGGCAATCCGTTTTTCACCACCGACACGGCGGCGGCGCTGCGCGGCATGGAAATGAACGTCGACATCATGCTCAAGGCCACCAAGGTGGACGGGGTGTATACCGACGACCCGAAGAAGAACCCGGATGCCGAGCGTTACCAGACGCTGACTTTCGACGAGGCGATCTCGCGCAATCTCAAGGTCATGGACGCGACCGCCTTTGCGCTGTGCCGTGACCAGAACCTCAACATCAAGGTATTCAGCATCTTCAAGGCTGGCGCACTCAAGCGGGTAGTGCTTGGCGAAGACGAAGGCACGCTGGTACACTGCTGAGTCTTACAGAATCGCAAAAGGGCGGAAACGGCAGCAGCCGCTTTCCGCCTTGTTTTTCCAAGTTTCCATGGAGTTGACATGATTAACGACGTCAAGAAATCGGCCGAACAGAAAATGCAGAAGTCGCTGGAAGCCTTCAAGAACGATCTGAGCAAGGTTCGTACCGGGCGCGCGCACACCGGTATTCTGGATCATGTCATGGTGGATTATTACGGTAGCGACGTACCGGTCAACCAGGTGGCCAATGTCACGCTGATCGACGCCCGTACCATCGGTGTCCAGCCGTGGGAAAAGAACATGCTGGGCAAGATCGAGAAGGCGATCCGCGATTCCGACCTGGGTCTCAACCCGGCTTCGATGGGCGAAATCATTCGCGTGCCAATGCCGATGCTGACCGAAGAGCGCCGCAAGGATCTGATCAAGCTGGTGCGCGGCGAGGCCGAGGGTGCCCGTGTTGCCGTTCGCAACATCCGCCGCGACGCCAACAACGAATTCAAGAACCTGCTGAAGGACAAGTCCATCACCGAGGATGATGAGCGCCGCGGTCAGGATGAGATCCAGAAACTGACCGACAAGTACATCGCCGAAGTCGACAAAGCCCTTGCCGCCAAAGAAACCGATCTGATGGCTGTATAAGGGGAACGACTTGTTCGGCAGCTCCACTAGCTCCATTCCCGAAGTCCGCCCGGTCCCGCGCCATGTGGCCATCATCATGGATGGCAACGGACGCTGGGCCAAGAAGCGCTTTCTGCCCCGCGTCGCCGGCCACAAGAAGGGTCTGGGCACGGTCCGGGACGTCGTGGCCGGCTGTCAGGAGCTCGGCGTCGAGTTCCTGACGCTGTTCGCCTTTTCCACCGAAAACTGGCGCCGTCCGCAGGAAGAGGTGTCTTTCCTGATGGACCTCTTTCTCAGCGCGCTGGAAAATGAGGTGGACAGACTGCATTCCAACAATATCCGACTCAAGGTCATCGGTGACCGTTCCCGTTTCGCGCCGCGCATCGTCGAGCGTATCAAGGCAGCCGAACAGCGCACGGCCGCTAATGCCGGCCTGGTGCTGACCATCGCTGCCGATTACGGCGGGCGCTGGGACGTGCTGCACGCGGTCAACCAGCTGATCGCCGAGGGTGCGCAGACGATCAGCGAGGACGCGCTGCTGGATCGGCTGTCGATGTCCTACGCGCCGGAGCCCGACCTGTTCATCCGCACCGGCGGCGAGCAGCGCATCAGCAACTTTCTGCTCTGGCAACTGGCCTACAGCGAGCTGTATTTCACCGATCTGCTGTGGCCCGACTTCGACAAACGCGCCCTGAACGAGGCGGTGCAATCCTATCGGCGGCGCGAGCGCCGCTTTGGCCGAGCCAGCGAGCAACTGCCTTCCTCGTTGCGCCGGGACTGATTCCATGCTGAAAACACGCGTGCTGACTGCACTGGTGCTGTTACCGCTGATGCTGACTGCACTGTTCTATTTTCCGGCTCCGTTGTGGGCCGCTTTTTCATGGCTGGTGGTCGGTCTGGCGCTATGGGAATACAGCCGGATGGTGGGCATGGCGGGTGTCGGCCAATGGCTCTATCTCGGCACGTCGACCCTGTTGGCGGCCGGTGCCTGGTTGGGCCAGGTCACGGCCATGCCGTGGCTGCACCTGCTGGTGCTCTCCTTCTGGCTGGTGCTGGTGCCCCTGTGGCTGTCCCGGCGCTGGGTGGTCAAGGATGGCTGGGGGGGGCGGCTGCTGGGCTGGCTGTTGATGTTCCCGGCCTGGTTCGCCCTGCTCGAATGGCGGCCGGAGCCCAGCGTGGCGCAGGCCCAGCAACTCTTGGCCATCATGGGGCTGGTCTGGGTGGCGGACATCGCGGCCTATTTCTCCGGCAAGGCGTTCGGCCGGCGCAAGTTGGCGCCCTCGATCAGCCCGGGGAAAAGCTGGGAGGGCGTCTATGGTGCGCTGGTGGCGACGGCAGCCTATGTTTTCCTGGTGAATGAACTGGGCTGGCTTGAACTTGGTCTGTCGCCATGGGGCCTGCTGCTCTTGTCTCTGCCCCTGACTGCTGTCAGCATTGCCGGAGACCTGCTGGAGTCGTGGTTCAAACGCGCGGCGGGCCTCAAGGATAGTAGCCAGCTGCTTCCCGGCCATGGCGGTGTCTATGACCGTATCGACAGTCTTATCGCCGTTCTCGCCGTGAGCAATGCCTTGCGCGCGCTGAGTGGACTCTGAATCGTCAAATTGATGAAACCTCAAGGAATCGTAGTTCTGGGGGCAACCGGCAGCATCGGCATGAGCACGCTGGATGTGGTTGCCCGACACCCGGAGCGCTATCACGTTGTGGCGCTGGCGGCGCACCGGCAGGTGGAGCGCTTGTTCGAACAATGCCGCCAGTTTCGGCCGGCCTTTGCGGTCATGGTCGACGAAGCGGCGGCGAGCTCGCTGCGCCAGCGGCTGAATGAGGCGGGCCTGCCTGTAGAGGTGCTGGCCGGGGCGGGGGCGCTCGACGTGATCGCCACCTTGCCGGAAACCGACATGGTGATGGCGGCCATCGTCGGCGCCGCCGGCCTGCCTTCGGCGCTGGCTGCCGCCCGGGCCGGCAAGCGCATCCTGCTGGCCAACAAGGAGTCGCTGGTGGTGGCGGGGCAACTCTTCATGAGTGCCGTCCGTGAAGGTGGCGCCAGTCTGTTGCCGGTGGATAGTGAGCACAATGCCATTTTCCAGTCGTTGCCGGATGGCTACCACGGTTCACTGGACAGGGCCGGTGTCCGCAAGATCATCCTGACCGCTTCGGGCGGCCCGTTCCGGCAACTGCCGGTGGCGGACCTGCATGCCGTCACTCCCGCACAGGCCTGCAAGCACCCGAACTGGGACATGGGGCGGAAGATTTCCGTCGATTCCGCATCGCTGATGAATAAGGGACTGGAAGTCATCGAGGCGCACTGGTTGTTCAACGCGCCGGCCGATAGCATCGAGGTCGTGGTGCATCCGCAGAGCGTCATCCATTCCATGGTGCAGTACCGCGATGGTTCGGTGATGGCCCAACTGGGTTCGCCGGACATGCGTACGCCGATCGCCTACGCCATGGCCTGGCCGGAGCGCATCGAGGCGGGAGTCTCTTCGCTCGACTTCTTCACTCTGTCCCAGCTGACTTTCGAGCAGCCGGACCTGGTGCGCTTTCCCTGCCTGAAGCTGGCCTTTGAGGTACTCCGCCGCGGGGGCGATGCGCCTGCGGTGCTGAATGCCGCCAACGAGGTCGCCGTGGCGGCCTTTCTGGACGGGCGGCTCGGCTTCATGGGCATCCCCGAACTGGTCGAGCAGGCCTTGGGCCGGTTCGACTTGTCCGCCAGCCCCTCGCTGGAGGCGCTGCTGGCAAAGGACCGCGAGGTCCGCTCCTCACTCAAGGCCCTGCTTCCACTATGACCGCCATCCTCG
>JACPUY010000300.1 GCA_016192025.1 Pseudogulbenkiania sp. | reverse complement strand
CGAGCTGCAGCCACGCTTGAACCAGCTGTTCCTGCTGGCCAAAGAGTACGATATCGGCCTGAACATCGATGCCGAAGCAGCGGACCGGTTGGAAATTTCGCTGCATCTGATCGAGGCCTTGGCCAATGATCCCGACCTAGCTGGCTTCAAGGGTATCGGCATCGTCGTGCAGGCCTACCAGAAGCGTTGTCCTTACGTGATTGATTACCTGGTCGATCTGGCGCGTCGTACCGGTCACCGCTTCATGGTGCGCCTAGTCAAGGGGGCCTATTGGGACGCCGAGATCAAGCGCGCCCAGGTGGATGGTCTGCCGGGTTACCCGGTATACACGCGCAAGGTTTACACCGATGTGTCGTATCTGGCCTGCGCCAAGAGGCTGCTGGCGGCGCAGGACGCCATTTATCCGCAGTTCGCCACGCACAACGCCTACAGCCTGTCGGCCATCCATACCCTGGCCGGCGACAAGGATTACGAGTTCCAGTGCCTGCACGGCATGGGCGAGACGCTGTACGACCAGGTGGTCGGTTCGGCCAACCTGGGCCGTGCCTGCCGCATCTATGCACCGGTCGGTTCGCACGAAACGCTGCTGGCCTACCTGGTGCGCCGCCTGCTGGAAAACGGCGCCAACTCCTCGTTCGTCAACCGCATCGTCGACGAGTCGGTGTCGATCGACGAACTGGTGGGCGACCCGGTGGCCGAGGCCGCGCGCCACGGCGGCCAGCCGCACGCCAAGATTCCGCTGCCGCTGGAGCTGTACGGCGCGGCGCGTGCCAATTCCCGGGGGCTGGACCTGTCCAACGAGCAACTGCTGGCGAGCTTGCAGCTGGGGCTGATCGATTCGGAGAAACAGGCCTGGCAGGCTTGCCCGCTGCTGGGCGACGGCGAGGTGACCACGGCCGAGCCGCTGCCGGTACTCAATCCTGCCGATCGGCGCGACGTCGTTGGCCAAGTGTTCGAAGCGACCGAGGCCGACGTGGCCCATGCCCTGAGCCTGGCCGAAGGCGCCGCGCCTCGCTGGGCCGCCACGCCGGTGGCCGAGCGCGCGGCCTGTCTCGAACGCATGGCCGGGCTGATGGAAGACAATATGCCGGCGCTGATGGGGCTGGCGGTACGCGAGGCCGGCAAGACGCTGAGCAACGCCATCGCCGAGGTGCGCGAGGCGGTCGACTTCTGCCGTTACTACGCGGCGCAGATCCGTGCCGAGTTCGACAACGCCAGCCATGCCCCGCTGGGGCCGGTGGTGTGCATCAGCCCGTGGAATTTCCCGCTGGCGATCTTCACCGGCGAGGTGAGCGCCTCGCTGGCCGCCGGTAACCCGGTGCTGGCCAAGCCGGCCGAGCAGACCAGCCTGATCGCCGCCTTTGCCGTGCGCCTGTTCCATGAGGCCGGTGTGCCGCGCGACGTGCTGCAGTTGCTGCCGGGCCGTGGCGAGGTGGTCGGTGCCGCGCTGACCAACGATGCGTGCATCAAGGGGGTGATCTTCACCGGCTCGACCGAAGTCGCCCAGATCATCAACCGCACACTGGCCAAGCGCGGCGGCGAAGTGCCGCTGGTGGCGGAAACCGGCGGCCAGAACGCGATGATCGTCGACAGTTCGGCGCTGCCGGAGCAGGTGGTGGCCGACGTGTTGTCCTCGGCCTTCGATTCGGCCGGCCAGCGCTGCTCGGCGCTGCGCGTGCTCTATCTGCAGAGCGACATCGCCGACAAGGTGATCCGCATGATCAAGGGCGCGATGGACGAGCTGACCGTGGGCAATCCGGCCCGTTTCGCCACCGACGTCGGCCCGGTGATCGACGCCGAGGCGCAGCAGAATCTGCTGGCGCACATCGACAAGATGAAAGGCCGCGCCCGCTGGACGTACCAGTCCCGGTTGGCCGAGGACTCCGGGCAGGGCACTTTCGTGCCGCCGACGATGTTCGAGATCGATAGTCTGAAAGATTTGAGCCGCGAGGTGTTCGGTCCGGTGCTGCACGTGCTGCGCTTCGAGGCGTCCGATATCGACCGCGTGGTGGACGAGATCAACAGCACCGGCTATGGCCTGACCCACGGCATCCACAGCCGCATCGATGAAACCATCGATCGCATCGTGGCGCGCATCCAGGTCGGCAACGTCTATGTCAACCGCAATATCGTCTGCGCGGTAGTCGGGGTGCAGCCGTTCGGCGGCGAGGGCAAGTCCGGCACCGGTCCCAAGGCCGGCGGGCCGTTCTACCTGTATCGGCTGACCCGCGCCAAGTGGCAGCCGGAACTGGCGCTGCAGTCGCAGCCAGCCGAGTTGCCGGCCTTGCAGCGGCTGGGCTCCGAGTTGGCCGGCTTCGGGCTGGATGCCAAGACTCAGGCCCGGCTGCGCCAGGCCCTGAGCGAAGCAAGCCAGCACACGCCGCTGGCGCACGGGGTGACGCTGCCGGGGCCGACCGGCGAGAACAACTCGTTGCTGTTTGCTCCGCGTGGCAAGATCGGCTGCGTGGCGTCCTCGACCGAAGCGCTGCTGCAGCAGCTGATCGCGGTGTTCGCCACCGGCAACCGCGCCGTGCTGGAGGAGAGCGACGCCGCTCGTCAGCTGTCCGGGCGCCTGGATGGTTACGTCGAGCTGGCCGGCAACATGGCGGAAGCCGACGTCCACGGCGTGCTGTTTGCCGGCGAGCCGGGTGCAGCGGATTTGTTGCAACGCCGCCTGGCGGCGCGCGACGGCGCGCTGATCCAGCTGCTGGCGGCGGATCCGCACGACATCAATCTGCATCGGCTGGTGGTGGAGCGCGCCGTTAGCGTAAATACCACGGCTGCGGGAGGAAATGCCAGCCTGATGAGTATGGGAGACTGATCGGGCTTGTCATGGGGTGGCGGGGTTGGAATAATGCCGCCACACGTTTTACAAAGCGTTTGATATCAACTGCAGTGACATCCACGCCCATTTACCTATGGGGGCGGTAGAAAATTCTGACTACAAACAGAGGAAAAACGATGCAAGTGACCAAGCTGACCACGATCTCGTTCGCCGTAGCTGCCGCCCTGGCGGTCTCCGCCTGCGGCAAGAAAGAAGAACCGGCTGCTGAACAGGCTGCCGGCGGCGCCCAGACCGTTGCCACCGTCAAGATCGGCTTTGCCGCACCGCTGACCGGCCCACAGGCCCACTACGGCGAGGAATACAAGAACGGCGTGACGCTGGCGATCGAAGACGCCAACGCCGAGAGCCCGGCCATCGACGGCAAGCCGGTGAAATTCGAACTGGTGGCCGAAGACGACCAGGCCGACCCAAAGACCGCGACCCAGGTGGCGCAGAAGTTCGTCGACGAGAAGGTGAACGGCATCATCGGCCACTTCAACTCGGGCACCTCGATTCCCGCTTCCAAGATCTACTCCGACGCCGGTCTGCCGATGATTGCCATGGCGACCTCGCCGGTGTTCACCGCCCAAGGCTACAAGAACACCTTCCGCTCGATGACCTCCGACACCCAGCAGGGCAGCGTGATGGGCAAGTTCGCGGTGGAGAAGCTCGGCGCCAAGAAGATCGTCATCGTCGACGACCGCACCGCCTACGGCCAGGGTCTGGCCGACGAGTTCGAGAAGGCCGTGAAGGCTGCCGGCGGTAATATCGTCAAGCGCGAGTTCACCAACGACAAGGCCACCGACTTCGCCGCGATCCTGACCGCGATCAAGTCGAGCAATCCGGACGTGATCTTCTACGGCGGCGCCGACGCCCAGTCCGCGCCGATGGCCAAGCAGATGAAGCGCCTGGGTCTGAAGGCTCCGCTGATCTCCGGCGAAATGACCAAGACCCCGACCTTCCTGCAACTGGCCGGCAAGGAAGCCGAAGGCTCCATCGCCTCGCTGGCCGGTCTGCCGCTGGAACAGATGCCGAAGGGCCCGGATTACGCCAGCCGCTACAAGGCGCGCTTCAACATGGACGTGGCGACCTACTCGCCGTACGGCTACGACGCCACCCGCACCATGATCGAGGCGATGAAGCAGGCCAAGTCGACCGATCCGGCCAAGTACCTGCCGGTGCTGGCCAAGATCGAAAACACCAATGCGGTCACCACCTCGAACCTTTCCTATGATGAAAAGGGCGATCTGAAAAACGGTGGCATCACCGTGTACAAGGTGGAAAACGGCGCGTGGAAGGTGCTGGAGACCATCGGAGGAGGTGCCGCCACCGCTGCCCCGGCCGCCGCTTCGGCCGCCCAGTAATCCCTTCCGCCCTGGGACCCGAAACGGCGCAGTGCAGACTGCGCCGTTTTTCATTGGAGAAAGACCATGGCCAGTCAGGATGTCGTCGAGCTGATCCGTCGCTTGCCCAAAACCGAACTGCACCTGCACATCGAAGGCACGCTGGAGCCGGAAATGATGTTCGCGCTGGCGCAGCGCAACGGTGTCAGCTTGCCCTACGCCAGCGTCGAGGCGCTGCGTGCCGCCTACGACTTCAGCAATCTGCAATCCTTCCTCGACCTCTACTACGCCGGGGCCGGCGTGCTGCAGACCCGCCAGGATTTTTACGATCTGACCCACGCCTACCTGCAGCGTGCTCACGACGACAACGTGGTGCACGTGGAGATCTTCTTCGACCCGCAGACGCACACCGCGCGCGGCATCCCCTTCGCCACCGTGCTCGACGGCATCCGCGACGCGCTGGACGAGGCCGGTCGCGAGTGGGGCATGAGTTCGCGGCTGATCCTGTCGTTTTTGCGCCATTTGTCCGAAGACGAGGGCTTCGCCACCTTGGCCGAGGCGTTTCCCTACCTCGACCGCATCGACGGCTTCGGGCTGGATTCGAGCGAACTGGGCAACCCCCCGTCCAAGTTCGCCATGCTGTTCGCCCGCTGCCACGAGCTGGGCCTGCCGTGCGTGGCGCACGCTGGCGAGGAGGGGCCGCCGGAGTACGTGTGGGAGGCGCTGGAACTGCTCAAGGTCAGCCGCATCGACCACGGCGTGCGCAGCCTGGAGGATCCGGCGCTGGTGAAAAGATTGGCCGAAGCCGGGATGCCGCTGACGGTGTGCCCGCTGTCCAACGTGCGGCTGAAGGTGGTCGCCGATCTGGCCGATCACAACCTGCGCCATCTGCTGCAGGCGGGCCTGAAGGCCATGGTCAATTCCGACGACCCGGCTTACTTCGGGGGTTACCTCAACGACAACCTGCTGGCCTGCCGCCAGGCGCTGGATCTGAGTGCGGACGAGGTGGTCACGCTGGTCAACAACAGCTTCGAGGCGAGCTGGCTTTCCGAGGCCGACAAGCAGCGCTGGCTGGCCGAGGTGTCGCGCCTCCATGCCGAGTGGCAGGCGGCCTGAGTCGCGCCGTGAATGAAAACTCGGCCGACGCGGGTTTCGGCCACACGTCCGTCATTGCCCGAGCGCGGCGAGCAGCGTGGCGCAATCGGTGACGGTGCAATACTCGCCGTCCAGGTTGGCCAAGCTCATCGCGTGCACCTCGTCGGCGCTGCGCTCCACCCCGGCCCAGTCGCGGCGGTTGAAGGTGAAGCAGCCGTCCGCCGGCAACTGGACGCGAAAGCCCAGGTTGCCGGCCATGCGTGCCGTCGCCTCGACCGAGTTGTTGGTGATCACCCCGACCACCACCAGCGAGAGCAGGCCGGCGCGGCGCAGCCGCTGCTCGAGGTGGGTGCCGATGAAGGCGTTGTTGGTCTGTTTGGCGATGACCAGTTCGTTCGGCTGCGGCTCGAACCCCGGCTTGAAGGCATGACCCGGCTGACCCGGCCGGTAGTGCGAGGCGGGTTCGAGCGAGTCGTGGCGGACGTGAATCACCGGCCAGCCGAGCTGGCGCCAGCGCGCCAGCAGCGCCTGCATATTGGCTTCGGCGTGCGGGTTGTTGCGCACGCCCCAGTCCGGATGGTCGATGGCGCATTGCAGGTCGATCAGCAACAGCGCAGTAGGCGAGGGCAGGGTGGCGGATGTCATGGAAGGCTCATGGGGCGGTGTGACCCAGCATAAGCGATGTCAAATGGCGTGTCATGTCGCCCCGCTGCCGGCTGATCATGCTAGAGTCGCTGCGCCCCGCCTGCAGGAGATGCCCTTGAACCGTTACCGATACCTTGCCTGCCCCGGCTTGGGGGAAGTTGAACACCTTGCGGGAGGATGCCCATGAGCGCCAGCAAGCCGACCCCGTCCCCCTGCGTCCAGCAATGCCGGCTCGATGCCGCCGGCCAGACCTGCCTGGGCTGCCGCCGTACGCTGGACGAGATCGCCGGCTGGTCGCACTTCGGCAAAGCCGAGAAACAGGCGGTCTGGGCGCGTCTGCTGGCCCTGCCGCCCGCTGTCGGAACCAAGCATTGCCAAGGGTGCGGGGCAGCCTTCCGCTGCGGTGAGGGTGGGCAGGACAGCGCTTGCTGGTGTGGCGATTTGCCGCCGGTGCTGCCGCTGTTGCCGGCCGGCGGCGATTGCCTGTGCCCTGACTGCCTGCGCGAAACCCTGCGGCAGGCCTACGCCGCGCGCGGGCTGCCGGCACCGTTCTGATCCCGCTCTCCCGGCACCTGTCCCCACTGGCCTGGCACGTCGCCAATCTGGCGGTCGTCACCGACCTCATCTGCTAGTTTTAAAGCTGAACGCCATGGCGTGTCGCGATGACGCGTGCGGACAGGAGGGTGCAATGGACATGATCGAGTGGCGCCTGCAGGGCGTCGAGTTTGCCACCTGCAATTGCAACTGGGGCTGTCCTTGCCAGTTCAGCTCGCCGCCGACGCACGGCAAATGCGAGGCGGTGGTGTCGATGCGCATCGACCAGGGGCGGTTTGGCGAGGTTGTGCTCGACGGGCTGTGCTGGGTCGGCACCTTCGCCTGGCCCGGCGCCATCCACCAGGGCAACGGCAGTTGCCAGATCTACATCGAGGACAAGGCCAGCCCGGAACAGCGGGAGGCGCTGCTGACCATCCTCTCCGGACAACACTCCGACCCCGGCGCCAACGTGTTCCAGATCTTCAGTACCACGCTCAGCCAGGTGTACGACCCGCAATTCGTGCCGATCGCGTTCTCGGTCGACCCCGAAAACCGTCTGGCCAAGACCTCGATTCCGGGCGTGCTGGAGGTCAGCGGCGAGCCGATCCGCAACCCGGTGACCGGCGCGGCGCAACGGGCGCGGCTGACGCTGCCCGACGGTTTCGAATTCACCGAGGCCGAGATGGCCAGCGGCAGCTTTGCCACTCACGGTGCCATCCGTATTGCCTCTCAGCAAGGGCACGGCCATTTCGCCCGGCTCGACATGACCGGGCACGGCGTGGTGCGCTGAGCGCTAGTGAATCAATCTGCTGCGCGCCGCCGCCATGTCGATCCTGCGATGCTCGCCGTACCACTGGTACGGCTGCACCTGTCGAATCGCCCTTGGTCGAACCCGCCCGGGGGCGCTCGCGACGACTTCTTCACAAGCTCTGAGGCGTTGGCGTAGATGGAAACAGGGGGCTCTGGACAGGTTGATGCCGAGGCGCGGAGCGGCATGAGGCTCTCTCTGCGCCCGGAGCAGTGGCTGGTGCTGCTGTGCCTGCTTTTCTTGATCGGGCTGGCCTGGCTGGCCCTGTGGCGGCTGGGGGAAACCATGCCGGCGATGGGCATGGCCGGAATGGCCGGCATGGTGATGGAGGCACCCATGGCGATGCCTTGGCGCCTCGCCGACTTCCTGCTGACCCTGGCCATGTGGGCCGTGATGATGGTCGGCATGATGTTGCCCAGCGCGCTGCCGATGATCCTGCTCTATCAACTGGTGGTGAGCCAGCGCCAGTCGCGTCGTGCGGCGAGAGGGCAGGTCGTGCTGTTCACCGCCGCCTACCTGTTGGTATGGGGCGGCTTCAGCGTCGTCGCCACCCTGCTGCAATGGCGGCTCGACCAGGCTTCTCTGCTGACCGCATCGCTGGCCAGCGCCAGCCCTTGGCTGGGTGGCGGCATCCTGCTGCTGGCCGGCGTCTATCAGTGGCTGCCGGCCAAACAGGCCTGCCTCGGCCACTGCCGCTCGCCGCTGAATTTCCTCTTCAGCCATTGGCATGCTGGCGTGGGCGGCGCGCTGCGCATGGGAATGGCGCATGGCCTGTACTGCCTGGGCTGCTGCTGGGCGGTGATGGGGCTGCTGTTCGTGGCCGGCGTGATGAACCTGCTGTGGGTGGCGCTACTGAGCGCCTTCGTGCTGCTGGAAAAACTCATGCCGTTTGGTCGCTGGACGTGCCGCCTGAGCGGCGCACTGATGATGGCCTGGGGTCTCGCGCTCCTGTTGCGGTGAAGGTACGGCATGCCGACTGACCTGTCCGTTTCGCCGCTACCCGCTTCTGCTGGCGAGCCCGTGCCTGACGGCCTGAGCGAGCAGGAGGCCGCCGCGTTGCTGGCTCGTGTCGGTCCCAATACCCTGTTTGCCGAACCGCGCCGCACGCTGTGGCGGCTGACCCGGGAAATCCTGCGCGAGCCGATGTTCCTGCTGCTGTTGGTGGCGGGCTCGATCTATCTGTTGCTCGGCGACGTGCGCGAGGCGCTGCTGCTGCTGGGCTTCGTGCTGGTCGTCGTGTTGATGACCGTGCTGCAGGAGCGCCGCACCGAGCGCGTGCTGGAAACCCTGCGCGAGCTGGCCAGCCCGCAAGCGCGGGTACGCCGTGGCTGCGTGCAGCACAACGTCGCCGCCAGCGAACTGGTGCCCGGCGACATCGTGCTGATCGGCGAGGGCGACCGGGTACCGGCCGACGGCATGCTGCTGGTGGCCAACGAGCGGTCGCTGGACGAATCGCTGCTGACCGGCGAATCGGTGCCGGTGCGCAAGCTGGCCGGCCT
>JACPUY010000299.1 GCA_016192025.1 Pseudogulbenkiania sp. | reverse complement strand
TCTCCGCGAGCGCCTGTACTGTAGGCGGAAAGGTCGCCGAGAAGAACAGATTTTGGCGATCTGGCGGAAGCTGCGCGAGGATGCGACCGATCTCGTCGGCAAAGCCCATATCCAGCAGGCGGTCCGCTTCATCCAGTACCAGCATAGAGACCGCGGAGAACCGGAGTGCGTTGTGGTCGAATAAGTCGAGCAAGCGGCCTGGTGTGGCGACCAGGACGTCGAGGCCCCGGCGCATTTTCATCATTTGCGGGTTGATGCTTACCCCGCCGTAAATCGCTGCGGTTTTCAGCTGCAGGGCCGCGCCGTACTCACGAAAGCTCTCATGCACCTGCTCAGCCAGTTCGCGGGTTGGCACCAGCACCAATGCGCGCACCGAATTGCTGTTCACTGGCGGGCCATCCATGGCCAGACGTTGCAAGAGCGGCAACGCAAAGCCAGCGGTCTTGCCTGTGCCGGTTTGCGCCGCCGCCATCAAATCATGCCCAGACAGAATTGCCGGAATCGCCAGTGCTTGTACCGGCGTAGGTGTTTGGTAGCCTCTGAGGTCGAGGATTTTCAACAGCGGTTCGATCAAACCGAGGGAGGAGAACGACATTGGAGTAACCAAAGCCTTTGAAGGCGAAAGGCAGAGTTTACGCTGCCTTGCTCCCACTTGCCGGGTTATGTCAGCCGAAGCGTGGTTCTTCAGGGCTGAGAAAACGGGCACCTTGATGCCGCGCGAATGAGGAAGCAGGCTGCCTGAAACATGAGTGTACGGGATTGTCAGGACACCTACACAAATCTCAGAAGCCCGCTTCCGACAATCGCAACGTGTCCTGCAGCACAGAATCCAACCCGGTATACATGGCATTGAAGACCTGATGCGACTGGAACACGCGGTTCCTCTTTTTTTTGGCTGGCGGGTGCTGGTAAAAAGGGCGGGCCCCCGCGTTACCAGCACCACCGACATTAACGAAAACCGGCGACCGCGCTTATTCCAGCGTCTGGCCGTCCTTGGCGATCTGCTTCCAGGACTTACCTTCGTCGGCAGACAGGTAAACATTGCGCTTGAAGGTGGCGACGGCCCACTCCCGCTGCTTGGCCGGGTTTTGCGCGATATAGGACACCGCGTCCTGCCCCGTCACCGGCAAACGGATCGACTCGACCTTGCGCGTCGGCAAGTCCAACTTGGAAAGCTGGGCCTCTTGGTGGTAGCTGCCGAACCACAGGCTCTTGCCGTCCAGACTGAAGGTGCTGCTCAGCACCTGGACGCCTTGGCTCACCGGCTGGAAGCGTTCGCCCCCATCGCTGGACAGATACAAGCCGTTACCGGTTACTGCCGACATTACCTTGCCATTGGAGGGGTGTACGGCAATGGCGGTGGGGCTTTGGGTGAGCCCCTGGGCCGCTGCACGTCGCCAATTCTTGCCGTCGTCGGCGGTGTAATAAAGGCCAGCCGTACTCATGCGGGAGTTGGGCTGCCCGTTGACCACGTAGACCGTGGTCGTGTCATAGCTCGTGGCCAGCACGTGGAAGTCAGACTCGCCCTCCAGTCCGAGCTTCTGCCAGGAACGGCCGCCGTCGCTGCTCTTGAGCAAGCCGAACGGATTCACCAGCTTGGAGCCTGGCGCCGGATGCCCGCTGCTGTAAATGGCGCGACGCGTCACCGAGAAGCCCATGTAGTCGTGCGCCGGGCCAAAGGCCCGGGACCAGTGGCCTCCATTGTAAATGGCCAAGCCCTGGTGGCTGGGGAGGGTGAGTTGCTTGCCGTCCGGGCTATAGGCAAGCCCGTGCACGTGCATCAACTCGACGGAGGCGGCACTTGCCAGAGGCACAGCGAGGGTCGACAGCAGGAGTGCCACCAAGCTGGCGCGTAGCCTAGGTTTTGTAATCATCTTGTTACTCCATATAGTGTTTGTTCTGACGGATCAGCCCCAACTCGGATAGGTCACCCATCGTCGTTGGACTCCATCTCAAACTAACGGCGGGTTGGAGCGGAATGTCCGCAGCCGATGCCGGTCGGCATGTTCTGGTTCACGGGCTGCGGTGCTTGGCTCGATGCGATGTTGGCTGTCGCCACGGAAGGGATGGCGGCGAGAGCGTTCGGCTCCGCGGGCCCAGCGGCGGGCTCCTGCGGTTTTTTGGACATGCCCTTCATGCAAAACAACATGGAGAGCGGGCACAGCAGCGGCAGCAGGAGCGGTGCTATCGACAACAGCCAGGTGCGGAAGCCAGGGAGGGCCGCATAGGTCACCAGGAAAATGGCGGCCATGCCCAAAGCGAGCTTGAGCATCGTGGATTTGTTACAGGTCATGATGGGGATCCTCGTCAACATATTTCGTGCGCAGAACGTCCTGACAAGGATGCGTTCGGCAACAAAAGGGGAAACCTTGCTGTTGGACGGGGCAGCCCCGACGGCTGCCTTCAGGGCGGAACAACGCTCGCGATATGTGACCGGCCTGGCAACAAGAGCGCTTGGCACGCACCGCTATTCGTCTGCACGCGATGGGGCCTTACCGACAAACAGCAAGGGTATGGGAAGTGCGTTAGACGAGGCTTGGAGGACGCAATAAGGTCCGAGGAAAGTCCTGCAGGACAAACTGGATGGATTCGGCGGGGTAGACGACTACCCGCTCTTGCATCGGAACAAGAGCTTTACTCACCGGCAGGGC
>JACPUY010000273.1 GCA_016192025.1 Pseudogulbenkiania sp. | reverse complement strand
TGTCCTGGACTACGTCCTAGACTTTACGCTGTGGCTCGGCGGCGACACGATCTCCACCGTGACATCGAGCGCGAGCGGTGTCACGGTCGATAGCGCGATCGTCAACTCGATTGCGCTTACAGTGACCGAGAACGGGTTTTCCCGCACGGTCGCTGTCGGTAACGCTGTCGTGCTGTGGCTGTCGGGCGGTACTGAGGCCACGCCAGGCAAAGTGGATCTGCGGATCGTCACGGCGGGGGCGCGGCAGCGTGACGTCTCGATTCGCATGCTTCCGCGCAGTTCCAGCTTGAGGAGGTAATGATCATGTGGCAGGCGCAGGTGATTCAGTTTCCCGGGATCGGTCAAGGACCGATGAAGCCGCAACGTAAACCTATCGCCGACGCCTGCCGCTGGTCGGAAGCCCTCGAAATAGTGACACTCTCGAACCTGCGGCTAGTGTTTGTGTGGCAGCGCATCGTGCTGCGTTCGGTGTTGGGCCTGTAATGAAAGCCAAGCTCGCTTCCGGTGGCGGTCTGAGGTTCAAATGCCCCGGATGTGGCATGTCGCATATCGTCTACGTCCATGCCAACGGTTACCGACCGACCTGGACGTGGAACGGCAGCGTGGATTTCCCCACCTTCGAGCCATCAATTCTCGTGACGTGGGATAGCCTCAGCGAGGCCGGACGAGAAAAGAACGACGCCTTTCGACGCGAGCACGGCCGCTACATGAGCCCCACCGAGCTGCCGTGGGATGTGCGAAACATCTGCCATTCTTTCGTGCGCAATGGGCGTATCCAGTTCTTGGGTGATTGCACCCACGATTTGGCCGGACAAACGGTCGAGCTTCCTGACATGGAGATTCAGCATGAATAAGATCGCAGCCGCATTGGCGGCACTTCGCTACGGGGCCAGTCTGACGGACCCTGCCCTGTGGAAGCAGCGCCAGACTACGGTCAACAGCCTGGTCGGATTTTTCGGTGCCGTTCTGCTTCTGTATCCGATGGAGATCAGTCATGAGGATCTGGAGCGTATCTCTGGCGGCATTGCTGTTTTGCTCGGGCTGTTCAACACTTACACCACGGTGGCTACCACCACAAAGATTGGGTTTGGTACCCCTGCTGAACCCCCTGATCACACAACGTGACCCGCAGGCCGTGGTCGAGGCCCTTGACGGCGCCAAGATCACGGTCACGTTCGAATACTGAAAGGAGATCCACATGAATACCGTTTTGCAGATCGCTCAGTTGTTTCTGGCCGCGAAGGAAATCGTGAAAGTGATCGAGGAGGCTATGCCCGAGGGCGGCCGGGGCCGTGAGAAGCTGGAGGCAGCGCGCCAGTTGCTGAATCTGGCCGGCGTGATCACCGAGGCCGTGGCACCGCTGGTGGATTCCGTGATTGGGATCGCGGTGGGGCTCTACAATGCGACCGGGACATTCGAGAAGACTGTTGGCCAATAGAAAATTCTGATGGCGTGATAGAATCCGCCAATATATCCGGGAGGATGCGTCATGCCGATTTATGATGAAACGATTTGGGCAGGCTCCGAGGCGAGTCATGCTGCAGCGATGAAGGCGGAAGACACGCGCCTCGAACATATCGCTACGGCGATAACGGCCGGCACCTTGATGGCCAAGAAGGGCGAAGCCAACCTGCCGCGCATCATGGAGCAGCACGAGGACGTCGCGATTCTCAACATCAAGGGGCCGCTGAACAACGATTCCGACGAATGGTGGAACAGCATCATCGGTGCCGTCGGTTACCCCGAGATTCGCGACGCGCTCGTCCACGCGGCTCAGGACCCGGGCATCAAGCACATCCTTCTCGATATCGCCTCTGGCGGGGGCTCCGTCTCAGGCCTTGCGGACACGGGATCGCTCGTGCGCATGATCCATGACAAGGTGAAGCCGGTGACAGCCTTCGCCAGCGGCAACATGTACTCGGCCGCCTACTGGTTGGGTAGCTCGGCCGGCGACGTGCATGCCAGCAAGGGCTCCGGCGTGGGCTCGATCGGCGTGATTGCGGTTCACATGGAACGGTCGAAGATGATGGCCGAGGCTGGCATCGGCGTCAATGTCATTCGCGCCGGTAAGTACAAGGCGCTGGCCAACCCCTACGAGAAGCTCACGCCCGAGGGCGAAGCCCAGATCCAGGCCGGGGTCGACGCTGCGAACACCATCTTCCTTGAGCACGTAGCCGACATGCGCGGGAAGAGCGTGGAGCACGTCGACAAAAACATGGCGCAGGGTCGCGAGTTTTACGGCCAAGCGGCAGCGGATGTCGGCTTGATCGATAGTGTCACGACGTTCGATGCGCTGATGTCAAGCGTAAAAGAAAAACTTATGGACACATCAGCCAATTCTATGCATAATCGCGGCAAGCAGCCTTCGGGTATGCGTACCGAATCCAATGGGGCCGACATGAAGACTCTTTCCGATCAAGAAATCGCGGCGATCGCCGCGGGCGTCACCCTCGAGGCCAACGTGTCTTCGGAGTCGGACGCATCTGCAGCTGAAGCCGCCGAAGCCGCTGCCGCTGAAGCTGCCGCCGAAGCTGCCACCGAGGCCGCCGCTGCCACCGAGGCCGCCGCTGCCACCGAGGCCGCCGCTACCAAGGTTGACACTCAAGCCTCCGCGCTTACGGTGGTGATGGGCCAACTCAAGGCGGCGCAAGACGACCTCATCACTGCGCGACTGGAACTGGGCAAGGCCCAGGACAAGCTCGCCGGGCTTGAAGCGGTCGTGAATCCGCTCAAAGACATCGCCGCTCGGGCGCTCAACAACATGCGGGTCGCGATGGGCGGCAGCGTGATGGACATGAGTGCCGTGGGCGCAACCCAGATCCTGGCTGAGCACACGAACGTTGCCGCCGCATTCGCCAAGAAGTTCCCGGTGGGCGGCGTGGCCTCGACGAGTGCCGAGTCCAGTGTGGTGAAGAACGAGCACAAGGTGGACGCCCTGTCCCAGGCTCGTCTCAATGCTGTTCGTTTTTCCAAGTGAGGATTGAATCATGGCTAAGTTTCTGATGACCGAAACGATCCATAGCGAGAAGGTCAAGACTTCTCGTCTGGGGACCTCGGGTGCGGGCAACACCTACGATGACAAGGAAGTCGGCAAGGCCGTCAAGCTTTCCGGCGACTCGGCCCACGTGCTGTGCGTGGCCGGCGACCCGATCCAAGGCTTCATCGACTCGGTGAACCTCGGTGTGTATGACGGCTTCTCGCTCGGCGGCGTGATCTCGACCGGCTACAAGTCGGTGGTGTTCGACGGCCTCGAAGCCACTCCTGGCACCGGCACGATCGCCGTCGGCGATTACGTCGTCGCCGGCACCATGGTTGCCAAGGGCACGGCCCTGAGCGGTGCGCAGAAAGTGTGCAAGGCCACGAACCAACCCGGTGTGGCGATCGTGTCGACGGTGGCAACCGCCGATACGGCCGCGGCAGTCAAAGTGCAGCTTGATGCAGTGCTGGCGCTGGTTGCGGACCAGACTGCAAACTCGGTCTATGCCTGGCGGGTCGTTTCCCTGGGTTCGGCCGCGTCCGGTGCGGTGGGCACCACGGGCATCATCGAACGCGTCAGCATCTAAGGAGACACTGAAATGGCACTTTACATTCTCGATGCTGCGAACAAGCAGCACGACGTTGAGGGTCTGCTGACCCCCGCCGTCTTCCGTCAGATGGAGCAATCCCGGATGAGCCCGGGCGCGTTCCTGAACCGTCAGTTCGACACCGGCGCAAACGCCACCGTGTGCGACCAGCTGGCGGCGCAGATGGGCTTCATCCTCGGCCACAACCGGGACTACGGCATCCGCCCGTCGACGCTGGACGCGATCTTCAACCCGACCAAGATGGAAGCCGGTGCGATCACCCGTGACGCGGATCTCGCGCCGCGCGTGTTCTTCCCCATCTTCGCGATGTCGGTGCTGGAGACCGCGCTGCGCAGCGACAACTCTGCGACGATGTCGGCGTACAACGACATGGTCGCGGTGCGTGACTCGATCGACACCGACAACTTCGAGCGCCCGCTGATCGATTTCACGGCCCCCGAGGGTGTTCGCGGCAAGGCCATCGCTCAGCTCTCCGAGCCGACCGCGATGGTGCGGGCGACGCTGTCGAGCAAGATCATTAAGGTGACCTCCACTGCGCTCGGCATGGAGTACAGCGACCAGGCAGCTCGCGCACTGTCGCTGGAGCTTCTGATGAAGGGCCTGACTCGTCAGGCCGAGATGGAAGCCATCGAGCGCGTTCAAGGTTTTATCCTTGCGTACTACAACGGCGACACTGACCTCGGTATGGCGGCGCTGTCGACCGTGACCGGTGCCGTGAAGACTGCCCAATCGCTGGATTCGACGATCTCTGCAGCTGGTGTGCTCACCCAGAAGGCGTGGGTAAAATTTCTGTATCACAACGCACTGAAGCGCACGATCACTCACGTGATCACCGACCTGGATGGCGCCCTTGCAATTCAAAATCGCACGGGTCGTCCTGTGGTGACCGGTGACAACGGTACCTCGAAGCGCATCGACACCCTTGAAAACGTCATTAATCCGATGTGGCCTGACGAAGTTAAACTCTTCATCACGACCGATGCGTCGTGGCCGGCGAACACGATTGTTGGCTTGGACAAAAATTATGCAATCCACCATGTGGATTCAACGTTGCTCAGTTATAGCGGAGCCGAAGAGTGGGCAATTCGCCGTAGCACGAAACTCAGATTCGACACAGGCAGCATCAGCTATCGCTTATTTGATGATGC
>JACPUY010000278.1 GCA_016192025.1 Pseudogulbenkiania sp. | reverse complement strand
TGCCGTGAAAGGGTTGACTTCATCGGACTGTTCTCATTTCTGGCGGAAATAGAAGGTTTGCGTCTTGTCGGCGCTCATGCCGAGTCCGGCCACCACCATTTTCAGACGGTAGGGCCGGTCTGCTGGCATTTTCGGGTCGGTCGGCAGCTGGCCGTCGCTCTTGCGGATGCCAGGACGGATAGTGACGTCGGCCGGCAGCGCAAAGTCGTCGTAAACCAGTTGGTCTGCCGGCAGATTGGTCTGGCCTGGGCGCAAAGTCTTGCCGGCAACGACAAGGGGCTTGCCTTGCTGATCCACGAAGGCTGTGCTGTTGTCTGCCAGGCTGGCGACGCGCGGCACTTGCAGGACGGTGGTTTCCTTGACCGGAATATCCTGCTGGGTGCTATCGGCACTGGTCAACGTATAGCGCATGGTGCGCCTGAGTTCTTCACCGGGCTTGCCGGCGACAACGTCGAGCGTGTCGATGGTCAGCTTGTTGATGGCTGCTTTCTTGCCGTTGTTCTGCGGCTTGACCTCGGTGTTCTCGACCTTCTGGTACACCGCCGCACAACGCTGCCACGACAGCCAAATGCCGGCGCTAGCCGCCGCGATGCCGACCCCGACTCCGGCGGCCTTCTTGCCGGTGAGTACCGTGGTGACGCCTCCCAGCAGTACGCTGCCCACTATCGAACCGGCGGTATTGGCCGCCATGCACTGATTGAAGTTGTCGAACATCGGTTTGTTGGTGGCAGGATTGTGGGTACAGCCGGCTAGCAGGCCGGCGATGCTGGCACCACAAATCCAGCGGGTAAGGCCATGACCCATCAGTCTGCCCCCTGGCTTAGCGGTGGTTGAGGCTCAGCCGCAGGCTGACGGCGTTGCCGCTTTGCACGACCGGGTGTCGGTCGACTGCGTATACGGCAGGCTGCAGGCTGTCAGTTTCTTCTTCGACCAGCAGATCCTTGGAGCCCGTCGCCAAGGCAACTTTGTTCCAGCCATCGCTGCGGCCGGCACTGTAGGTGACCTGTTTCAGCTGCGGCATATCGGCCAGCGGCTTGGGGGAAACCAGTACCAGAACCTCTTCGCTGCCGGGAGTGCTGTCAAAGCGGATGCGGCCCTTGCCCGGTACGGCGTAAGTCTTGCCTGCCGGCACCTTGACCGTCTTGCCTTGTGTTGGGAACAGCTGGCGGGCCTCGCCCGAGCTGCCAAGATTGACCACGTAGAGATAGCCGGTCCGGTTGGTCTGGACGTTGAGGCGGATGGCGTCGCCAGAACGAAATTCGCGCCGGGACGACACGCGCTGAACCTGGCCGTTGTCATCAACCATGTCGACCCAGGCCATCAGGCCCAGATTGGCGGGTTTGGCAGTCTTTGGCTTGGTGGTGTTGACGGCTTTCTTGCCGGCAGCGGGGACGCTGTCGGTAACGGCGAGCTGAATGCTGTTGTTCGATACGGGTTTGACGGCTTCTGTTGTACTGGCGGTAGCAACCAGCTTGGGAGCGGCGTTGTTACCGTAGAACAGGGCCTTGGCACCGGCAGCATCGTCACTGGCGAAGCTATAGTTGACCGTTCCCAGCGCCAGCAAGGCAAAGAGCGTCACATTTCGCATATTTCTCACTCCAATTAATGACATTGGAAACATTATCACGGCGATTTTTATTAATCCATCATTTCTTGACACGACCCGAAAATAAGCTGTTTTTTTAAAATAATGTGCGCATGAACAAGATCGATACCCGCAAGCAGGGCCCCGAGGGGCGCGAGACGTTGCGCAAGGCGGAACGCTTCATCGAGTTCCTCGAGCGGCGTCCGAGCGGATCGAACTCTTCTTTCTGCCGCGCTACGCCTGGAGCTGCCCAGCCGTGACGATTCGCACTCTTGAAGAAAGCAAAATCCATCATGGAGCGCATCACCACCTTGCACGAGCGCGTCCGATTCTAACTTCCATCATCCGGCTGCTGCGTATGCGGCATAGCAAGGGTATTAAAGGGCTGGGTTAATAATAGAGGCCGATGTTGGCCGAAGCGCAACGTTTGGCCTCTGCTATACTCGGCGCTTTCCCGTTTCCGCCGTTCTTTCCACGCATGAGCTCCATCCGTCCGCTGGCCGAACTGAAGGCCGCCCTCCCCTCCTGCCTGATCCGCGACCGCCACGGTCTCAAACGCAAGCTCGCCGACGTCGAACAACGGCTGAAGAAGCAGCAGCCGTCCGACAAGCTGCTGGCCGACGTGGCACAGCAGATCGCCCGCTCGCAAAGCCGTGCCGAGGCGCGTTCGGCCAACCTGCCGACGCCCGAGTTCGACGAGGCGCTGCCGGTCAACCAGAAGCGCGACGAGATCAGGGCGGCCATCGCCGCCCACCAGGTGGTGATCATCTGCGGCGAAACCGGCTCGGGCAAGACCACGCAGATCCCCAAGATCTGCCTCGAACTGGGACGCGGCGTGTACGGGCTGATCGGCCACACCCAGCCGCGCCGGCTGGCGGCGCGCTCGGTGGCGACGCGCATCGCGCAGGAGCTGAAATCCGAGCTGGGCGCCCACGTTGGCTTCAAGGTGCGCTTCACCGACAAGCTGTCCGAGAAGAGCGTGATCAAGCTGATGACCGACGGCATTCTGCTGGCGGAAACGCAGACCGACCGCTACCTCGAAGCCTACGACACCATCATCATCGACGAGGCGCACGAACGCAGCCTCAACATCGACTTTCTGCTCGGCTACCTCAAGCAGATGCTGCCGCGCCGGCCGGACCTGAAAGTCATCGTCACCTCGGCCACCATCGACGCCGAGCGCTTCGCGCTCCACTTCGACAACGCGCCGGTGATCGAGGTCTCCGGCCGCACCTTCCCGGCGGAGGTGCGCTAGCGCCCGCTCAAGGCGCGCGACGAGGACGAGCGCGAAGTGGAGATGGAGGACGCCATCGTCGAGGCGGTGGACGAGATGTCGCGCCACGGTCCGGGCGACATGCTGGTGTTCCTGCCCGGCGAGCGCGAGATTCGTGACACGGCGGAGAAGCTGCGCAAGTCCGGCATCCGCGGCTACGAGATCCTGCCGCTGTTCGCGCGCCTCTCCAACGAAGACCAGCAGAAGATCTTCAAGCCCTCCGGCGGGCGGCGCATCGTGCTCGCCACCAACGTGGCCGAGACCTCGCTCACCGTGCCCGGCATCAAGTACGTGATCGACACCGGTCTGGCGCGCCTCAACCGCTACTCGCCGCGCGCCAAGGTCGAGCAACTGCAAGTCGAAAAAATTTCGCAGGCGGCAGCGC
>JACPUY010000277.1 GCA_016192025.1 Pseudogulbenkiania sp. | reverse complement strand
GGCGGCCGGTCGCCTGCTCCAGGTCGACGCGGCGTCCCACCCCGGCGGCAACCTTCTGCATCAGTTGCTGATGAATCCCCTTGTGGACGGCGTAGTTATACTGGGCCAGTTCGAGCAACTGGCGGAAACGCACCGCGTCGATGTAGGCGCGGACCGCCTCCAGCCCCTGGTTTTCGGACTCGGCCAGGAAGTCGAAATAGTTGGCACGGCGGGTATGGTCGAGCTGGCGCACCAGGTTCACCGTGGAGAAGCCCTTGAACAGGTTCTGCACCAAGGCCAGCGACCAGCCGTCGCGGTCGAAACCCTGGTTGCCTCCCGACAACGGGGGTTCCTCGTGGTCTTCCAGCGCGTATTTGTAGCTTAGGTCGACGGTCGGGAAAAACTCGGAGCGGCCGATACCGATTTCTTCGACCGACTGACGAAAGGTGCGCCACTTCACCTGCACTTCGGGATTGCTGACGACGGTATTCTCTACTGCACTTCTTATATCGGTCACTTCGGCACAAAATGCTGCGCCAGCCAGGCCCAGCCCGAGCAACGCGACGCATATTTTTCGCAGTTTCATGGCCACGTCCTATTATGAAGATCAGTTAAGTGCTGTAATCACGCATCACCTCGCATGCCAATTGGAACCAGGACAGAGCCTAATGGCACACCGTTTTTCCCGAAATCACCTGATCGGCCAAAAGGCCCCGCTGTTATGGAGAGCCTGGTCAACCCTGTTGATCTGGACAATCGTCAGCCTGATCTCTGCGTGCGCGACACCGAAGAGTGCGGCGTCGCTGGATTTTGCCCGGCAATTCCAGGCCATCCAGAAATTCGGTCCACGGGGAATCCAGAACTATGAAGCTTGGCGATCACTTATCTCTGTTTTAGGCAATCGTACTGAAAATGCCAAGGTAATCGAGACCAACAGTTTCTTTAACCGTCGTATCCTGTTCATCGATGACACAGTTGTATGGCATCAGGACGACTACTGGGCTACACCGATCGAGACCATGGGGCGCGGGGCCGGCGACTGCGAGGATTTCGTCATCGCCAAATACATGACGCTGACCTTGCTGGGCGTCCCCCCCGCCAAGCTTAGACTGACCTACGTGCGCGCCTTGCTGGGCGGGCCGGGCAGCACGCTCAGCCAGGCCCACATGGTGCTGGCCTACTACCCCAGCACCGAGGCGGAACCGCTGGTATTGGACAACCTGATCACCGACATCAAGCCGGCCTCCTTGCGCACCGACCTGGTGCCGGTGTTCAGCTTCAACAGCGGCGGCGTCTGGATGCCCGACAACAACCCGCCCCCGGCCGGCAACGTGGAGCGGCTGACGCGCTGGATGACCCTGCAGGAACGCATGCGGGCTGAAGGCTTTTAGCAGAAGGGGTGAGTCGGAGGGATGGCCATGAAACGAGCCCATATGACACTGATCGAACAGGTCTGGCTGCTGGTCGTGATGACGCTGTTCACCACCGTCGTCGCCAGCCTGACGGTCAGCCTGCTCACCGCGCGCGACTACCTGTCCCAGCAGCTGTACGCCCAGAGCGTCAGCGGAGCCAATGCCCTGACCTTGTCGATCAACCAGTATCAGGCCGACCCGGCGATGAGCGAAACGCTGATCAACGCTACCTTCGATAACGCCCACTATCGTGTCATCCGCTGGGTCGACGTCGGCGGCAAGACCCGGCTGGAGCGGGTCAACCGGCAGTTGGAGGACGAGGTGCCGCGCTGGTTCAAAGAACTACTGCCGCTGAACCCCAGGCCGGCTTCGGCCAACCTGTCCAAGGGCTGGCTGCACGCCGGTACCATCACCGTGGAAGCGCAGACCGGTTACGCCTGGATCGCCTTGTGGCAGGGCTCGTTGCGGATGCTGGCCTGGCTGTCGCTGGCCGCGCTGCTGACCGGCGCCCTGGCCACTATCGGCATCCGCTACATCCGCCGCCAGCTCGATCTGGTGGTCAGGCAGGCCGAAGCGATCAGCGAACGCCGCTTCACCACCATGGCCGAGCCGGGCACCCCCGAACTGTTTGCCGTGGCCCGCGCCATGAACACCCTCTCCGGACGGATCAAGTCGATGCTGGACGAGGCCGCGCGCCATATCGATCAGCTGCGCGCCGCGGCCCTGTCCGACCCGCTCACCGGCCTGGCCAACCGCTCACGCTTCGAAGAACGCATGGCCGGCGAGCTGGCCGACCCGCAAGCGGCCCCGGAGGGAGAGCTGATCCTGGTCCGCCTGCCGGACCTGGCGGAATTCAACAAGCGCCTCGGCGGGGAGGAGGTCAACCGGCGGCTCAAGCGGGTGGCGGCGGACCTGCAACAACAGGCCAGCGGCCATGCCGGCTGGCTGGCCGCCCGGCTGCGCGGCGCCGAGTTCGTGCTGCTGATGCCGGGAGAAGATCAGCAGGCGGCGGACCGTTGGATGGAGGAACTGAACCGCCGCTGGCAGGACTGGCCGGCTGAGCCCGCCAAGCGGCACTGGCGCGCCGTGCTCGGGGTGACCCGCTACACCCAGCACGATACCTTGCCGGGCATCCTGCTGCGGGTCAACGAAGCCGTCACCCTGGCCGAACAGCAGCGCGGTAAGGACTGGCACCGTTTCAACCATGACGGCATCACGCTCCCGCCCAGCGATTTCGACTGGAATACGCTGCTGTATGACGCGCTGGCCGCCCACGCCTTCCGCCTCGTCTTCTACCCGGTGGTCAAGGCGAACGGCACGGTGATCCATCAGGAGGGCATGATCACCCTGCCGCAGGCGGAGGGTAGCCCCCTGCGCGCCGGCACGCTGACCGCCCACGCCGCCCGCCTCGCGCTGACTCCCGCGCTGGACCTGGAAGCCATCGAGCAGGCGCTGCACAGCCTCGGCCAGCAGCGCCTGGCCGTTGCCGTCAACCTGAGCGCCCACTCGCTGGACGATCCCTATGCTTTCACCGAAACCGTGCACACCCGGCTGCAGGCGGACCTCCCCCAAGGGGGACTGGCGCTGGAGTGGCTGGAACCGGGATTGGCCGAGCGCTGGCCGGCCTTCCAGGGCTTCTGCCGGGCCATCCGGCCGCTGGGAGCCCGCATCGGTCTGGAAATGTCCGGCGAGCACTTCAGCCTGCTAACCCGGCTGCACGAGGTCGCGCTCGACTATCTGGTGATCGACGGCACGCTAATACGGGGGGCCGAGAGCGATCCGGGGGCTCAGATGCTGCTCTCCAACCTGCTGCACGTGGCCCGCATGCTGGACCTCGACGTCTACGCCAAGGGCGTGAAGACGCCGGCGGAGGGAGCCCAGCTGCTCCGCTCGGGCGTGGACGGCATCACCGGGCCGGGCGTGACGGCCTCCTGAGGCGGCCTCAGATGAAGTGGGTTTGCACCTCGTTTTCCACGTTCACCGTTACCGTCGTGCCGCTCACCACAAACTGGAACTGGGTGAAGAGCACGCCATCCTGAGTAATCGTCGAACCGGCCGGTGGCGACAGGGGATCAGCAACATCCAGCTCCAGCACATCGCCAGGATTACCCAACACATTCAGGGTGTGGTTGCTAGTGGCATCGGTAAAGCTCAACACGTCTTCCGGCCGCAGCCGTACCGTGGTCCCGACATCGTCGTTGGGATCCACTGCCAGCGTCGACGTTCCGGCCTCCTCGGTGATCAGTAACGCTTCGACATGGCTGATCGCGGCACCGCTCAGGTCGACCAGCTGGTTGTCATCCGGCCCCAGGGTATTGCTGTCGGAAGCCGAACCCAGTTGTGACAGCGCCAAAGCGCCATCGTCGAGCCGCACGATATCGAAGCCGTCTCCACCATCGATCGCATCGACGATGCCGTAAACCAGCAGGTCATTTCCACCCCCACCATTTAACGTATCGGCCCCTGTACCGCCGTGCAGAGCGTCACTGTCGTCGCTACCATTCAGAGTATCGTTCCCATCTGCGCCATACAGGAAATGGTAATCGGACACCGTATCGGTCAGCGTATTGTCGAGCGCCGTCCCGTCTAACGACGGCGTTTCGCTCTGCACCAGCGCGGGGCTGGGAGCCGGGTCGATAATGGCCGTGAGCGCGGTTGAGGACGATCCGCCAGCCGAGTTGTCCAGTTCCAGTTGCGTGTTACCCGCTCCCTGGATCGCGATGCCTTCGAGCGAGTAGTCGGTCACGATCGCCTTGGTTCCGGCGGCGGCCTCCAGCGACACCAGATAGTGGGCGTTGGGGTTGATATTGAAACCCATGTCCTGGATCACCGTCCCTTGCTGCCCCTGCTCGAACAGATCATAGATCTTGGCGTTGGCGTGCAGCGGATTGTCCACTTCGATGAAGGTCTGGGTCACGAACTGGTTGGTAACGTTGCTGTTGGTGGTCATGACTCCGTTCAGAATGCGCGGATTGTCGTTAGTGCCATTGATGGTGATCGTCAGTTGCGCCTGGTCCGTCAGCGAACCATCACTCATGGTATACGTGAAAGAGTCCTGCAGCGTGTCACCCTCGTTCAGCGCATTCACCGCCGCATTGCTGTTATCCAGCACGTAGCTGTAGCTGCCGTTGGCGTTCAGCGTCAGCGTGCCATAGGCACCGACCAGCGCGGTGCCCAGCGTGCCTGCCGTGCCGCTGCCCGCTTCGGTTCCGGTACGGACATCCGTGACGACCAAGTCACTGTGAGCCGTATCCACATCCGTGTCGTTGGCCAGCACGTCACCTGCCAGCGGGGTCGTCGCGTTCTCGCTGATGCTGAGACTGTCATCCGCCGCCACCGGTCCGTCATCCGTCG
>JACPUY010000276.1 GCA_016192025.1 Pseudogulbenkiania sp. | reverse complement strand
GTCGGCGAGCGCCTGCGCCGCGAGGGCTTCGTGCACCACGGCATCGAGCTGGCCTTCGGTGGCCAGCGCCATCGCCTCGACCTGACCGAGCTGACCGGCCGCTCCATTACCGTCTACGCCCAGCACGAGGTGATCAAGGATCTGGTCGCGGCGCGGCTGGCCGCGGGCGGCGATGTCCGCTTCGAGGTGTCCGAGGTCAGCCTGCACGATGTCGACAGCGACCATCCGTCGATCCGCTTCCGCCACGAGGGCGAGGCCTGCCGGCTCGACTGCGACTTCGTCATCGGCGCCGACGGCTTCCATGGCGTGTCGCGCCCGACCATCCCGGACGGCGTGCGCCAGGACGTCCAGCGCATCTATCCGTTCGGCTGGTTCGGCGTGTTGGTGGAGGCGCCGCCGTCGTCCGACGAGCTGATCTACGCCCAGCACGAGCGCGGCTTCGCCCTGGTCAGCACGCGCTCGGCCACGGTGCAGCGTCTCTACTTCCAGTGCGACCCGAAGGACCACGTCGACAACTGGTCGGACGACCGCATCTGGAACGAGCTGCACACCCGCCTGGAGAACCACGACGGCTGGCGGCTGACCGAGGGCAAGATCTTCCAGAAGAACATCGTCGCGATGCGCAGCTTCGTGTCGACGCCGATGCAGCACGGCCGGCTGCTCCTGGCCGGCGACGCGGCGCATATCGTGCCGCCGACCGGCGCCAAGGGGCTGAACCTCGCCGCCGCCGACGTGCGCCTGTTGTCGATCGCGCTCGAGGCGTTCTACAAGCAGAACCGCCAAGACCTGCTGGCGCGCTACACCGAGACCGCGACCAAGCGCATCTGGCGCGCCGAGCACTTCTCGTGGTTCATGACCAGCCTGCTGCACAACTTCGACGACGCGACGCCGTTCCAGCGCCAGTTGCAGCGCGCCGAGCTCGACTACGTGGTGTCCTCGCGCGCCGCCGCCACGGCGCTGGCCGAGAACTACGTCGGCCTGCCGTGGGAGTGGGCGTCGTTCTGAGGCAGACGACCCCCGCCGGTGATCGCCGACTTTTCATCAGTCACGATTGAAAGTAACACCCGATAGCCGAACACAATTTTGATAATCGCACTTGACACCCCATAGCGCCCTACCTAAATTGATGTTCGATAAATAAACAAAGAGGCGATATTCGCCCAATCAATCACTAACATTTGGCCCGTAAAGAAAAGAAAGGAGGCGGCCATCCCGCAGCAAGGTTCCACCGACACCCACGGCTGACGCCGACCACCACCGTTAAGACCACCAGGGTCGCCCAGAGACATAAAACACAAGACCCCGGCGCCAAGGAGAGATGAGACATGACGCATGACCACCCGCTTGCACCGCAGCTTGCGCTACGCCCCACTGCCATTTTTGTTCACGTCCCGGCGTGGCAAGGAGGTGCGCGATGAGCACGCCCCGCACCGTCGATGTTCAAGCTTTCATCAACAGCCAGCGCTTTTCGCCGTTCCAGTGGCTGGTGTTGATCCTGTGTTTCCTGGTCGTCGCGGTCGACGGCTTCGACACCGCCGCAATCGGCTATATCGCCCCCGCCCTGGTACAGCAATGGGGAATCGAGAAATCGTCGCTCGGCCCGGTGATGAGCGCGGCGCTGTTCGGCCTCGCCGTCGGCGCGCTGACCGCCGGCCCGCTGGCCGACCGCTTCGGCCGCAAGGTGGTGCTGGTGCTCTCGGTGCTGTTCTTCGGCGGCTGGAGCCTGGCCACGGCCTTTGCCGACACGATCGAGTCGCTGACCGTGATGCGCTTCCTGACCGGCCTCGGCCTGGGCGCGGCGATGCCGAATGCGGTGACGCTGATGTCGGAATTCGCCCCGCAGCAGCGGCGCGCCGTACTGGTCAACACCATGTTCTGCGGCTTTCCGCTCGGCGCCTCGGCCGGCGGCTTCTTCGCCTCGTGGCTGATCCCGCACTTCGGCTGGCACAGCGTGCTGATCGCCGGCGGCGTGACCCCGCTGCTGCTCGCCGTGCTGCTAGCGCTGTTCCTGCCGGAATCGGTACGCTACCTGGTGGCGCACCACAAGCCGACCGCGCACGTCGCGCGCATTCTCGGCCGGATCGCCGGGCAGACGCTGGATAGCGCCACCACCTTCACCCTCACCGAAGACAAGCCGGCGACGAGCGCCTCGGCCGTCGGCGTAATCCTGTCGCCGCGCTACCGTCTCGGCTCGGTCATGCTGTGGCTGACCTATTTCATGGGTCTGCTGATCTTTTATCTGCTGACCAGCTGGATGCCGATCCTGATCAAGGATGCCGGCTTCTCGATCGAGAAGGCGGCGCTGATCACCGCGCTGTTCCCGCTCGGCGGCGGCATCGGCACCATCGTCTCGGGATGGCTGATGGACAAGCTCGACCCGCACAAGGTGGTGGCCGCCGGCTACGTCCTGACCGGCGCGCTGATCTACGCCGTGGGCCAGGGTTCGGCGAGCCTCGTCATGCTCGGCGTGCTGATCTTCCTCGCCGGCACCGCGATGAACGGCGCGCAGTCGTCGATGCCGTCGCTCGCCGCAGCCTTCTATCCAACGCACGGCCGCGCCACCGGTGTGGCCTGGATGCTGGGCATCGGCCGCTTCGGCGGCATTGCTGGCGCCCTGCTCGGCGCCGAACTGATGCGTCTGCAGCTGGGCTTCAGCATGATCTTCACCCTGCTGGCCGTACCCGCCCTGGTCTCCGCCGGTGCGCTGATCGTCAAGCTCATCTGGGAATCCGGCCGCCGCCCAGCGGCGGTCGTGCCCCAGTAACCCACTCGGTTCCCAACCAGCCCGCCGCCCCGGCGGGCCTTTTGTTTTCTTCGAGTTCCCCTGTTGTAGCGCGGCGTCATTTACGGCTAATGTTAGCGCTGGCGCCAGCATGGCTGCCACTTCGGGCCGGATCGTCCCTTCTCGCCGCGCCTGCCAACCGCTTTGCACCACCTTCTCTGTTCAAGCCCAAGCCTACGTCCGATAACCGAACATAATTTTGATAATCGCACTTGACACCCTAGGGCGCCCTACCTAAATTGATGTTCGATAATTAAACAAAGGGGCGACAATCGCCCAAGCGTTCAGAGGAGAACACCGTGCATGCCAACCCTATCAATGATCCCGGCGATCATCACCTGCCTCATCCTGGCTAATAGCCACCGCCGTACCTAGCATGGGCAATGCAAGCCCTTTCACGCATTGCAACAAGCTGGTTTTTTGTGCAGCGCAATATCGTGTTTGGCAAAGCAGAGCAGGATTCATTACAGCCAGAATCGCTTTTTTAAAAACGGCCGCCAATCTGAATTGGGCGCCGATTCAGCAAACAAAACTATAAAGCAGTTAACAAATCATCCACGCACACGATTGGAGGAGAACTTCATGAAAAGCAGTTCCTCATCAACACTGATAGGGAATTTGATAGAGGGTTATTTCCATCTATTGAAAATCCTCGTTGTACTCTGCCTGGCCGGCATGGTCGTTCTGGTTTTCGGCAACGTGGCCTTGCGCTACCTGTTCAACACCGGGATTTCGATTTCGGAAGAGTTGTCACGCTGGTTCTTTGTCTGGCTGACCTTTCTCGGCGCACTGATCGGCTTGCGTGAACACGCACACCTTGGCATGGACAGCATGGTCAGCCGCCTTTCCCCCACCGGCAAGAAAGTCTGCCTGGTGATCGGCCAGCTGCTGATGCTGTTCTCCACCTGGTTCATTACTGTTGGCAGCTGGGACCAGGTTCTCATCAACACCAGTGTTGCCGCTCCGGCGTCCGGCCTACCGATGGCCATTCTGTATGCGCCAGGCGTCGTCTTCGGCATCACCGCCGCACTGATCATCGCTTACGAGCTCTATCGCGTGCTCGCCGGGAAGGTCAGCGATGAGGATCTGGTCATGGTGACCGAGTCGGAAGAGCTGGCCGAGATCCACGCGCTGCAGGAAGAAATCGAACACCAGGAACACGTACACCACAAACCGACCAAGTCCACCAAGCACGAAGAGGTGCAGCCATGACCATTACGCTATTTCTCGGGGTGTTGCTGGGTGTGATGTCCCTTGGCGTGCCCATCGCCTTTGCCCTGCTGCTGAGCGGCCTGGCGCTGATGTACCAGATGGACATGTTCGACGCCCAGATCGTGGCGCAGAACCTGGTCGACGGCGCCGACAGCTTCCCGCTGATGGCCGTGCCGTTCTTCATGTTGGCCGGCGAAATCATGAATACCGGCGGCCTGTCCAAGCGCATCGTCAATGTCGCACTCGCACTGGTCGGGCATGTCAAGGGCGGCCTCGGCTACGTGGCCATCATGGCCTCGGTGCTGATGGCGGCCCTGTCCGGCTCGGCGGTGGCCGACGCCGCGGCGCTGGCTTCCCTGCTGGTGCCGATGATGGTCGAAGCGGGCCATGACCGTGCCAAGGCGGCGGGCCTGGTCTCCGCCGGCGGCATCATCGCCCCGATCATTCCGCCCAGCATCGGTTTCATCATCTTCGGCGTCGCCGCCAACCTGTCGATCTCCAAGCTGTTCCTCGCCGGCATTGTGCCAGGGGTCACGATGGGGCTGGCACTGGCCGCGACCTGGTGGTGGGTGGCGCGCAAGGAGTCGCTGAAAACGGCGCCGCGCAAATCGCTGCGCGAGATCGTCCACACGCTGATCGATGGTTTCTGGGCGCTGCTGCTGCCGGTGATCATCATCGTCGGCCTGAAGCTCGGCGTATTCACCCCGACCGAGGCCGCCGTCGTCGCCGCCGTCTATTCGCTGGTCGCCGCCGTGTTCATCTACAAGGAACTGAAGCTCAGCAGCCTGTACGCGGTGTTTGCCGCCTCGGCCAAGACCACCGCCGTGGTGATGTTCCTGGTGGCCGCCGCACTGGTGTCATCGTGGATGATCACCGTGGCCGATGTGCCGGGTCAGGTCGTCGAGCTGCTCGAGCCGTTCATGGACAACCAGACCCTGCTGATGATCGCCATCATGCTGCTGGTCGTCGCCGTTGGCACCGCGATGGACATGACCCCGACCATCCTGATCCTCACGCCGGTGCTGATGCCGGTGGTGAAGCAGGCCGGCATCGACCCGATTTACTTCGGTGTGCTGTTCATCATCAACAATGCCATCGGCCTGATCACTCCGCCGGTCGGCACCGTGCTGAACGTCGTCTGCAGCGTTTCCAAGCTCAAGATGGACGACCTGATGAAGGGCGTGTGGCCCTTCCTGATGGCGGAACTGGTGATTCTGTTGCTGATGGTGCTGTTCCCGGCGCTGGTGATCGTGCCGGCCCAGTGGTTCCACGGCTGATAGCCATTTAGAAAACGCGCCTCGGCGTGCCGTAACAGGGAGTTGAGCTTCAACTTCCCGAAGAAGCAGTAACTTGAAAAAACTAGCTACAAACAGGAGATAGACAATGAGCCTCTTTACCCGCCGCATGATGGTCAGCGTTCTGGTCGCTGCCGCTTTCACCCCGTTCATCAGCGCCCAGGCGGCCGACATCCAGGAACGCAACATCAAGCTGTCGCTGGTTGTCGACAAGGGCACGGCCCAGTACGACGGCGCGCAGAAATTCGCCGACGTCGTCGCCAAGAAGAGCGGCGGCAAACTGAACGTCAAGATTTTCGGCGGCGGCACGCTGGGTGGCGACCTGAAGCTGATCTCCTCGCTGCAGGGCGGCACCGTGGAAATGACCCTGATGAACGCCAGCCTGCTGGCCGGCGTGGAAAAGGAAATGGCCGTCTGGGACTTCCCTTACCTGTTCCGCAACGAGAAGGAAGCCGATACCGTGCTGGATGGCCCGATCGGCAAGAAACTGGCCGACAAGCTGCCGGCACAGGGTCTGGTTGGCCTGGCCTACTGGGAACTGGGCTTCCGCAACATGAGCAGCGGCATTCGCCCGATCACCAAGGTGGAAGACCTGCAAGGCCAGAAGATGCGCGTCATCCAGACCCCGATCTACATCGACTTCATGAATGCGCTGGGCGCCAATGCCGTGCCGCTGCCGTTCACCGAGCTGTACACCGCACTGGAGCAAAAGGCCGTCGATGGCGCTACCAACCCGGCCATTACCACCGTGGTGCAGAAATTCAACGAAGTGCAGAAGTACTACTCGGTAACGCAGCACATGTACAACCCCCAGATCCTGCTGATGAGCAAGAAATTCTGGGATCAGTTGTCGCCGGATGAGAAGAAGATCGTCTCCGAAGCGGCGGTAGAGGCTCGCAACTACCAGCGCCAGGTGTCGCGCAAGAAGAATGCCGAAGCGCTGGCCACGCTGAAAACGACGATGAAGGTGAATACCATCCCGCCGAAGGAACTGGCCCGCTTTGCCGAGAAAGCCAAGCCGGTCATTGCCAAGTACACCGCCCAGATCGGTGAACCGTTCGTCAAAGAGGTGTATGCCGAAATCGCCAAGGTGCGTGGCGGCAAGTAATCGCTAACGTCCGGGTGGGGTGCATCGTCACCCCTCCGGACATCCCTTCCCGGGACTCTAGCTACTGAAGCCAAGGTAAGGCCAGACAAAACAGATAACGGCCTGGCTGACTTGAATTCGAGACAAAATCTCATCCCCCTTCTGTAGCGACGGGGTTCATCGCGGCGACACCGGCTCCATTGGCGAAAGGCCATTCGGGACAGCCGGACTCTCCATCGCGAAACCGACATAACACATACCACCCGAACATCCGACTCTCCCGGACCTGGCTGCTGCCTGGCCCACGGGCATTGTCATGCCTTTTCCGGATGCGCCAGAGCCATCGCCACTATTTTTCTTTCCTGAAATCAAGGGAGTTCTTTTCATGTTGAAAAAACAGACTGCCCGACACGGGAAGCTGAGTGTCCAACGCCGAATCATCTTGCTGGTGGGGTTGACGCTTCTGACCCTCGCCGCCGTCTTCTCGATCTCGATCATCGGCTTTAACCGCGCCCAGAAGAACGTGCAGGCCGTCACGCTGGAAGTGCTGCCGCGCGTCGTCTACGTGACCGACGTGCGCAGCGCCTACCAGTCCATGCACGCCACGGTGTACGAACTGGCGGTCAGCGATGCCACAGACCGCCAGGCCGAGATCGAGGGACGCTTGACCACGCTGCGGAAAACCGTCCTCAAGGGCATCCAGGACTATGAACGGCAAGCAGCGCACTCCGAGGATCGGGAACTCGCGCGCCAGGCCAAGTTCAAGCTGATTTCCTATCTCACCCTCATCGACCAGGTAAAGACGCTGGCCAAGTCCGGCGAACGGGATCTGGCCCTGGAGGTGGTCAGCCGGGAGGCGCTGCCGGCGCACAAGAACGTGGCACAGGCGCTGGACGCCATGGTCAGCTTCAATCGCCGCAAAGGGGAAGTGGTCAGCAAGGCTAGCGACTCGGCCTATCAGCGGACCCTTGTGCTGACCGCCGGCTCGGCCCTGGCCGGACTGGTGATCATCGTGCTGGGAGGCTACCTGCTCGGCCGCTCCGTGACGCACCCCCTCGGTCGCATGCAGAAGGGGATCACCCATACCTCGGAACGGCTGGACTTCACGGCCGGGCTGCCGGAACACGGACCACGCGAAATCGCAACCACCCTGCAGGCCTACAACAGCTTTCTCGAGCGGCTCCGTTCCAGCATCAGCGACGTCAAACGCAGCGTCCTGACGATCGGCGGCGTCACCGAGACGATAGACCTCCGCGCCCGGGAAATCGTCAACAACTCCGGCGTGCAGTCGGGGGCGGTGCTGAGCGCTGCGGCGGCCATGGAGCAGATGGCGACCAGCATGGCTCGGGTGACCGAACAGGCTGGCGACGCGAGCCGCCTGGCCCGGGAGGCCGAGCAGACCGCGGCCCAAAGCGGGCAGACCATCCTGGACGCCGCGCAGGCCATCGAGCAGATCGCCCTCGCGGTCAAAATGGCCACCGGCCGGGTCGAGACACTGCAGCAGGAAAGCAACGACATTTCATCGGTCGTGCGCCTGATCAAGGAGATTTCCGACCAGACCAACCTGCTCGCCCTGAACGCCGCCATCGAGGCGGCACGCGCCGGCGAGCATGGCCGCGGTTTCGCCGTGGTGGCCGACGAGGTACGCAAGCTGGCCGACCGGACGACCCAGTCGACCATGGAGATCGACGAGCGTATCCAGCAGATGCAGGCCGGGGCGCAACTCGCTGCCGACGGCATGCAGGCCGTGGTCGAGAACGTGTCCCTCGAAATCGAACGCTCTCATGCCGTCGGCGTCGCGATCAATGCCATTCAGACCCGGGCCAGCCAGGCGGCAACCGTGGTGGACGACATTTCCGTGGCCATGCGCGAGCAGACCGCGGCCAGTTCCAGCATTGCGCAGCAGATGGAACGGATCGCAGGGATGACGGAAAGCAATTCGGCTTCGGCCAACGCCTCGGCCGGTGCCGTCAAGCAGTTGGTGGATCTGGGCCGCCACATCATGCTGGCGGTCGAGCAATACAAGGTCTGAACGCTGCAGCGAGAGGGAGCCGATGCCAAACGGCAGACCAGGCCCCTCTTCCCGTCTTTTTCAAACCGGAGTTTGTCCGGCAATAGCGGCAACGCCCTTTTTCCCCCGCCACAGTACCGCCCCCAGCATGACCGCCATCACCACGGCAACGGCGGCGAGCAGGAACACCGAGCCATAGCCAAAGCGATTCGCCGCCAGCCCGGCCACCGGGCCGGTGATGCCCAGCGACAGATCGAGAAACAGCGCATAGGCGCCCAGTGCCGAGCCGCGATTGCCGCTGGGCACCCGGCGCACCGCCTCCATACCCAGCGCGGGAAAGACCAGGGCGAAACCGAAACCGGTCAGCGCAGCCCCGGCGAACGCCTGCCACGGCGCGGTGGCCAGCCCGAGCAGCACCAGCCCGGCAGCCTCCACGAGGAACGACGCCAACGCCACCGGAAAACCGCCGAAACGGCTGATGCTGCCGGCAAACAACAGGCGCGAGGCGATGAAGAAGGCACCCAGCAGCGTCAGCGCCAGCGCCGCATCCGGCCAATGCCGGCTGGCGAAGAACAGGGTCACGAAGGTGGATATGGCGCCGAACCCGACCGAACCGAGCGCCAGGCACAGCCCGAACGGCACCATGCGCCAGAACACCTGCTTGAACGGCAGCCGCTCGCCACAAACCGGGACGACCGGCGCCTTGCGCCATACCAGCAGGCACGAGCCAAGCGTCATGGCCAGCGTCACCTGGCCCAGCGCGGCGAGCCCCCAGCGGTCGGCCAGCAGTACACCAAGCGGCGCCCCGATGGCCATTCCGCCGTAGCTGGTGATGCCGTTCCACGAGATGACCTTGCCGGTGTAGGCACTGCCGGCCCGGGCAATCCCCCAGGTAATGGCCCCGGTGGTAACGAGGCTCTCCCCCGCCCCCAACAACAGCCGCCCGACGATCAGGCTGGCCAGGCTGGATGCCGGCATCTGGCCGAGCAGGCCGGCAAGCCACAGGCAAGCACCGCTGGCGCAGCAAATGATCATCCCCGACAGCACCGCGCGCTTCGGCCCCCGGGTATCGCAAAGACGTCCGGCATAGGCGCGG
>JACPUY010000281.1 GCA_016192025.1 Pseudogulbenkiania sp. | reverse complement strand
TGATGGCGAAGGTGCGGCGGTGGGCCACTTCCTCGGCAATGCGGGTCAATTCAGCGGACATGGGGCTTGAGATTCGATTCAAAACCCCAAATTTTACTCGATAACGCCCGTCGCCGACACACCGCGCCGGATTCTTTTTCCGGTGCGGGCGTCGGCACGGGGCACGGATTTCGTTATCATGACCGTTTATCGCCAATCGGCGGCAGTGCTGAGGCAGGAAAGACCATCCCCATGTTTACCGGCATAGTCCAGGCGGCCGCCGAGGTCGTCCACATCGAAGAAAAAGAACGCTTTCGCACCCACGTCGTGCGCCTGCCCGCCCATCTGCTGCAGGGCTTGGAACTGGGTGCGTCGGTGGCGCATAACGGCTGCTGCCTGACGGTGGCCCGCGTTGATGGCGATCTGGTCCACTTCGACCTGATGCAGGAGACGTTGCGCATCACCAATCTCGGCGCCCTCCGGATGGGCGATCGCGTCAACATCGAACGTGCCGCGCGCTTCGGCGACGAAATCGGCGGCCACGCCATGTCCGGCCACATCCTGTGCCTGGCCCGGGTGACCGAGGTGATCGAAACGCCGAACAACCGCACCATCTGGTTCGAGCTGCCGGCGGAGCACGCCAAATACGTCCTCACCAAGGGCTATATCGGTATTGATGGCGTCAGCCTGACCATCGGCGCCGTCGAGGGCAACCGCTTCTGCGTGCACCTGATTCCGGAGACGCTGGAGCGCACCATCATCGGCGCCCGCCGCCCGGGCGATGCCATCAACATCGAAATCGATCCGCAAACGCAGGCCATCGTCGACACCGTGGAACGGGTGCTGGCGCAACGACACGCCTGAGGTCCGGGGCGGGCCTTCAGCCGATGCCGGCCGACGCGCTCACGGCTGAGAACAACATACGCCGGCCGAAACGGCCGCATGAAAGTACAAGGAAAACCGAAATGACCATCTCCCCGATTCAGGACATCATCGCCGACATCAAGGCCGGCAAGATGGTAGTGCTGGTGGACGCCGAAGACCGCGAAAACGAAGGCGACCTGGTGATGGCGGCCGAGCACGTCACGCCGGAAGCCATCAACTTCATGGCCAAGCACGGCCGTGGCCTGATCTGCCTGACGCTGACCGAACAGCGCTGCCAGCAGCTCAACCTGCCGCTGATGGTATCGAACAACGGCACGCCGTATGCCACCAACTTCACCGTCTCGATCGAAGCCGCCGAGGGCGTGACCACCGGCATTTCTGCCGCCGACCGCGCGCGTACCGTGCAGGCGGCGGTGGCCCGCCACGCCAAGCCAAGCGACCTGGTGCAGCCGGGGCATATCTTCCCGCTCAAGGCGCAGAACGGCGGGGTGCTGGTGCGCGCTGGCCATACCGAAGCCGGCTGCGACCTGAGCCAACTGGCCAACCTCGAACCGGCGTCGGTGATCTGCGAGATCATGAACGACGACGGCACCATGGCACGCCTGCCCGAGCTGATGGAGTTTGCCGCAACGCACGGCCTGAAGATCGGTACTATCGCCAGCCTGATCAACTACCGCAGCGAAACCGAAAACCTGGTCGAACATGTCGGCCAGCGCCCGATCGACACCCCGTTCGGCTCCTTCGACCTGCACGTGTTCCGCGACACCATGACCCAGGCCACCCATCTGGCGCTGGCCAAGGGTGATATCCGTGGCGACCAGGAAACGCTGGTGCGTGTGCACGAGCCGCTGTCGGTGATGGACCTGATCGATCCGCTCGGCTGCTCGCACTCGTGGACGGTGCCCAACGCGCTGGAAATCATCGAGGAAACCGGCAAGGGTGTGATGATCCTGCTGCATCGTGACGAGACCGGGCAGGATTTGCTGGCCCGGGCGCTGCCGCAGCAGGAGGCGCCGAAACCCAAGTGGGACGGCAAGACCTTCGGCATCGGCGCACAGATGCTCAAGACGCTGGGCGTCGGCAAGATGAAGCTGATGTCGCCGCCGCTGAGCCTGCCGTCGATGACCGGCTTCGAGCTGGAAGTGACCGGCTTCTGCCAGCCTGAACACGTGCACATCGAAATCGAGTAAAATGCACCGCTTTGCTACCGATTTGCCGCGAGGTCACCATGCTTGAAGCTATCCAGCGCATTGATTCCGATTTAAACGGCCAGGGCCTGAAAGTGGGCGTGGTCATGGCCCGCTTCAACGAGAACGTCTGCCACGGCCTGCGCGACGCCTGCCTCGGCGAGCTGCGCGCGCTGGGCGTTGATCCGGCGGACATCACGCTGGCCACCGTACCGGGCGCGCTGGAAGTGCCGCTGGTGCTGCAGACCATGGCCCAGTCCGAGCGATTTGACGCGCTGGTAGCGCTGGGGGCGGTGATCCGCGGTGAAACCTATCATTTCGAACTGGTGTCGAATGAATCCGGTGCCGGTGTGACCCGCGTCGGACTGGACTTCGATATCCCGGTAGCCAACGCCATCCTGACCACCGAAACCGACGAGCAGGCCGAAGCACGCATGATCGAAAAGGGGCGCGATGCGGCCCGCGTCGCGGTCGAAATGGTCAACCTGCACAGGGCGCTGCGCGGCTAAGCCGCACCGTCTGCCGGCGCCATGCGGCGCCGCCATCGTTCTTTAAAAAGGATTCGCACTACATGAAAACCTCTCGCCGTCGCGCGCGCGAATTTGCCGTCCAGGGCATTTACGAGTGGGAGCTGAACCCGGATCGCCCGGCTTCGCTGATCGAGAAACACCTGCGTGAGAACGACTACTTCGTCAAGGCCGACGAGGCGCTGTTCCGCACGCTGCTGTTCGGCGTACTGAAGGACGCCGCCGAGCTGTCGCCCAAGATCGACCGCTATTACGAACGCCCGCCAGAAGAAGTCAGCCCGGTCGAGCGTGCCGTGCTGCTGATGGCGGCGTTGGAGCTGACCCAGCACCCGGAAACGCCGTACCCGGTGATCATCAACGAAGCCATCGAGATCACCAAGACCTTCGGCGGCACCGATGGTCACAAGTTTGTCAACGGCGTGCTGGACAAGCTGGCCGCCGCCGTGCGCCCGGACGAGGTGGCGGCGCAGCGCTCCCGCCGCGCGAGCTAAGGCAAGCCTTCCCCAACTGCAACACCCGCTGCCGGCGGGTGTTTTTGCGTGTGCCACCATGAACGAATTCGAGCTGATTCAACGTCACTTCACCCGCCCGGCCGGCAACGCCGTGCTCGGCGTCGGGGACGATGCCGCCATCGTCCGGCCTACGCCCGGCCATGACCTGCACGTATCGGTCGACATGCTGGTGGAAGGGCGGCACTTCTTTGCCGACGTCGCCCCGCGCGCGCTCGGTCACAAGGCACTGGCGGTGAACCTCTCCGACATGGCCGCGATGGGCGCGACGCCGCGCTGGGTCGTGCTGTCACTGGCCTTGCCGCAACTCGACGAACACTGGGCGAGCGAGTTTGCTGCCGGCTTCTTCGATCTGGCCGAGGCGCATGGCGTCAGCGTGATCGGCGGCGATACCACGCGCGGGCCGTTGACGTTGTCGGTCACCATCTTCGGTGAAACTGCTGCCGGGCAGGCCCTGCGCCGCGACGCGGCCCAGCTGGGCGACGACATTTGGGTCAGCGGCGAGCTGGGGCTGGCGGCACTGGCGGTGCGCCAGCGGCTGCGTGGCGACGTCAATCCGCCGCCAGACGTGCTGGCGCTGTGTCGCCGCAAACTCGACTACCCGACCCCGCGCGTGGCGCTCGGCCAGCGTCTGCTCGGCCTGGCTCATGCCGCCATCGACGTGTCCGACGGCCTGATGGCCGACCTCGGCCACATCCTGGAGCGCTCCGGCGTGGCGGCCGAGGTCTGGCTGGATGCCTTGCCGACACTGCCCTGGCTGGCTGAAAACCGCCTGGGCCTGGTCGAGACCATCGCGGCCGGCGGCGACGATTACGAGCTGTGCTTCACCGTACCGGCCGGCGCCCGCGCCGAGCTGTCCGGCCTGGCCGACGAACTGGGCTGCCCGCTGGCCCGCGTCGGTCGTATCGTGGCAGGGCAGGGCGGGAGTCTGCTTGATGCCGCCGGACAAGTGGTGACGCTGGGAAGGGGGGGGTTTGACCATTTTGCGTAAACCCGACTGGGCCTTCGTCACGCGCCGCCCCGCCCACTTTCTGGCCTTCGGCTTCGGCTCCGGTCTGGCGTCGCGGGCACCCGGCACCTGGGGCACGCTGGTAGCCTTGCCGCTCGCCGCGCTGCTGCAACTGGCCGGCGTGGATGGCGTGCTGCTGGCCGCACTCTGCCTGCCGCTGTTCGTGCTAGGGGTGTGGGTCTGCCAGGTGACCGGCGATGCCCTGGGCGTGCCCGACTACGGTGGCATCGTCTGGGACGAAATCGTCGCCATGCTGCTGGTGCTGTCGATAACGCCGTTTACCGTCACCGGCTGGGCACTGGCGTTCGGGCTGTTCCGCCTGTTCGATATCGTCAAGCCGTGGCCGATCCGCTGGTTCGATCGTCACGTTCACGGTGGCTTCGGGGTGATGCTGGACGACCTGATCGCGGCGCTGTTTGCGATGGTGGCATTGTTGGCGCTGGGAGTGCCCGGCAGGGTCTGAACCCGATGTCTTTCAATGGCATGGCGACAATGCACGAACCTTGAAAGAGATAGCGACTGTTGTTGAGCAGTACAAAGATGAATTGGAAAGGGCTTGGCATGACTACTTCGCCTAAATCAGTCCGTTTTGACGATTGCACGATGTGGGTCGAGTTGAGTGATGGCCGGACACTGGGTGTCCCTCTTGCATGGTTTCCACGCCTCTTGGCTGCCAGCCGGGTACAACTTGAGAGGTATGAGTTGAGCCCTCATGGCATCCATTGGGACGAGCTGGACGAAGACTTGTCCATTGCTGGACTGCTAACCGGGCGAGGAGACATGACGCATCGCCCTGGTAAGGCAGCCTGACAGCGGGGAGGGCGATTGTTTTCCAGGTTCGGAAAGGCGCCAAACTGGCGTACTTGTGGTATCCTTGCGCCCCTCCAACGTGACCCGTCACCATTGCATGATAGACCCGTGTGATCATTACACCCTCGACCTGATCGGAGGGGTGCGCAAGAAGCCCGGCCGCAAGCCGCTGGGCGAGCGCGCCATGAGCGTGGCCGAGCGCAAGCGGCGCAGCCGCGAACTGCGGCGCAACCGCCTGCAGGAGCTGTCGATCACCGTGGAGCTCAATCGCGAGGCGCAGAAGTCGCTCGACAAGATGATCGAATGGTGGGGAGTGAGCAAGAAAGAGGCGATCAACCGTGCATTGCTGATCGCCTGTCAGTCGCAGACCGGCCGTACCGGCCTGCTGTTCGATGCCGATCCGCCGTTTCTACCCCCCGATGGTGAACAAAAAAAGAAACGCCGCAAATAGTGTGATGTGGTTATGGTTCGCCGTCAGTGGCCAATCATTCAGCGCAATCGTTGCGCTTCGTTTGTGCTACAGCCCCCAGGGCTGTTGATTTGGTAGCCGGATAATATCCCTACGATGCAAGCATCACTATCTTGGGAAAGTCTGACGGTGACGCCATGAAGAAGTTGGCGTAGGTCCGCTCCAGGTCTTTGAGCGATTGCTGGAGTGTTTGCGACGGCGTTTCCGCCAGCCACTCCGTTTCAGCGATGGCTTTCCACTTTATCAGCAGAGTGCACAGGCCCGCGTAGCCCAGCTTCTTCTCGCCCTGATCATACCGCTCCTTCTGTAACGCCAGCGCCTTATTGAACACAAACCGGCACGAGCCGGCGAAGCGGCGCATGTCGCGCTGCTGTTCGCCGGTCGGCATCAGTTCGTATTTGTAGGCTTGGAGACGTTTCATGCGATCACGGTACAGAAGTCTTTAGAACCAGCGCAAGTTTACAGAGCAAAAAGGGCAGCTACGCCACCCGAGCTATCCATCCCTCCCCCATGAGTGGGGGAGCTTTCCGCGCATCCGGGAAAAATCCATAGCCGGGCGAGTACTGGTAGGCATTTTTTACGAATTGGTTTCTAGTCTACTCCAATTATATCAAGTTCTTACAGCGTCGCTCGCCCTCTTTTGTGCAAAATCCAGGCTATGTGGAGGCACTGGACCCTGACGTATCAAATTCCCGGTTTCACGCCATTATTTTCCCAATTTTACGTATTTTATTTCCCCAATTTACGTTGATATATTCCCAGTTGCCCGATACCATGGGCAACCATGAATGCACCATCCCCACTCTATCCACGGCTCATCGAAGCACGAGTCAATGAGGCGCTGACAGACACGCCAGTCGTGCTGATCGCCGGTCCGAGGCAGGCAGGAAAAACCACCCTGGTACGCCAAATGGCTGATAAGGGACTGCGCTACCTCACGCTTGACAATGAACTGACTCTGCTGGCGGCAAAGGAAGACCCGGTAGGGATGATTCGCAGCCTGGATCGGGCCGTCATTGATGAAATCCAGCGTGCCCCGCAACTGCTGCTGGCCATCAAGAAAACCGTTGATGAAGATCGGCGCCCCGGGCGCTTCCTGTTGACCGGGTCGGCCAATTTGATGGCGCTGCCTACCGTGGCGGATTCATTGGCCGGGCGGATGGAGACGTTGACACTGCTGCCGCTGTCGCAAAGCGAGATGCATGGCACCGCAGCCAACTGGTTGGACAGCGCCTTTGCCGGGCATCTACCCCAAGTGTCTACCCCACTGGTAGGTGAGACGCTAGTCGAAGCGGTGTTGCGTGGCGGCTATCCGGAAGCCGTCTCGCGCGCCACGCCGCGCCGGCGTACGACTTGGGCCCGGCAGTACCTCGACGCCATCATTCAACGTGATGTCCGCGATGTGGCCGGCATCGACCGGCTTGACCAGCTACCCCGCTTTTTGCGGGCATTAGCGCAGGTCTCGGGTCAGATGTGCAACTACACGCAATTGGGCGGCCAGGTGGGGCTGGATCACAAGACGGCGGCCCGGTACGTCAGTGTGTTCGAGCAGATGTACCTGCTCAAACGAGTCGAGGTCTGGGCCAGGAACCGGCTCAACCGGGTGGTGAAAACCCCCAAGGTGCAGTTCATCGATTCAGGTCTGCTGTCCACTCTGATTGATCTCACGCCAGCGATGGTCGAGCAGGATCGCAGCCGGTTTGGCAATGTGCTGGAAACCTTCGTCTATGGGGAACTACTCAAGCACGCCACCACAGCCGACGGTGACTACCAATTGCTCTACTATCGCGATCACGATCAATTCGAAGTCGACGTGGTCGTCGAAAACACCGGTGGCCAACTGGTCGGGGTGGAGATCAAGGCAGCGGCCTCGGTCAAAGAGAGCGACTTGCGCGGTCTCAAACGGTTGGCCAGCACCGCTGGAGACCAGTTCAAGCTGGGGGTGATTCTCTACGATGGCACCGAGACTCTTCCGCTCGGTGATCGTCTCTGGGCTGCTCCCATCTCGACCCTGTGGGGGAAGTAGAGCATGGCGCCGTGACATGGCTGGGAGAGCTCGATCTGGCCCCGGATGCCATGCATGCTGAAATTAAGGCCGGTGTTTTCGTCATAGGCGCCAACCAGGTGGCGCAGTTCAACAAGCTGCGCCATAATTGCGCCATCGGCTAATCGAACTGCGCCAAACGATGCCATGCCCACCGTTACTCTTCTACTAAACAGCATTCAGGACTCCGCGGCCGGATTGACGCTCGCCGATCTGCTGGCACGACACCCCGACATTGCGCGCCGGACAGCCCAACGGTGGATCAGCCAGTTGATCGGCGACGGGCGGATAGCGGCCATTGGCGAAGGGCGCGCCCGCCGCTACCTCTCCGTCAAAACAGCGGTGACGGCCGCTTCCGCCACGAAGCAAGATACTTTTCCGGCGTATATCCCGCTTTCCGCCGACAGCCGCGACATCGTCGCTTATGTCGATCAGCCCTTGGAAGCACGCAAACCCGTGGGCTACCAGCGCGACTTTCTCGACGCCTACCAGCCAAACAAGACCTGGTATCTATCGGAACCGCTGCGACGTCAGTTACACAAAATGGGGAGAACCGCTGAGACTGCCGCCCCCGCGGGCACCTACAGCCGCGCAATCCTTAACAGGCTGCTGATTGACCTGTCGTGGGCATCGAGTCACCTGGAGGGAAATACCTACTCCCGGCTCGATACCCGTGAACTGATCGAATACGGCAAAGCGGCACAAGGCAAGGCGGCCATCGAAACGCAGATGATCCTCAACCATAAAACAGCTATCGAGTTGCTGGTGGAGAACGTCGGGGCGGTTGGGTTCAACCGCTACACACTGATGAACCTGCACAGCGCTTTGTCGGAGAACCTGTTGCCCAATCCCGCCGATGAAGGCCGGATTCGCCAGCACGCCGTGGACATCGGCAAAAGTGTGTATCGACCGTTGTCAGCGCCACAGCAGATCGACGAGACGCTTGATGTTCTGCTCGACAAGGCAAATCAGATCACCGACCCATTCGAGCAGTCCTTCTTCGTCATGGTGCACCTGCCTTATCTGCAACCGTTCGCGGACATCAACAAGCGTACCTCGCGGCTGGCCGCCAATCTGCCGTTGTTCCGCGCGAACCTGTGTCCGCTGACGTTTCTGGATGTGTCGGAGCATGCCTACAGTCGCGCCATTCTCGGCCTGTACGAGTTGACCCGCGTAGAGTTGCTACGCGACGTCTACATCTGGGCCTATGAGCGGTCAACGCAAGAATACCTGGCCATTAAGCAAGATCTGGCTGAACCGGACCCCACTCGCCTGGCCTACCGGGAGGTGATCAAACAGACGATCCGGGAGGTGGTAACGCACCCGGAGGAGGACGTACTCACGATCATCCGGCAGGCGGTAGTGGCGCAGGTACCGGATGCGGATCGTAACAACGTGCAGGCGCTGATCGTGGAGGAACTACGACGACTCCACGAGGGAGTGCTGGCGCGGTATGGCTTGCGCCCCTCCGACTTAGCGGCGTGGAAAGCAGCGCTGAACCGCTTTACCATCGAGTTTGGGGACCGGATAGCTCGCATCTAAACTAAAAAATTCCGTTCACAGCCCTACCTGCTACGCGCCTGTCACTTCAACCCGGGGCCTTCCACCCAGTTTCTGGGTGGTGGCTATTCGGCAAAGGCCTCCGTCACCGCTTGCACGATCCGCTCACCCAACTGGGGCTTCTCAGCTAGCAGCGGGTAGCGCTTGCGTAGTTGGTTCGAGATACTGTTCCCGTTCTGCCTCACGCTGCGAATGATGCCATCAAGTTCGTTATCCGGGGCCTCCAAGAAGTTCTTGATGGCCTCTCTGGCATTGTCGTTGGCCTGCAGAAAGCGTGCCTCCGCCCGCATTTCATGCGTCAGGGTGCCATCAATTACCTTGGCCAGATAGCCCACATGCGCAGTGAGATCAGGATAGCGCCACGCTGGTAAGGCATCTTCATAGCCACGGAAATATAGGTTGTATTCCACACCATCTTCGGCCACGATGCTCTCGCCAAAATAGTATTGATCCGCGTAATGCTGCATCAAGGGCCGCGAGAACCGTTCGAGCACCTTGTCGTAAGCCGCCCGATTATGAGTACTGTTGGTGATGGTAGCCGATACCGGCAGAATGATTGGTGGCGGCACCACACCATCCCGGCGCAACACATCGTTGATCAGAAAACGGGAGATACGCCCATTGCCGTCGGCCATCGGATGAACATAGACAAAGCCAAATGAGGCAGTCGCTGCCCGTACGATCGGCGAGCCCCCTCGAGTCCGTTCCAGGAAGCGGGCCAACCCGGTAAGCATCGATTGCGTGTGGTCCCAATGCGGGGCGATATAGTCGACCACCGGCTGATAGCGCGCGGTGTGCCCGACATACACCGGTGAGCGGCGAATGCCATAACGCAACGCCGAGTCACCGAGAATGCCGCGTTGCAAGATATCAAGCGTTTCTGGGGCAAAGGGATTGTCGTGCCGCCCACACTCACTCTCCATCACGGCGGCGAAGCGGCGGATACGGTCTTCCTTGTCTTGCTCGCACTCGATCAAAAAGCTCGCCCGGCTCTCCTTGGCCGTAAGCCAGACCGTGCTGCGCATGACCAGGTCGATGCCGTAATCCGTTTCGAGGGCCGCCAGCTTGGCGGCCAAGTCGTATTGTTCAGCCGCCTTAACCGCATCGATGCGCCGGATCACGGGGCAATAGTCTCGACTTCCCGGCAGGTTATCGCGCACCCGCCAGCGCGGGTTATTGACCGAGGCCCCCACGACGAACTCATCAGGGTCCAGCGCCTCCACATAGTTACCCTGAGTGACGCCGAGCGCGGCCAGCGGCTCCGGCATCAGCCATTCATACAGGAAGCACGCTCGCCGCGAGTAGGCGCCAGTAGGCTCCCGAGCAATCCACTGTTCCAGTCCGGCTCTCACACTCGGCAAGCGATACAGCCGAGCCAGAAACTCCAGATGCACCCCCTCGTACTTGAATGCAAAGGCCAGGTGTTCACTCAGATTCGCACCGGGACGGTAGGCTTCGGGGTAGATTTCACGACGGATATCCCCATCCGTCGAGGTGGAGCGGGTCCGGCCGATCTCGCTCAGCGCAGCAAAGGGATGCACCGGCGTAACTTTGAACGTACGAGACAGCCATTGATATCCGATGTGCGGCATAATTTTTTTGATTACTCGGCCCGAAAAACGATTAAATATTCTAACCTTTCTTGAAAAACGATTATAGCAGGCGTCTTGCTTATAGCTGGTTCTGCGGGAGCCCCTGTCCTCTCTCCTAAAATGCGCTGCGCTTCGGTTGCCCTACCAGCTTCGATTGCGAGCTATGGGCTACTTCCGTGCCTGCTCCAGCAAAGGCCACAACCAAGTTCATAGCCTCTCCACGACATTAGTCAACACTCGGTGCACCCCGCTGGTCGAAAGGCGATGCCAACGCGACGACGGCGGTCATCACTCGCCGCTGCATCACGCCGGGCGCGCACAGTGCCACTCTGGTGGCGCAGTTTAGTCAGTGCCCCGGCGGCGGAACAGCTGATCAGATTCGCTGGAATCCGCCATTGCCATGGAGCCATTTTGACACCGAATATTGATTTTTTGGCGTCATTATGTCACCATTAGCCGTGTATTAATGTACACCCAGGGCACCGATTATCAGTGATGCCTTTGGGTTAGTTAGGAAATGAGGGGCGGATGCCCCACCCAAAGGAGTGGATCCATGGCGCACACCAAGTTGCAGGATGCGACTTCGGTAGGCCGAGGTCGCATTTCTGCGCGAGTTCCGCTCAGCGTTCAAGAGCTGGTGCAACAAGCGGCAGATATGGTCGGTTCAACATTAAACCAGTTCGTCGTTCAGGCGGTACTGGAGGCCGCGGAGAAAGTAGTCGAGCGCGAACGAATCATTCGGCTATCCGGAGAGAACGCCCAATGGTTCTGCAACCTCATCGACAATCCGCCCCCTCCATCGCCTGCCCTGGTCGACGCCTTGAAGCGATACGACGCTAGAAAGGTCATGAATGAGGGTTCAGGTTCAACCTTTGAATTCGGCGACGCATAGCCGTAAAGGTTTTGACTGCGGTAATCCGCAGATAAACAACTGGCTCGAGACAATGGCAAGCCAGCAGCAGGAGAAAGGGTTTTCTCGTACGTTTGTGGCGGTGGACCTCTCCGACCCCTCCAGGATACTAGGGTTCTATTCCCTGTCATCCAGTGAAGTAAATGCTGACGGATTCCCGTCTAGAAAACGACTACCCAGGCTTATCCCGGTCGTGCGGCTAGGCAAACTCGCCATAGCCAACGCCCTCCAAGAGAAAGGGCTCGGAGAGCTCTTGCTGATAAACGCGCTCGAACGAATTCGTGATATAGCTGCCAACCTTGGCGTACACGCGGTCGTCGTAGACGCAAAGGATGAGCACACCGCCGCCTTCTACGAAAAATATGGGTTCCGACGGTCTCCAGCAGACCCGCTAATGTTGGCCTTGCCCGTATCCTCCATCCCATAACGGTAACACTTCACGCTCATAGGATCTCCCAAGCACTCGCCACCGCATGGACGGGCGAACCGGAGGTGTTACGGCAGCGGGCGAATAGCGTGCGCAGAGGCTGGCACCCAGCGGTACAGCGTAGGAACGGACACGCCGAGGCTCTTGGCCACGTCCTTGGGCGGAACGCCGCTGGCCAGCAGCTTCTTGGCTGACTCGATCTTGCTGTCGGTCATCTTGGGCTTGCGCCCGCCCTTGCGGCCAAGCTGACGTGCGACATCTAGCCCGGCTCGGGTGCGCTCGACGATCAGCTCGCGCTCCATTTCGGCGAGGCTGGCCATAACGTGGAAGAAGAACCGACCTGACGGCGTGCCGGTGTCGATGGCGTCGGTCAGGCTCTTGAACTGGACGCCCTGCTTGTGCAATTCGCCGACCAGATCGACCAGTTGCTTGACGCTGCGGCCCAAACGATCCAGCTTCCAGACCACCAGTGTGTCGCCCTCGCGCAGCATTTCCAGCGCCTTGGCCAAGCCTGGGCGGTCGGCTCGCGTACCGCTCACTTTGTCCTCAAAAACCTTCTGGCACCCGGCCTTGGTCAAGGCTTCGCGTTGCAGTTCCAGGTTCTGGTCTTGCATCGAGACGCGCGCATAGCCGATCAGCATGGTTTGTCGCTGCGGTCGTCGTCGTCGGCGTCCTGGCACACGGCGGGCAGTTGCTTCAGCAACTCCGGCAGTGCCGTCTGTACCGTCTCCCACACCACATCGAGGTTGATGTCGAAGTAACCGTGAGCGATGCGGTTGCGCATGCCGCGCATGCTGCGCCACGGCACTTCGGGGGGCGCCTGGGTGAACTCGGCGTAGCTGTCCATCACCTTGGTCGCCGCCTCACCAATGATGATGAGGCTCATGATGACGGCTTGCTGGGTGCGCTTGTCCTCAAGGAAGTCGGCTTTGCCCAGGCCCTCCACGAAGGCGCACGCATCCGTTGTGGCCTGCTGCATGTGGTCGAGGTAGTCGGGCAGGCGGTTCTCGCTCATACCGGCTGCGCCTCCGCGAGCACCTTGGCCCGGAACTTCGGCGGAAGGTCGGCCGGGGTCAACAGATCGACGTGAATGCCAAGCAGGGATTCCAGTTCGACTTGCAGGCCGCCCAGGTCGAACAGCGTTGCGCCGGGCAGCGCATCGACCAGCAGATCAAGGTCGCTGCCGTCCTGATCGGTGCCGCGAAGCACCGATCCGAAGACGCGCGGGTTCGCCACGCGAAAGCGGCTCGCCGCTTCACGGACGGCACTTCGCTTGAGGTCAAGCACGAGTGAGGGTCGCATGGGCACCTTTCCTTATCGAAACTCATTAAAATCGTAAGCGATTGAGAATGCCATTTCAAGAACTATTTTCGAGAATTGCAACACCTTGATTTCGCGTGCCGCGCCGGATGGCTGGGAAGGCTTGTCGCAATCAAGGCACGCGATCCTGAGCTAAGTAAGTGCCTCGATGCTTCACCCATCCTGCGGGGGGGGGGCATTCACCCAAAATACACATCGGCGGTGCCGTACAATCCCCACCTCACAACCCGATCCCCGACAAGAACAGGAACGTCGCAAATAGCGCCACGTGGGTGTAGCCCTCGATGGCGTTGGTCTCGCCATCGTGCAGGTTGATGGTCGATACCAGCAGCGTCAGCAGTACCATCGCTGTTTGCGCCGGCGTCATGGCCATCTGGATGGGTTGGCCGGTAAACAGCGCAATCCCCTCGATCACCGGGATGGTCAGCACCACGGTAGCTAGCGAAGCGCCTAGTGCGATGTTCAGCACCGACTGCATGCGGTTGGCCGTGGCCGCACGCATCGCGGTCAGAATCTCCGGGCTTGCCGAGATTAGCGCCACCAGGATGGCCGGGACTATGGCCGGCAGGCCGCTGCCTTCCAGGCCCGCATTCAGGAAGGCCGCCATCAGCTCCGACAACACCCCGATCAGCGCAATGCTGACGACGAGCAACCCCGCGTGCTTGCCGGTGGAGATGCTCTCCGCACCATGTTCGTGCTCTTCCTGGTGCTCGTAAGCGTAATCGAAGAAATAGCTGTGCTTGCCGGTCTGCATGCGCAGGAACAGGCCGTAGAGCAGCACCATTGCCACGATGGTGAAGGCCGAATACGCCTGCCACTTGTCTTGCGGCACGAACTCCGGCACGAACATCGACACCCCCACCGCCACCAGGATCATCGACACGTAGCTGTTGCCTGAGTCCAGGTTGTAGGCCTGCTCGCCATGCTTCAGCCCGCCGACGATGGCGGCAAAGCCCAGGATGCCGTTGATGTCCAGCATCAGCGCCGAATACACCGTGTCGCGTGCCAGGGTCGGGCTGCCGCCGGACAGCATCATGATCGCCAGAATCACCACCTCCACCGTCACCGCCGACAGCGTCAGGATCATCGTGCCGTAAGGCTCCCCCAGCTTGATCGCCAGCATCTCGGCATGGTGCGCCACCCGCAGGGCAGCGCCCATGATGGCGGCCAGCAGTACGGCGATAACGGCAAACGCCACCGGCTTGCCGGCGTGCAGCAGGCTGTGTTCAAAAATGAATAAAAAGATCGCCACAGCGGTGGCGATCAAAAGGGTTTTCTCGGTTAAAAGCGATTTCATATTATCTAAATGGAATGGTAGGACTCATCGATGTGATCGGTAGACAATCAGCCAGCGTGGCGAGCGGAAGCGTACCAAGCGCCAATACAGCCATACGTATTTCATGCTGAATGTCACAAAAAAGAAAATCAGCGTAGCGGTATCGTCCCAGAAAAAGATGGCAGGAACAATCGGAACCATGGCGACAAACCACAGGTAAGGCGACGTCATGGCGTTGCGAGAGGTCTTGTGCTTACGTTCCTGCGAACCCACCCTCCAGCGCACCAGCCGGCGATAGATCATCTGGTGCAAGTGTAGGGCGTCAGGCTGGCCAACGGACCGCGCCTGCAAGAATTTTCGGCGGAAGATCGAAAATAGCGTCTCGAACACGGGGTAGGCAACGCAGACGAGGGGGAACCAAGGGGAGATGGCATCGTGTCTTCTCACCAGCAGCACCCCGGTGACGGCAACCATGAAGCCGACAAGATACGCACCGCCGTCACCTGCAAAAATCATCCCTTTGGGATAGTTCCACAAGAGAAAGCCCGCCAAGGTGCCGATCATGATCAGGCTTAGGGCCAGAATTTCAAGGTCGTTCACTTGCCAGGCCACGCTGGCGTAGGCCGCAAAGATGATGATGCTGACCCCGCCAGACAGCCCATTGTAACCATCGATAATGTTGATAGCGTGCGACACGCCACCCACGGCCAGCATGGTGAACAGCAGTACGGGTAACCAGTGCAAGGCCAGCAGGGCATCGAGAAACGGAATATCCAATCGATAGATCCCGGCATCCAGCACAAAAAATGAACAAGCGGCTGCAACGAAGGCTGCCAACAGGCGGGGCAGCGGCCCAATTTTCTTGGTGACATCTTCGATAAGGCCCGATGCAAAGGCAGGGAGTGCGCAAAGGACAAGATTGTCTGCCAGGTTCCATCCGGTTTCTGCGGCCAATACGCCAACACCCACCATCAGGCCGGCCATCAGCGGGACTCCGCCTATTCGTGGCACCGCATGGCTATGGAATTTCTGTATCCCGGCGATGTCATGGTCCATCGAAAATCGGGCATGGATATGGCATGAGCGGAGTATGAGCCACCCCACCCCGAAAGAGGTTGCCAATGCAATGAGAAAGCTTATAAACATATCGAATAAGACGCAGGCTAATTGTCAATTATTGTTAATCAACATGATATGCTTATGTTCTCAGAATGCCAAGACTTTGATATTACAATATTTCTTATTTTTCTCTGGGATATCGATTGAAATATCTCAAATGAATTCGATTGAACAGGGGAAAACTATCGGAAAGAGCATGCCTGCCAAGCAGGAAGAGAGATTCCCCTCCCACTTGACTGGGAGGATCAACGGCCAATCGCCTGGTAGTCGAAGTCCTGCGCCCGCAGCCAGGCCGGATCGTACATATTGCGCCCGTCGATGATCACTGGTGTCTTCAGCGCGCCGTGGATGGCGGTGAAGTCGGGTGCGCGGAACATCTTCCACTCGGTGACGATCAGCAAGGCGTCGGCCCCGGCGAGCGGGCTCATCATGTCCTCGGCAAAGCTCAGCCGCGGGTTGTCGCCCATCACG
>JACPUY010000280.1 GCA_016192025.1 Pseudogulbenkiania sp. | reverse complement strand
GGAATTCGTCCCAGCGCAGATAGTCGGCCTCGATATAGTCGACCAGGCCCAGCATGAAGGCCTCTGGCCCCACCGAGGTCACCAATCGTTTGATGTCCTTCACGTCGATGTAGCGAGTCATGTTTATGTTCCCTGTGTGGTGTGAGTTGTGTGTTGTGAATTCGGTTTTGGCGTTCCTGCTTATGGGAACGCCGACCCGTTCAGCGCGCCGCTTCGAAACCCCGCAGCACATTCACCGCGTTGACGCCGATGTCGTCGACCATATAGCCCCCTTCCATGACGAACAGCGTCGGCCGGCCGATCTTGGCGATGGTTTCACCGATCTTCAGGAAATCCTCGTTCTCGAGCTGGAAGTGGCTGATCGGGTCGTCCTTGAAGGTATCCACCCCCAGCGATACCACGATGGCGTCCGGCGCGTAGGCCGCGATGGTCCGGCAGGCGTGGACGAGCGCCGCGCCGTAGCTGTCCCAGTCGGTGCCGTGCGCCAGCGGGTAGTTGTGGTTGAAGCCGAGGCCGGCACCGGCCCCCTGCTCGTCCCGGTGGCCCAGGAAATAGGGATAGGACTGTTTCGGGTCGCCGTGCAGGGACACGAACATCGCATCGGCACGGTGGTAGAAGATGCTCTGGGTGCCGTTACCGTGGTGGTAATCGACGTCGAGCACCGCCACGCGCTTGGCTCCGCCGTCGAGGCAGGCCTGGGCGGCGATGGCGGCGTTGTTCAGGTAGCAGTAGCCACCCATGTATTCGGCGGCGGCGTGGTGGCCGGGCGGGCGGCACAGGGCGAAGGCGCTGTATTCACCCTCGTCCAGCGCAGCCATGCCGGTCAGGGCCAGGTTGGCGCTGGTGCGCACCGCTTCCCAAGTGCCGGCGGTGATGGCTACCCCGGCATCCATGGCGTAGAGGCCCAGCTTGCCGTCGATGTGCTCGGGCTCGATGTCGCTGCGAAGATCCCGCACCGGCCAGATCAGCGGCAAGGCGTCGTGCGTGCGGCCCAGCGCGCTCCACTCGGTCCAGGCGCTTTCGAGGAAGCGCACGTAGCGTTCGCTGTGCACGCGGGCGTAGCGGGAGGTGTCGTAATCCCGCGGGGCGATCACCTCGCCCAGGCCAACCGCCTGCACCCGGGCCAGGATGGTATCGGCTCGGCTGGGCATCTCGAAACACGGCTTGATCAAGCCGTCTTTCAATTCGGTGGCGTGGTGCAGCCGGTGGGCGGGGCTATAGACAGTCAGCATGGTGTGGGTAGTCCAGAGAGGAAGATGACGGGAATAAGTATGAGATCTTCCAGCAGGATTTGTTTTGCTTTATCGACTCTCAAACAGCTACTATTTGAGAAAGACAAACTCTGAAATTAGGTAAAATGATCGGAAACAAACTAAGAAACGAGCTGGATGGCACGGATCGGACTATCTTGCGCCTGTTGCAGCAGGATGGCGCCATGTCCAACCCCAAGCTGGCGGAGCATCTGTCTCTGAGCGTAACGCCGTGCTGGCGCCGGCTCAAACGATTGGAAGACGAGGGATACATCAAGGACTACCAAGCCAACCTCGACCGCCGCAAACTGGGCTACGACGTGCTGGCCTTCGTCAGCGTCAGCTTCGCCGTCCATGCCGACGAGGCGCCCAACCGCTTCGAGGAAGTGATCCAGCAGCACCCGGAGGTGTTGTCCTGCCACAAGATCACCGGCGCCGCCGATTACTTGCTGCAGGTGGTAGCGGAAAACCTGGACGCCTACAGCAACTTCGTCGAAAACGTGCTGCGCAAGATTCCCGGCATCCATTCGATCCAGTCGAGCCTGGCGCTGCGGGAAATCAAATCGTCCAGCCGCCTGCCGGTGCCGGACTGAGCCGGTGGATGGTGATGGGCTGCACTGGGTTTGGCTGGCGCATCGGCAACGCCATTTATTTTCTAAAACCGTCGAGAATGGCGCGTGAGCGGCTTACCTCATCGTGCACAGGTCCGCATTGGTATCACAGGTCATCCGGGCGCATCACCCCAGTCGGCTCCCGAAACAAAATTGGACCCGTAATGATGTGGATAAGTGGTTCTTATGGTGGGGCCAGTTTGCAAGGAAAATACTCCTCACCTCCCTTGCGGGAAACGATGTACCCCATATGACGATGAGGAACACCCATGCATTGCCCTGGTATCTTCCGAGAAGACAGATTGGACGCGCTGTTCGCATTGATGCGCGCTTACCCCCTTGCCACCCTGGTAACGGCAGGGGCCGGCGGCCTGATGGCCAACTTGATCCCCTTTTCCCTGATCGAAGCCGGCGAGAAGGGGACCTTGCGCGCCCACCTAGCCAGGGGCAATGCCCAGCTCGACGCACTGCGCGAAGGCGGCGAAGCCCTCGTCATCTTTCAGGGGCCGGAGAGCTACATCACCCCATCCTGGTACGCCTCCAAGGCCGAACATGGCGAAGTGGTCCCGACGTGGAACTATGCCGTTGTCCAGGCCCGTGGGACACCGACGGTGATCGAGGACCGCGATTGGCTGCTTGCTCAAATCGAGCATCTCACAACCATGCAGGAAAGCGTTCGCCCGACCCCTTGGAAGGTATCGGATGCGCCGGCGTCCTACATTGAAAAAATGGTGAAAGGCGTTGTAGGCGTGGAAATTCCCATAGAACGGATAGAGGGAAAATGGAAGGTGAGCCAAAACCGCCCTCATGAAGACCGCCAGGGTGTGCAGGACGGTCTGCGTCAGGAGGGGCTGAGCGAGGAAATGGCACGGCTGGTCGCCAACAAAGGTCCGGCGGCTGGGGTTTCCTGAGCACGGCCCAGAAGGAGCCCGATTGCCCTGCGCGATCCGGGCTCACCCTTTTATTAGGGAGCAAAGCATCATGAGGATCGGCGGGGGTTCGTGTGGAAAACAGCCGCTCTCATTCTAAGCCAATGAATTTAAAGGGGTGCTTCTGTTCTGCCGATGTAACCAATTGAAATGGAGAGAAGCGAGCGCCTGAGCATCTGATCTCTACGGTTCCGCCAAGAGCTTCAGGTTGATGGAAGCAGCCATCGCCTCATACCCCGGTTTGTTCGGGTGCAAATGATCGCCCTTGTCGTTAATCCCCATCATCAGCACCACGGTATCCACATCGGGCTGACTCAATACATCGCGCTCGAAGCGTGCAAGTGCATTCTCGCCCATGAGGGTGTAGAGCAATCTGGCGCCCGAGATGCCTTGGTTCAGGATAGCCACGGGCTGGCCGCCGGCATCGATCAAGCGTTTGGCTAGATGATCGGGCCAGCGATCATTGCCGTCCACTGTCGAGCCGTCGACATCGGTGATGGAGTCGCCAAAAGCGACGATTGCACGCGCATTGCTTGGCGCATCTGCCAGGATAGCGGACGGTACTTTGCCGTATGCGTTCGAGATCACGATACGCACCTTGGTGCCGCCCATGCTGACACGTGCGACCTGCCGGACGGTCTGCAAGTAACGATTGTTTGGCAGTCCCAGCGGAATGGGAAGCTCCGAGGACCAGGCAGGCTGCGGGCTGGCGGTCCAGGTGGGGATCCGGCCGGCCTTGCCGCCAGCTTCGGCGGTGGCGACAAACGAAAGCGCCATTGCCGCAGCACATGCGGCACGAGTCAGGAATTTGTGAATGCTTGCAAGGAAAGGCGGAGCGACGGAAAGTATTCCGGCATGATGTCTCATTTCACTATCTATCTCGATAATGTCGATTGGCTTTGGACGGTGCAAAACAGCGCGGGCCCAAGGCGCACTACGATGCAATGTCCGGCCCGCGCCCTGCCGATCAGGGCTTGGTGTAGGGCGGAAAGTCCGTATAGCCGCGGTCATCTCCGCCGTAAAAGACGGCGTGATCCGCAACCGTCAAGGGCCAACCGTTGCGGAAGCGCTCCACAAGATCCGGGTTCGCAATATAGGGCCGCCCGAAGGCCACCAGGTCTACCACCCCGGATTCAATGGCTTCTCATGCCTTTTCTTGCGTGTATTCGCCAGCGATCATCAATGTGCCACGATAGACCCGACGAATATCCGTCAGCATCTCGGGACTGATGCCCATGTCGTTGATATGAAGGTAAGAGAGGTTTCGCTTCGACAGCTCCTCCGCCAGGGTCAGGAAGGTCTCGCGCTCGCTCGGATAAGCGGGGCCATCGTGGATGCGCGCCTCGGGCGAAATGCGAATGGCAACCCGGTTGCTGCCGATGGCATCGGACACGGCATCCACCGTTTCCAGAACGAAGCGCAGACGGTTCTGGATGCTTTCCCCACCATATTCGTCATCGCGGGTATTGATGCCGCCATTGATGAACTGGTCCAGAAGATAGGCCCCGGCCGAGTGCAGTTCGATGCCGTCGAAGCCAACGGCAATGGCATTGGTAGCGGCGCGGACGAAATCTTCGGTGATGCGGTGGATTTCATCCACGTTCAGTCGCCTGGCCGGACTGGCGGGGATTTGACCAGGATTGCCCATCTCGTCGTAAGCGAAGACGGGCCAGTTCACCACTTGGGTATCGACGGATGAAACCGGTGCCTGCCCGTTTTCCTGCAAGGAAATGTGCGACATCCGTCCAACGTGCCAGAGTTGGACATAGATCCGGCCGCCAGCCTTATGGACTGCTTCCGTCACCTTTTACCAGCCATCCAACTGCTCTTTTGTGTAGATGCCTGGCGTCCAGAGATATCCCCGTCCTTGCCGTGAAATCGGTGCGCCTTCGGCGACGATCAGACCGGCGGAAGCGCGTTGCGCATAATAGGTCGCCGTGCTCTCGTTCGGCGCGTGATTCATGGCACGCGAGCGGGTCATCGGCGCCATGACGACCCGGTTCGGCAAGGTGAAGTCGGCAAGCGGGTAGGGTTCAAGCAGAGTAGTCATGTTATGTCCTGTTCGTTGTGTCTGGTTGTCCGCCGGAATGCGGCGATTTCATGCTGGCGGCTAAAGGCGGAGGATGACCGCGCCCACGGCTTGCCTCGAAGTCAGGCGGGTGTATCCTCGTTCGAAGTCCTCGATGGCATAGGTGCTGTCGATGACCGGTTTCAGCAGACCCTTCGCTGCGAGGGCAGCAAGATCGTCGAGCGCCAATACCAGGTCTTCATCCGTTTCGAAATTCACACTGAAGCCACTGACGGACTTCTCGTGGACAACGATATCCACGAGATCGATCTGGGCTTCTTTCCCAGCAGTGAAGCCGATGGAGACCAGCCGGCCGCGATGCGCCAATACGCGCAGCATTTGTCCGGCAAGCGGGCCGCCGCGGGATCCATCGCTACGTCCGCCCCCTGACCGTCAGTAAGCCGCCGCACGGCCTCGGCCAGGTTCTCCGAAGACAGATCGATCACCATATCTACACCGGCCTCTTTGGCGCGCTGTGCTTTTTCGGGCGAAGACACCAGCGCAATGGGATGGCCGCCCAAGGCCTTCGTCGCCTGCACGAGCGCATGCCAGACCGAACCCGTGGCACCGGATACCAGGACCGTTTGGCCGCTCTGCAACTTCGCCGCTTTCGTCAGCGCCCGCAACGCGGTGAGATAGCTCACCGTCAGAGCTGCACCCTCGTCCCAATCGAGCGTATCTGGGAGTGCCACAAGCCGCCTGTCCTCGACCAGGGCCCATTGCTGGAAAAGGCCATCCTGCGTAACGCCGAGTGTGCCGCCACCGAAGATGGCGACACGCGTGCCGGACTTGAATCGACTGCTTTCCTCAACCACTCCCGAGCCTTCGTTGCCAAGAATGAGCGGAGCCTTCGTAGTACCAAGCTCGCCCTTGCGCAAAAAGTTGGAGAACGGATTGATCGTTGCGGCGTGCATCCGAACCAGGGTGAAGCCATCCTTGAATGTGGGTTTGGGGCGCTCCTCGACGGACATCTCTGGGGGGCTTCCAAATTTCTTGGTGACGATTGCGTTCATGTTCATCGCTCGGTTTCTCGGTCCGGTAGATTCTGCAGCACGACAACATGAAGAAAAAGCCGACTAGTTGCCATCTTTATCCATGGACATGGATAATCCTGTCGGTGTGTTCGTGAAGGGAAAGGCGACCAGCCATGAACCAGCTTTGGCGATGCGAGCTTTCGTACGCGTTGTAGAGACAGCATCTTTCAGTCGAGCGGCAGACCAGCTGGCGCTTCCGCGTTCGACGGTGAGCAAGCTGGTCACCGACCTCGAAACGCATCTCGGCATCAAGCTGATGCACCGAACCACTCGTACGGTCACCACAACGGCTGAAGGGTCGGAATACTACAACCACGCGGTGCGACTGGTTGCCGAAGTAGACATGGCGGACAACGCGGTACGCGGTAAAAAGCTCAAGCCGCGCGGACACCTGAGGGTCGACGCGCCGGCATTATTCGCCAATCGCCTGCTCATACCGGCACTGCCGGATTTTCATCGTGAGTATCCCGACGTGACCCTGGCTTTGGGGATCAGCGATCGGACCGTGAATATCGTAGGCGAGGGAGTGGACTGCGCTATCCGTGCCGGCGAGCTGCGCGATTCGTCGATGATTGCACGTCAAATCTTCGAACTTCCGTATGTGACGTGTGCCTCCCCGTTTTACCTGGGGCGCATGGGCGTTCCTGCCTCCCCCGAGGATCTCCGGGCGAACCACGTCAAGGTTGGCTACTTCTTTGCCGCGACAGGAAAATCGGAGCCTTTGATTTTCGATAACGGAATGGATCGTTGTGAAATCGACGAGTGCGAATTCTCGGCCAACGAGGGTAACGGCCACATCGAAATGATGCTCGTGGGCCTGGGAATCGGCCAGACCCTGAGGCGTTTTGTCCAGCCCTACCTGGACTCTGGCGAGCTTGTAGCCGTTTTGGAGGAGTGGACGCGACCTGCCATCCCGTTTCACATCGTCTATCCGCCTAATCGGCATCAAAGTGCAAGACTGAAGGCGTTCGTTGAATGGTTACTTGGCCGATTTGAAGAGGTCCGGGTCCAAGCTTGACCACCGCACCAGAGTTAGCGAAATACCGGGACCGTTCCCGACGTCGTGCGCCGGTCTCCCATCTCTTTCAGCTGGCGACCCAACTCGGCAATGCGGCGTTCACCCGCTTTGAGCGCTTCTGCGTTGGTGTGGACGGAGTAGCTACCGAGATGCAACGGATACGGGTGCGGCACGGCCGAGCCCAAGACGAAGATGGCGTCCTCATGCGCGGCGGCCTGGAGGACGATCGATTCTTCGTTTTGCTCGAAAAACACCATTTCACCCGCAGTGATTGCTGCCCCCGAGTCCAGCATGCCTTTGGTAAGCGCCAGCCAGCCGACACTATGGCCTGCCGGCGGGCGGTAGCTCCAGTGCTCCCCGGCCCGTAGAGTGACCAGAAGGTAGTTGATGCCTTCGGGAGCGGGCACGGGACTTGAGACATTCTCATAGGTACCGACGATGACATAGGCTGGGCCAGCGCGCCGCATGTCTTGGGCCTCGATATAGCGGCTTTCCGGCATGCCGTTCTCGACTTCGGGCGGCAGCGCAAGCCAGAGCTGAAAACCCTGGATGCGCGGTACGTCGCCCGGCGACAGCTCCTTGCCATGCCAGACACCGCTGCCGGCACGCATCCATTCGACACCGCCATAGGCGAGCGTGCCGGAACCGATGGCCGGATCGTTGAACAGCATGTGGCCTTCGGTGAACACCGTGACGGTAGCGACGCCCGAATGGGGATGGATCGGCATGCCACCGCCCGCAGCCATGGCACGCAGAGTCCCCCGATCCATGTCGAAGATGTCGAGGAACACGAACGGCTTCAGAACCCGGCCAAGATCGGAAGGGCTCATCAGCCGGGTGATGGGGCCGTAGCCGTAGCCACGCGTACGGTCGATGATGTGCCGCGTCGCAACGGGAGCGGCCATGGTAGTGCCGGCGGCCAGTGCCGCCTTTTCGGAAAACACGGGTTTCATGGTTGATTCACTCCGGTTCAAGCCGTCCGCAGGCGGCGCGCATCGAGGCTGAGACGCCCCGCTCCCGACACAGCCACTTGGAGCAAGCCACCCGCGATCGCGAAGTTTTTGATGAAATGGATCGCCTGGTTCTGATCGGCAAAGTTGTGGTGAAAGAGGACCGCGGCCGCCACGGTGAAGAGTGCGAGCACCACGGCCACCGGTCGCGCCTGGAACCCAACCAGCAGCAGCAACCCACCGCCGATCTCGACCAGCAGCGTGATGATATAAACCAAGGTGGGAAGCGGCAAGCCAGCCGAGGCGATGTAGGTCGTGGTGGCCGCAGCCGCACCGAGTTTGGACAGGCCGCTGATGAGAAACAAAGCGGCGAGCAAAACACGGCCGACGGCCGTGATCGAAGCGTCACGCATCATGTTGAGACTCCAAGTGATTTATTGAACACGTGACATGCTATCGTTCCCGTACTCGGCCCACTAGACATACAACAGTGGCCAAAGAGTTGCTCAAAGAGGAACGCTATGGATTTGGAAGACCTACGGACCTTCGTTGTGGTGGCGGATGCGGGCGGTGTTGCTCCGGGCGCGCGCCGACTGGGATTGTCCAAGTCGATCGTGAGCCGCCGACTGGCCCGGCTGGAGGAAGCCCTGGGCGTCCAACTGCTCTCCCGCACCACGCGGGGCTCGGCACTCACCGCAGCCGGTGCAACCTTCCGTGAGCACGCCATGCGTGTTATCGCCGAGCTGGAGGCCGCACAGGAAACGCTCTCGCCTGAAGGCGAAGTGCGCGGGCGGCTCCACATCGCCGCCCCCCTGTCATTCGGCGTAACCCGGCTGACTCCCGTATTCGCCGAACTCGCCCTTCGCCACCCCTTGCTGCATCTGGACATGTCCTACAGCGATCGCTTCGTCGACCTCGTCGGTGAAGGTTTCGATTGCGCGATACGGCTTGGCATCCTGCCAGATTCGAGCCTCGTCGCTCGACGGATCTGTGCCTTCCGGGGAAGGCTCGTCGCCAGTCCTGCTTATCTCGCGATGCATGGAACACCGCGGACATTGGAGGATTTGGCACATCACCAGGCGGTGGCGAAGAAGGGGGAAGTCTGGCCGATCAAGGATCGGGGCAGGATCATCACCATACGACCACACGGGCGTTTTACCGCCGACAACGGGGAGGCCGTACTGGCAGCGGCCTTGGCCGGCGTAGGGGTGGCCGCACTGCCGGATTTTCTGATCGAAGCACATATCGCGGCGGGCGATCTTGTCCCGCTGCTGGCCGACTACCAGCCCCCCGAAGCCGGCATGTTCGTGGTGCGCCCGCCGGGCGCGTTTCCCTCGCGCAAGGTACGGGTCTTGATCGATATCCTCATCG
>JACPUY010000279.1 GCA_016192025.1 Pseudogulbenkiania sp. | reverse complement strand
TCGACAAAGTACAAGGCCGAACCGCCGATGCCCTCGATCGCCGGGATGTTCAGCTCCATGCAGCCGATCGGGCGTTCGTACGGGTCGCCGCCGTGCGCCAGCGCGTAGTCGTAGGCCTTGGCCGCGTCTTTCACGCGCCAAGCCATGGCGCAGGCCGACGGCCCGTGCACCTTGCCGAATTCGCTGGCCGGCTGGCTGCGCTCGCCGTTCAGAATGAAGTTGATGTCGCCCTGACGGAACAGCCGCACGTTCTTGCTGCGGTGGCGGGCGATCTCGGTAAAGCCCAGCGACAGGAACAGCTGGCGCAGGTGCTCCAGTTCCTGCTCCTGCGGCGCGGTGAACTCGACGAACTCAAAGCCGTCGGTGGCGAGCGGATTGCCGAGCATGGTTTCCATCTTCATTCGTTTCTCCTCTGTATTACTGTAGGGAGCCCTCTACCGGGGCCGTCCTGGTGGGTGTGGGACAATCGGTAAATCTCAGGCCAGACCGTGCTGTCCGGTCCAGTGCGCGAATTCGTTTTCCAGCTGGTCGAAGCTGTCGATCACGAACAGCTGCTCCTGCATGTGCCAGATGTCGTACGCCGTCTCGGCGATCAGGTCGATATCGAAGTCGACCTTGCGCGTCTTGTCCGACAGGCTGTACAGCACCTCGTTGGGCGACGACATGATGCCGGCGCCGTAGATGCGCAGCCCTTCCGGATTGCGGATCAGCCCGAACTCCACGGTGTACCAGTAGATGCGCGGCAGCCAGACGCGGCCGGGGTGCTCGCTCTCGAAGGCCTTGACGCCGGCGCGGCCGAAGCGCTCGAAGAACGAGGCGAAGCGCGGGTTGGAGAGCAGCGGTGCGTGGCCCAGCAGGTCGTGGAACATGTCCGGCGCCGGGGTATAGCCGATCTCCTCGGGCTTGCGGATGAAGTCGGTGGACGGGAAGATGCGCTGCGCCAACAGCTCGAAGAACTCCTTGTCCGGCACGATGCCGTCGACCCGCGTCAGGCGCCAACCGGTGGTGGCCTCGATGCGGTCGCTGATGTCGGCCAGGTGAGGGATACGTTCCTGGGGAAAGTCGATCATGGCCAGTCCGGCCAGGAACTCGCTGCAGGCCCGGCCCGGCAGCACCGCGGCCTGATTGGCCAGCAGCGTGGCCCAGGTGTGGTGCTCGATATCGGTATATTCCGGCACCGCGGCCCGATGGATGTCCAGTTCGGTCGGCAGTGCGGACAACTGCATGTCCGCGCGCTCACGCGCCGCTTCGGCGGTGTACATGGCGTTATCTCCTGGGTAAACAATCTGCAGCGGTCTGACGCCACTGTGTAAAATGCAGCATGCTTCCAGGCTTATTTTAGGCAATTTGCTTCGCAATTTCCTTGCAAAGAAACCCAAAAATTACTAATAACTAAAATAAAATTTTACTCTTACGCAAAAATACGAGAACAAAATGCCAGATATCACACTAGACAAGACAGATCTGAGAATCCTGGCCGAACTCCAGCTAAACGGCCGTCTGAGCAATGTGGAGTTGGCCGAGCGCATCGCGCTCTCCCCCTCGCCCTGCCTGCGCCGGCTCAAGCAGCTGGAAGAGTCCGGCGTCATCCGCCAGTACGTGGCGCTGCTCGACCCGGCGCGCATCGGGCTGGGCCTGCAGGCCTTCGTGCGCGTCATGCTGGAGAAACGCGGCAACCTGGACCTGTTCATCGACGCCGTGCAGCGCTGGCCGGAGGTCATCAACTGCTACGCCATGACCGGCGAGATGGACTACCTGCTGCAGGTCTATTTCGAGGACATGGAGCACTTCTCGCGCTTTGTGATGGACCAGCTGCTGCAACAGCCCGGCATCCAGGACGTCAAGTCGAGCTTCGTGCTCAAGGAATTCAAGCGCACCGCCGCCCTGCCGCTCGAGCATCTGAAAGGCGGCTGATCCGCGGTTTGCAGTGAACCAGACAAACTCACGCCCTCCCCATCGGCAGCGGAATAGGAACTGGCCGTAAAAAAAGCACCGTCGCCCGGCAAAGGGCGACGGTGCTTTTCATTGCGCAAGCAAACGCCGTTACAGACCCAAGCGCTGCCAGATGGTGGAGACGATGCCGGCCTGGTTCAGCGTATAGAAATGCAGGCCGGGGGCACCGCCCGTCAGCAGGCGGTCGCACAGCTCGGTGATCACGTCGAGGCCGAGCGCGCGGATCGAGGCGGTATCGTCGTAGTAGGACTGCATCCTGAGGCGCAGCCAGCGCGGCACTTCGGCGCCGCACATATCAGAGAAGCGGCATAGCTGGCCGAAGTTGGCGATCGGCATGATGCCCGGCACGATCGGGATATCCACGCCACGCGCCTGCACCTCGTCGACGAAGCGGAAGTAGGCGTCGGCGTTGAAGAAGTACTGGGTCATCGCCGAGTTGGCGCCGGCCTGCACCTTGCGCACGAAGTTGTTGAGGTCGTCCTCGGCCGAGCGCGCCTGCGGGTGGAATTCCGGGTAGGCCGCCACCTCGATGTGGAAATGGTCGCCGTGTTCGGCGCGGATGAAGCCCACCAGCTCGTTGGCGTAACGGAACTCGCCGGCCTCGCCCATGCCGGACGGCAGATCACCGCGCAGCGCCACGATGTGGCGGATGCCGTGGCTCTTGTACTCGTTGAGGATGGCACGGATGTTGTCGCGGGTGGAGCCGATGCACGACAGGTGCGGTGCGGCAGCGTAGCCCTCGTTGCGGATTTCCAGCACCGTGGCCAGCGTACCCTCGCGCGTGGTACCGCCGGCGCCGAAGGTGACGGAGAAGAACTCGGGCTTGAATTGCGCCAGCTGCTGACGCGTGGTGCGCAGCTTGGCGATGCTTTCCGCCGTCTTGGGCGGGAAAAACTCGAAACTGAAGGTACGCGGCTTGGTGCTCATGATCTGCTCTCTGTCGCCGCCACGTGCCGAGCTTGGCCGAAGCGGTCGTTATTCCCGGATAGTATTGCCGCCCGTCGTGAGCCGGCGGGCATGAAAAAGCGGACAAAGCATTCTAGCCTGCCCTGTCCGCCTCTCTCGACTCAAAAATCAATAACGATAGTGAGCCGGCTTATATGGGCCTTCCTTCGGCACGCTGATGTAGGTGGCCTGGGCATCGGACAGCTCGGTCAGCTTGACGCCGATGCGCTCCAGATGCAGGCGCGCCACCTTCTCGTCCAGGTGTTTCGGCAGCACGTACACTTCCTTGCCGTACTTGTCGCCGTGCTGGAAGATTTCCATCTGCGCCAGCACCTGGTTGGTGAAGCTGTTGGACATCACGAAGCTCGGGTGGCCGGTGGCGCAGCCGAGGTTGACCAGGCGGCCTTCGGCCAGCAGGATGATGCGGCGGCCATCCGGGAAGATGATGTGGTCAACCTGCGGCTTGATGTTCTCCCACTGGTACTGGCGCAAGCTGGCGACTTCGATCTCACTGTCGAAGTGGCCGATGTTGCAGACGATGGCATTGTTGCGCATCTTGACCAGGTGCTCGTGGGTGATCACGCCGACGTTGCCGGTGGTGGTGACGAAGATGTCACCCTGGTTGCACACGTCGTCCATGGTCACCACGCGGTAGCCTTCCATCGCCGCCTGCAGCGCGCAGATCGGGTCGATCTCGGTCACCCACACAGTAGCGCCGAGGCCGCGCAGGGATTGCGCGCAGCCCTTGCCCACGTCGCCGTAGCCCAGCACCACGGCGATCTTGCCGGCGATCATCACGTCGGTGGCGCGCTTGATGCCGTCCACCAGCGATTCGCGGCAACCGTACAGGTTGTCGAACTTGGACTTGGTCACCGAGTCGTTGACGTTGAACGCCGGGAACGGCAGACGACCTTCCTTCTGCAACTGGTACAGGCGATGCACGCCGGTGGTGGTTTCCTCGGTCACGCCCTTGATGTGCGCAAGGCGCTTGGAGTACCAGTTGGCGTCCCGTTTCAGGTAACGGGCGATGGCGGCGTACAGCGCCACTTCTTCCTCGTTGGAAGGCTTCGCGATCAGCGAGCGGTCGCTCTCGGCGCGTGCGCCCAGCATCAGCAGCAGCGTGGCGTCGCCACCGTCGTCGAGGATCATGTTGGCCGGCTCGTTTTCCGGCCATTCGAAGATCTTGTGCGAGAACTCCCAGTACTCGTCGAGCGACTCGCCCTTGAAGGCGAACACCGGGATGTTGGCGGCGGCGATGGCGGCGGCAGCGTGGTCCTGGGTCGAGAAGATGTTGCACGAGGCCCAGCGCACGTCGGCGCCCAGCGCCACCAGCGTCTCGATCAGCACGCCGGTCTGGATCGTCATGTGCAGCGAACCGGCAATGCGGGCGCCCTTGAGCGGCTTGCTGTCGCCATACTCGGCGCGCCGCGCCATCAGGCCGGGCATTTCGGTCTCGGCAATCGCCAGTTCCTTGCGGCCCCAGCCGGCCTGCGCCATGTCGGCAACGTAGAAATCGGTAAAGGTATCAGCCACAGCGTTCATCAAGAACTCCACGATGTGGCCGGTGGGATGCGGCTCACCCGCAAACCCGTCCGGCACGGGGTTATGAGGGTGAGCGCCGTTGATGCGGTAACCGAGCCTGGGAGGTAACACCCTCTCGCAGCGCTCCTCGGTCTAGCCCGGCATTGTACCCGCAAAGTCACTTGGCAGAACAGCCGCCGGGCACGGCTGCGGCAACGAAACCACACTCCATCTCGAGGGGCTTCGACCAACCTTTTCGCGTCCGCCGGCTGTCGCGCATGAAAAAAGCGGGCACAGGGCCCGCTTGCTGGGAAATGAACGGCAGGAAGATTACAGCCCGGCGGCGGCGCGCAGCGCTTCCACCTTGTCGGTGCGCTCCCAGCTGAATTCCGGCTCTTCGCGGCCGAAGTGGCCGTAGGCGGCGGTCTTGCTGTAGATCGGGCGCAGCAGGTCGAGCTCCTTGATGATGCCTTTCGGACGCAGGTCGAAGTGCTGCTTGACCAGTTCGACGATCAGCTCGTTCGGAACCACGTTGGTGCCGAAGGTATCGACCGAGATCGAGGTCGGCTGCGCCACGCCGATGGCGTAGCTCACCTGGATCTGGCACTGGCGCGCCAGCCCGGCGGCGACGATGTTCTTGGCCACGTAACGGCCGGCGTAGGCGGCCGAACGGTCCACCTTGGACGGGTCCTTGCCGGAGAACGCGCCACCGCCGTGCGGCGCGGCACCGCCGTAGGTGTCGACGATGATCTTGCGCCCGGTCAGGCCGCAGTCGCCCTGCGGACCGCCGATAACGAAGCGGCCGGTCGGGTTGATCAGGAAGCGGGTCTCCGCGGTCAGCATCTCCGGCGGCAGCACCGGCTTGATGATGTCCTCGATCACCGCCTCGGTCAGCGTCTTGTGGTCGATGTCCGGCGCGTGCTGGGTGGACAGCACCACGGTGTCGATGCGCTTGGGCAGGCCGGTTTCGCTATCGTAGACGCAGGTGATCTGGCTCTTGGCGTCCGGACGCAGCCACGGCAGACGGCCGTCCTTGCGCAGTTCGGCCTGACGCTGCACCAGGCGGTGCGCGTAGTAGATCGGGAACGGCATCAGGGTCGGGGTCTCGTCGCAAGCGTAGCCGAACATCAGGCCCTGGTCACCGGCGCCCTGGTCCAGATCCATCCCCTCACCCTCGTTCACACCCTGGGCGATATCGGGCGACTGCTTGTCGTAGCCGACCAGGACGGCGCAACCGCGGTAGTCGAAGCCCATGTCAGCGTTGTCGTAGCCGATGCGCTTGATGGCGTCGCGCGCGATCTTGATGTAGTCGACGTTGGCGGTAGTGGTGATCTCGCCGGCCAGCACCACCAGGCCGGTGTTCACCAGCGTCTCAGCGGCGACGCGGGCATGCTTGTCCTCACGCAGGATGGCGTCGAGGATGGCGTCGGAAATCTGGTCGGCTACTTTGTCCGGATGTCCTTCGGACACCGATTCGGAAGTAAACAGGTATTCGCTCATTGATTTTTCATTCCCGGAGAAAGCCTAAAACTGAAGGATGATAAAATAGGCCGATTCCACTTTTCATTTTGAACCCGTCATGGCAACGTTGGTCCATTTTCTGCTCTCCCTCCTCGCGCGGCTGCCACTGGCGTGGCTGCAGGGGCTGGGGGCCTGCCTGGGACGGCTTACCTATCATCTGTCCCCCCGCTTCGCGGCGAGACTGGAGGAGAATCTTAGGTCAAGTCAAATCGGCAAAAGTTATCAGGTTTTCCAAGACTTAGTCAAACAGTCCGCCGCAGAAACCGGTAAGGGAGCACTGGAACTGGCCATCGCCTGGTGCCGCGAGCCAGACGATATCGCCGCCATGGTGCGCCACTGCAGCGGCTGGGAACACGTCGAGGCGGCGCTCGCCGCCGGCCACGGCATCGTCTTCGTCACGCCGCACCTGGGCAGCTACGACATCGCCGGGCGCTACATCAGCTCACGCCTGCCGTTCCCGCTCACCGCCATGTACCGCCCGCCCCGGCTCGCCTGGCTGGAACCGGTGATGCAGGCCGGACGCAGCCGCGGCAAGGGCAAGACCGCGCCGGCTACCGGTGCCGGGGTGCGCGTGCTGATGAAGGCGCTGAAATCCGGCGAGGCCACCATCATCCTGCCCGACCAGGTGCCGGGCAACGGCGAAGGGGTATGGGCACCGTTCTTCGGCCAACCCGCCTACACCATGACGCTGGTGCCGCGCCTGGCGCAGCTCTCCGGTGTCGAGGTGCTGCTGTTCACCGGCGAGCGCCTGCCCAAGGGGGCCGGTTTCGCCGTACACATCGAACCGCTGCCGGAAGCCTTCAGCGGCGACAAGGAACAGGACGCCGCCACGCTCAACCGCGCCGTCGAGACCCTGATCCGCCGCCACCCCGCCCAGTACCTGTGGAGTTACAACCGTTACAAATGCCCGGCCGGCGTCAGCCGACCCACCCCGCAACAAGGATAAGAAGCAATAATGAAGATCGTTTTTTCCCTGCTGTGGCTGATCCGCCTGTTGCCGATGAGGCTCATCGGCGCGCTCGCCTGGCTGCTCGGCAGTCTCGCCTACGCCCTGGCGCGCGAACGGCGCCGGGTTGGCCTGATCAATCTGCGGCTGTGCTTTCCCGACATGTCGCTGGCCGAGCGCAAGCGGCTGATCCGCCGCAACTTCCGCCACATGATCCGGCTCGCGCTGGAATACGGCGTGTGCTGGTGGAGTTCGGCCGAGCGCATCCGCAAACTGGTGACGGTAAAGAACCTGCACTACGTCACCGACCTGCGGGCGCAGGGCGAGGACGTCATCCTGTTCTACCCGCATTTCGTCGCCTTCGAGATGGGCGCCTACCGCATGAACCAGGACATCCCGCTGGTCAGCGTCTACTCGCACCAGAAGAATCCGGTGCTCGACGCGCAGATCTACCGCGGACGCCAGCGTTACGACAACGTCTACATCGTGTCGCGCCAGGAGAGCCTGCGCTCGATCATCAAGGCGATGCGCCAGGATCACGCCCCCTTTCTCTACCTGCCGGACCAGGACTTCGGCCCGCGCGATTCGATCTTCGTGAAATTCTTCGACACCGACGCCGCCACCATTCCCGGGCTGTCGCGCATCGCCAAGCTATCCAAGGCGCACGTGGTGCCGGTCATCGCGCGCCGTGTCGGCGACCGCTTCGAACTGGAATACTACCCCCCATGGGACAACTACCCGACCGACGACGTCGAGGCCGACACCCGCCGCATGAACGCCTTTCTTGAGGAGCGCATCCGCGAGATGCCCGACCAGTACTTCTGGCTGCACAAGCGCTTCAAGACCCGCCCGCCGGGCCAGCCGCGCTTCTACTGATCCTCCCCAGCCATCAAGGCCCAAGCCGACCTCCACGGTCGGCTTTTTTGTCGCCGGCGCGCGGTCCCCACTTCACCCGCCGCCCGGCCATAGACAGCACAGTACCGCCCATCGCGCCAAACGAACCATCGGCCGCCATGGGAGCCAAGGCTCGCTCTCCCCCTCCCGGTCCGGCTCCCGGAAACGAAAAACCCGACTGCAAGCAGTCGGGTTTTTATCGGAGACAACTCGTCGCTCAGTGGCGGCGCAGCTTCCAGAAATAGCGGTAGACGAAGCCCGGGAAGGCAAACACCAGGAACAACGCAGCGGTGGTCGCGTAGAACTGCCAGTTCTGGCTGTGCACCGGCATCTGGCGCCCTTCCAGAAAACGCGCCAGTAGACCGACCAGGAAGAACAGCACCACCAGCTCCAGCAGTCGCCAGCCGGCATGCTTGGACTCCACCCGGATCACGCCGGCGACGCGCGGCATGAAAAACGGCAGATTGGCCGCGATGACGGCAACGATCAACAGGGTGGCGACACTGCTCTCCACGGCGACTCCTTACAGTACGGTCAGCGACTGCTTCATCGCTTCGATACAGATCTCGATCAGACGTTCCGGTACCACGCCCAGCACCAGCAGAGCCAACGCGTTCAGCGACAGCACCAGCTGCATGTCGCCAGGCACGCTGATCGGGCTGCTGTCCTGCACCTCGTCGAAGTACATGTTCTTGACCACGCGCAGGTAGTAGAAGGCACCGATCAGCGACATCACCACCGCGAACACCGCCAGCGGCACCAGGCCGATATCGACAATGGCCTTGATCACCGCGAACTTGGCGTAGAAACCGACCAGCGGCGGAATCCCGGCCAGCGAGAACATCGCCAGCAGCATCAGTGCAGCGTACCAGCTGTTGCGGCTGTTCAGGCCCTTCAGATCATCCAGCTTGTCGCACTCGAAGCCCGCGCGCGACAGCGCCAGGATGATGCCGAAGGCGGCCAGCGTGGTCAGCACGTAGGTGATGACGTAGAACAGCGCGGAGGAGTAGCCCTGCTCGTTGCCGGCCAACAGGCCCAAGAGCAGGAAGCCCATGTGCGAGATGGTCGAATAGGCCAGCATGCGCTTGAGGTTGGTCTGGGCGATGGCGGTGATGTTACCGATTGCCATCGACAGCACGGCCATGATCGCCAGCATGCTCTGCCAGTCGCCGGTCAGGCCGTCCAGCCCCTGCACCAGGATGCGGAAGATGAAGACGAAGGCGGCCAGCTTCGGCGCGGCACCGATCATCAGCGTGATCGCGGTCGGCGAGCCCTGGTACACGTCAGGGATCCACATATGGAACGGTACCGCGCCCAGCTTGAAGGCGAGGCCGGCCACCAGGAATACCAGGCCGAACACCAGCAGCAACTGGTTGGCCGAACCGCCGTGGATGGCCTTGGCGATGGCGGCGATTTCCAGCGTGCCGGTCGCGCCGTACACCATCGACATGCCGTACAGCAGCAGGCCGGAGGCCAGCGCACCCAGCACGAAGTACTTCATCGCCGCTTCGGTCGCCGGCACCGAGTCGCGCTGCAGCGCGATCAGCGCGTACAACGACAGCGACAACAGTTCCAGCCCCATGTACAGCGACAGGAAGTGGCTGGCGGAGACCATCACGTTCATGCCGAACAGCGCGAACAGTGCCAGCGTGAAGTACTCGCCCTTGTACATGTCGCGGTCGGCGGTGTACTGGCGCGAGTACACCAGGATGATCGCGGTAGCCCCGTACATCGCCAGCTTCACCAGCGAAGCCAGCGGGTCGGCGACGAACATGTTGGACAGCGTGTACTGCGCGTACGGCTCGAACGTATACACCTGCAGCGCGGCGGTGCCGGCCAGGGTCAGCAGGCTGAGGCCGTAGGTAATGCCCCGTCTGGCGTCCGAAATAAACAGATCGAGCAACAGAATGACGGACAGTGCCGAGATCAGGAAGATCTCGGGCAATGCCGGCACCAGGTTCAAATCAGCCCAATTCATTGTGGTTTCCTTGTGGCCTTACAGCTTGCTTTGCGCTACATGCGCGATCAGGTCGTTCACCGACAGGTGCATCTTCGAGACGAAGGCCTGCGGGTAGAGACCCATGCCCAGTACGGTGACAGCCAGAATGGCCAGCACCAGGAACTCGCGCTTGTTGACGTCCTTCATCTCAGTGACGTGGCCGTTACCCACGTCGCCGAAGATCACCCGCTTGTACATCCACAGCGTGTAGGCGGCACCGAAGATCAGCGTGGTGGCGGCCAGCGCGGCGAACCAGAAGTTCACCTGCACCGCCCCCATGATCACCATGAACTCGCCGACGAAGCCGGACGTCGCCGGCAGGCCGGAGTTGGCCATGCCGAACAGCATCATGAAGGCGGCGAAGATCGGCATCTTGTTGGCCACGCCGCCGTAGTCGGCGATGTTGCGGCTATGCAGACGGTCGTACATCACGCCGATGCAGAAGAACATCGCCGCCGACACGAAGCCGTGCGACACCATCTGCACCAGCGCGCCTTCGACCGCCCACTGGTTCAGGTTACTGCCGAGGAACATGAACATGCCCAGGGTCACGAAGCCCATGTGCGAGATCGACGAATAGGCCACCAGCTTCTTCATGTCGGACTGCACCAGCGCCACCAGGCCGATGTACACCACCGCCACCAGCGACAGCGCCACCATCACCCAGGCCAGCTCACGCGAAGCGTCCGGCAGGATCGGCAGGGCAAACCGCAGGAAGCCGTAGGCACCCAGCTTCAGCGTAATCGCCGCCAGTACCATCGAGCCGCCGGTCGGGGCCTCGACGTGCGCATCCGGCAACCAGGTGTGCACCGGCCACATCGGCACCTTCACCGCGAACGACAGGAAGAAGGCGACGAACAGCAAGAGCTGCACGCCCAGCGCGATCTTCATGTCGTGGAAGGCCAGGATCTCGAAGGTCTTGCCGGCGTGGAAGTACATGTAGATGAATGCCACCAGCATCAACAGCGAGCCGAGCAGGGTGTACAGGAAAAACTTCACCGACGCGTACACGCGGCGCGGACCGCCCCAGACACCGATGATCAGGTACATCGGGATCAGCATCGCCTCGAAGAACACGTAGAACAGCATCGCGTCGAGCGCGGCGAACGAGCCGTTGATCAGGCCCGACATGATTAGGAAGGCCGCCATGTACTGCGCCACGCGCTTCTCGATCACTTCCCAGCCCGCCAGCACCACCATCAGCGTGGTGAAGCTGTTGAGCACGATGAACAGCATCGAGATGCCGTCCGCGCCGAGGTGGTAGTTGATGTTCAGCGCCTCGATCCACGGCCGCATTTCTTCGAACTGCATGCCGCCGTTCAGGTCGTTGAAGCCGGTATAGAGCGGCAACGACACCAGGAAGCCGGCCAGCGCCCCGACCAGGGCCAGCCAACGGGCCAGCGGCGCGCGCTGGTCCCCTCCCGTTGCCAGCACCAGCAATCCGGCCACGATCGGTGTCCAGATCACCAGACTTAACAGATTAGTGAACATAGTCAAAACCTAAGTTGTTATTCAATTCCAGTGTATCGACCTATCAGCGCAGGATGATCCCGGCAAACCACAGGGTCATCAGCCCCAGCACGCCGATGATCATGGAGGCGGCGTAGCTGTAGATGAAGCCGGTCTGCAACTTGCGGGTCAGGCGGGAGAACACGCCAACCAGCTTGGCCGTCCCGTTTACCATCAGGCCGTCGATCAGCAACATGTCACCCACTTTCCAGAACAGGGTGCCGAGCGCGCGCGAGCCCTTGGCGAACAGGTTGAAGTACAGATCGTCCATGTAGTACTTGTTCTCGAGCACGCGGTCGATCACGGCGAATTTCTGCTTGATCGCGGCCGGGATGTGCGGGGCCTTCATGTAGAAGAACCAGGCCGTTGCCACACCACCTAGCGCCAGCCAGAACGGCAGCGTGGTCAGCGCATGCACCGCCATCGCGCCGGCGCCGTGGAATTCGTGCGCCAGCTCTTCCATCGCCGGATGCGCGTGGTGATTGACGATGATCACGTCCTTGAAGAAGCCGCCGTACAGCAGCGGTTCGATCGCGAAGTAACCGACCGCCAGGGACGGAATCGCCAGCAGCACCAGCGGCAGCGTCACCACCCACGGCGACTCGTGCGGCTTGTCGTTCGGGCCCAGGCCGTGGTGATGGTCCGCGGTCGGCTCCTCGTCTTCGTGATCGCCCTCATGACCGTGATGCGCGCCATGGTTCTCCATCCAGCGTTCCTTGCCGTGGAACACCAGGAAGTACAAACGGAACGAGTAGAACGCCGTCACGAACACGCCGATGACCAAGGCCCAGTAAGCCACGCCGGCGAACGGCAGGCTGGACGCGTGCACCGCCTCGATGATCGAATCCTTCGAGTAGAACCCCGAGAACAGCGGCGTGCCGATCAGCGCCAGCGAGCCAATCAGCGAGGTGATCCAGGTGATCGGCATGTACTTGCGCAGGCCGCCCATATTGCGCATGTCCTGATCGTGGTGCATGCCCATGATCACCGAACCGGCGCCGAGGAACAGCAGCGCCTTGCAGCAGGCGTGCGTCATCACGTGGAACATCGCCAACGAATAGGCCGAAGCGCCCAGCGCCACGGTCATGTAACCCAGCTGCGACAGCGTGGAGTAAGCGATCACGCGCTTGACGTCATTCTGGATCACGCCGAGGAAGCCCATGAACAGCGCGGTGATGGTGCCGGAAATCATGATGAAATTCAGCGCCACGTCGGACAGTTCGAACAGCGGGCTCATGCGCGACACCATGAACAGGCCGGCAGTCACCATGGTGGCGGCGTGGATCAGCGCGGAAACCGGGGTCGGGCCTTCCATCGAGTCCGGCAGCCATACATGCAGCGGGAACTGCGCCGATTTACCCATCGCGCCGATGAACAGCAGGATGCAGGTGGCCGTCATCAGCGACCATTCGACGCCCGGGATGATCTGGATGGTCTTGTCGGCCAGCGCCGGAGCGGCGGCGAACACGTCGGCGTAGTCCAGCGAACCGCCGAAGTAGGCCAGCACCAGGCCGATCCCCAGCAGGAAGCCGAAGTCGCCGACTCGGTTGACCAGGAAGGCCTTCAGGTTGGCGAAGATCGCGGTCGGACGCTTGAACCAGAAGCCGATCAGCAGGTAGGACACCAGGCCCACCGCTTCCCAACCGAAGAACAGCTGGATGAAGTTGTTGCTCATCACCAGCATCAGCATCGAGAAGGTAAACAGCGAAATGTAGCTGAAGAAGCGCTGATAGCCCGGGTCCTCCTGCATGTAGCCGATGGTGTAGATATGCACCATCAGCGACACGCTGGTCACCACCACCAGCATCAGCGCCGAGAGCGAATCCACCAGGAAGCCGACCGAGTACTCATGACCGCCCACCGTCAGCCAGGTGTACACCGGCCCGTTGAAGACTTCCGCCTGTCCGGTGACGAAGCCGGACAGCACCTTGAGCGACAAGGCCGCCGAGACCGCCACCCCCAGAATGGTCACGACGTGTGAGGCACGACGTCCGATGGCCCATCCAAACAAGCCCGCGATGAGAGACCCGGCCAGCGGCGCCAGGGCAATCAGCAGGTATAAGCTTTTCATATCCATGCTTTGTGCTTTGTAGTTTGGTATCCGGTTTGCCTTAGCCTTTGAGGCTGCCCAAGTCTTCGACGTTGATGGTCTGCAGATTGCGGAACAGCACCACCAGAATCGCCAGACCGATGGCGGACTCAGCGGCCGCCACGGTCAGGATGAAGAAGACGAAAATCTGCCCTGCCGTATCCGACAGGTAATGCGAGAACGCGATGAAGTTGAAATTCACCGCGAGCAGCATCAGCTCGATAGCCATCAGGAGAACGATTACGTTCTTCCTGTTCAGAAAGATGCCCAGCACACTGATAGCAAACAGGATTGCGGCCAGCACCAGGAAGTGAGTCAGCGTCAGCACGTTTCCTCCCTTATGTTGTTCGGCCGTCAGGCCTGTTGATCAGCGGACTCGGCTTCGACAGCCGGTTCCGAACGTTTTACGGCAGCCATCTTCACCAAGCGGACGCGGTCGTCGCGACGCACGGAGACCTGGTCGCCCGGGTTGATGTACTTGGTGTCCTTGCGCTGGCGCATGGTCAGCGCGATGGCGGCCACCATGCCGACCAGCAGCACCACGGCGGCCAGCTCGAACGGCCACAGGTAGGTGGTATAGATCAGGCGGCCCAGTTCGCGGATGTTGCTGGCGTCGGCGGCCAGCGGTGCGGCGCTCTGGTAGCTGCCGAGGCGGGCTTCCGGGCTCATCAGGATCAGCACCATCTCGCCGACCATGATCAGACCCACGGTGCCGGCCAGCGGCGCGTTCTTCCAGAAGCCCTCACGCAGCTTCTCGAAGTTGACGTCCAGCATCATCACCACGAACAGGAACAGCACCATCACCGCGCCGACATAGACCAGCACCAGCGAAATGGCGAGGAACTCCGACTCCAGCAGCAGCCAGTGACCGGCGCTGGTGAAGAACGCCAGCACCAGGTACAGCGCGGCGTGCACCGGCTTCTTGGCCGTGATGACACGGAGCCCGGCGAAAATCAGGATCGCCGACAGCACATAAAAAACGACGGTTGCAAAACTCATCACACCCCCTTAGCGGTACTTGGCATCAGCCGCCTTGCGGGCGGCAATCTCGGACTCGTACTTGTCACCGATGGCCAGCAGCATGGGCTTGGTGTAGTAGAGGTCGCCACGCTTTTCGCCGTGATACTCGAAAATGTGGGTTTCCACGATGGCATCCACCGGACAGGCTTCTTCGCAGAAACCGCAGAAGATGCACTTGGTCAGATCGATGTCGTAGCGCGACGTGCGGCGTGTGCCGTCGTCACGCTGCTCCGACTCGATGGTGATCGCCATCGCCGGGCACACCGCTTCGCACAGTTTGCAGGCGATGCAGCGCTCTTCGCCGTTGGCGTAGCGACGCTGGGCGTGCAGGCCGCGGAAACGCGGCGACAGCGGCGTCTTCTCTTCCGGGAACTGCACGGTAATCTTGCGTGCGAAGAAGTGACGGCCGGTCAACATCAGGCCCTGCACCAGTTCTACCAGCAAGAACGTTTTGAAAAAATTGCGAATCGTATCCATGCTCTTCACCTAAGCCGTATCAGTTCCAGAGCGTCAACGGGCTCATCATCCACACGCCGACGACAAACACCCAGACCAGCGTGACCGGAATGAACACTTTCCAACCCAGACGCATGATCTGGTCGTAGCGGTAACGCGGGAAGGTCGCGCGGAACCACAGGAAGCAGAACAGTACCAGCGACATCTTCAACGCCATCCAGACGAAACCGGATGCGCCCAACACGCCCCACGATGCCGGGAACGGCGACAGCCAACCGCCGAGGAACATCAGCGAGGTCATCGCGGCGATCAGGATCATGTTGGCGTATTCGGCGAGGAAGAACACGGCAAAGGTCATGCCGGAGTATTCCACGTGGAAGCCAGCCACGATCTCGGACTCACCCTCGGCCACGTCGAACGGGGCACGGTTGGTCTCGGCCACGCCGGAGATCAGGTAGACGATGAACAGCGGGAACAGCGGCAGCCAGTTCCACGACAGCGCGGAGCCACCGGCCATGCCCTGCCCTTGCTGGTTGACGATGTCGACCAGATTCAGGCTGCCGCTGACCATCAGCACGCCGACCAGGGCAAAACCCATGGCGATTTCGTACGACACGATCTGTGCCGCCGAACGCAGCGCGCCCAGGAACGAGTACTTCGAGTTGGCGGCCCAACCGGCGATGATCACGCCGTACACGCCCATCGAGGTGATGGCCATGATGAACAGCAGCGAGGCGTTGGTATTGGCCAGCACCAGCTTGTCGGTGAACGGAATCACCGCCCACGCCGCCAGCGCCGGGCCGATCGACAGCACCGGCGCCAGCAGGAACAGGCCCTTGCTGGACTGGGTCGGGAGAATGATCTCCTTCATCAGCAGCTTGAGGCCGTCGGCCAGCGGTTGCAGCAGACCGTAGTAGCCGACCCGGTTCGGGCCGATACGGACCTGCATGTAGCCGATCACCTTGCGCTCGGCCAACGTGAGGTAGGCCACCGCGATCATCATCGGCGCCACAATGGCGACGATCTTCAGCAGGGTCCACACCGTGAGCCCCGCTTCATTGCCAAGAATGCCTTGCAAGAACTCCATCATTTACCCCTGCTTGATCTCGATCGGGTCGAACATGCCGCCCAGGGCGACAGTCGTCGGATGCGCGGTCGCCAGACGCACGACACCTGCCGGCAGCGTGGCATCGGCCTCGATCACCACGCGCGCCTGGGCCGCGCCCTGCTGCAGCACGACACGGCTGCCAGACTGTACGCCGGCGGCATCCAGCACGCTCTGCGCGGCACGGGCCACCGGCGTGGCCGCGGCACGGGTCGCCTGCAGCGACGGGGCGCGGCGGCAGATGGCATCAGCCTGGTACAGCGGCACTTCGCCGATACGGACCAGCCCGGCAGCAGGCTGCACGTTGGCCGCAACCGTGCTCAGCGCGTTGTTCAGGCTGGCGGCGATGTCGCCCTTGCCCTGCCATTCGGCACGCACTTCTTCGACACTGGTGTACTCGAAGCCGGACAGGCCGAGCATGTTGCCCAGCACGCGCAGCACCTTCCAGGCCGGACGCGCTTCGCCCAGCGGGCGCACCACGCCGTTGAAGGTCTGCAGGCGGCCTTCCATGTTGACGAAGGAACCGGCGGTCTCGGAGAACGGCGCGATCGGCAGCAGCACGTCGGCGTAATCGAGCAGACCTTCGGCCTTGAATGCCGTCAGTGCAATCACCGTCTCGGCCGATTTCATCGCGGCGACGGCGGCGTGCGGGTTGTAGCTGTCGAACTCGACTTCGGTGTTCAGCAGCACGTAGGCCTTGCGCGGCGCAGCGATCATCTGTTGCGCATTCAGGCCGGCACCGACCGAGGCACCGAAGGCACCACGTACCGGCACGGCGCCGGCCAGTTCGGCACCGACGCTGTTGGCGGCTTCGGCCAGCAGGCCGAAGCGGGCGCCGCTCAGACGGGCGATTTCTTGTGCCAGCGCCAGCAGTTCGGAGAAGGCCGGGTGGTGCTGCACCACGTTGCCGAGCACGACCGAAGCGGTTTCGGCACCACAGAGACTTTCCGCGATGCGGCGCGCTTCGGCCGATACGGTCACGGCGGCCAGATTGATCGCGCTCTCGCCCGACTTGATCTCGGCCACGGCCTTGAGCACCTGGGCCAGGGCGTTGACCAGCGCCAGTGGCGACACGATCAGCTTGGCGTTGGGCTTGGTCAGCAGAGCATCGTCGGCGACATGGATGACGTTGAGTTCGCTGCCCTTCTTCACCGCCTGGCGCAGGCGCGAAGCCAGCAGCGGCTGTTCCTGGCGCTGGGTGCTGCCCACCACCAGCACCGACTTGGCCGAGGCCAGTTCGACGATGCTGGAACCGAGCCACAGTGCGCCCTGCTGGGTGGCATCGGCGCGGAAGTCGGCGCGGCGCAGGCGGTAGTCGATGTTGTTCACGCCGAAGCTGCGCGCCAGTTTCTGGACGAGGAACAGTTCTTCGGTGGTGCTGTGCGGGCTGGCCAGCATGCCGATGGCGTCCTTGCCATGGTCGCGCGACACGCCGTTCAGGCCCTTGACCACGTAGTCGAGCGCGGTCTGCCAGTCGGCTTCGTGCCACTGGCCGTCGTGCTTGATCATCGGCTTCTGCAGGCGCTGTTCGGAATTCAGGCCTTCGTAGGAGAAGCGGTCACGGTCGGCGATCCAGCACTCGTTGACCTCTTCGTTTTCCAGCGGCAGCACGCGCATCACCTGGTTGCCCTTGACCTGGACGATCAGGTTGGCGCCGAGGCCGTCGTGCGGGCTGACCGACTTGCGGCGCGACAGCTCCCAGGCGCGGGTGCTGTAGCGGAACGGCTTGGAGGTCAGCGCGCCGACCGGACACAGGTCGATCACGTTGCCGGAGATTTCCGAGTCCACGGTCTTGCCGAGGAAGGGCAGGATTTCCGAGAACTCGCTGCGGTTGGCCATGCCGATTTCCTGGAAGCCGCCGATTTCCTCGGTGAAGCGCACGCAGCGGGTGCAGTGGATGCAGCGGCTCATTTCCTCGGCGGAAACCAGCGGCCCCATGTCCTTGCCCACTACTACGCGCTTCTCTTCCTGGTAGCGCGAGGCGGAGCCGCCGTAGCCCACGGCGATGTCCTGCAGTTGGCATTCGCCGCCCTGATCACAGATCGGGCAGTCCAGCGGGTGGTTGATCAGCAGGAACTCCATCACCCCGGCCTGGGCCTTCTTGGCCATATCGGAGTGGGTGTGCACCTTCATGCCGTCCGTCACCGGCGTGGCACAGGCCGGCAGCGGCTTGGGAGCCTTCTCTACCTCGACCAGACACATGCGGCAGTTGGCCGCGATGGAGAGTTTCTTGTGGTAACAAAAGTGGGGGATGTAGGTGCCCACGGAGTGGGCCGCATCCATGACGGTGCTTCCCTGCGGGACCGTCAGTTTCTTACCGTCGATTTCAATTTCAAGCATAGCTGTCCGCTACCTGCATTAGGCGACCCTGGGGCCGGATCAACACCATTTGTGCTCAACCAGACACTTCTTGTGTTCGATGTGGTGCTCGAACTCGTGGCGGAAGTGCTTGGTAAAGCTTCTGACCGGGAACACCGCGGCATCGGCCAGCGCACAGATGGTGCGACCAGCCATGTTGTTGCCTACCGAGGTGAGCAGATCCAGATCGTCCGGTCGGCCCAGGCCATTTTCGATGCGGTGGATGACGCGATACAGCCAACCGGTGCCTTCACGGCACGGCGTGCACTGACCGCAGGACTCTTCGTGGTAGAAGTAGGCCAGACGCTCCAGCGCCTTGACCATGCACACGTCTTCGTTCGTCACGATCACGGCACCGGAGCCGAGCATCGAGCCCGCCTTGCTGATGCTGTCGTAATCCATGGTGCAGTCCATCATGATCTCGGCCGGCAGTACCGGTGCCGACGAACCACCCGGAATCACCGCCTTGAGCTTCTTGCCGTCCTTCATGCCGCCGGCCATTTCCAGCAGCACCGCGAACGGGGTACCCAGCGGAATCTCGTAGTTGCCCGGGCGGTTGACGTGGCCGGAGATGGAGAACAGCTTGGTGCCGCCGTTGTTCGGCTTGCCCGCCTCGAGGAACTTCTGCGCGCCGTCACGGATGATGAACGGCACCGAAGCGAACGACTCGGTGTTGTTGATGGTGGTCGGCTTGCCGTAGAGGCCGAAGCTGGCCGGGAACGGCGGCTTGAAGCGCGGTTGGCCCTTCTTGCCCTCGAGCGACTCGAGCAGCGCAGTTTCCTCGCCACAGATGTAGGCGCCATAGCCGTGATGGGCGTACAGCTCGAAGCTGAAGTCGGTGCCGAGGATGTTCTGGCCGAGGAAACCGGCCTTGCGGGCCTCTTCCAGCGCCTCTTCGAAGCGCTCATACTCGGCGAAGACTTCGCCGTGGATGTAGTTGTAGCCGGCCTTGGTACCCATCGCGTAACCGGCGATGATCATGCCTTCGATCAGCGAATGCGGGTTGAAGCGCAGGCTGTCGCGGTCCTTGAAGGTACCCGGCTCGCCCTCGTCGGTATTGCACACGACATACTTGTCGCCCGGGAAGCTGCGTGGCATGAAGCTCCACTTCAGGCCGGTCGGGAAGCCGGCGCCGCCACGGCCGCGCAGGCCGGAGTTCTTCACCTCGGCGATCACGTCTTCCTGCGGCAGCTTGCTGTCGAGAATCTTGCGCAGGGCCTGGTAGCCGCCACGCGCCACGTAGGCGTCGAGCCGCCAGCCATCCGGGGCTGCCGTATCCACGCCGTCGAAAATCACACCATTGACGAAGACTGCCATTATTTCAACTCCGCCAGTTTCTTGTCGATTGCCTCTGGGGTCATCGAGGCGCACATGGTGTGGTTGTTCACCAGCAGCACCGGTGCATCGCCACAGGCGCCCATGCACTCCCCTTCCAGCAGGGTATAGAGACCATCCGCCGTCGTCTCGCCGATGCCGATACCGAGTTTCTTTTTCAGGTAGTCGGCGGCGTCCATGCCGCCCTGCAGCGCACAGGGCAGGTTGGTGCAGACGGTCAGCTTGTACTTGCCAAGCGGGCGCAGGTCATACATGTTGTAAAACGTGGCTACCTCGTAGGCGGCAACAGGCGGAATTTCCAGGTAGTTGGCGACGAACTCGATGGTTTCGGTCGCCAGCCAGCCCTTTTCCTGCTGCGCGATACGGAGCGCACCCATGACGGCAGACCGTTTCTGCTCGGCAGGGTACTTGGCAACCTCGCGGTCAATTTTTGCAAGCGATTCGGCGGACAGCATCAGCGGTCAATCTCCCCAAACACGATATCCTGTGTACCGATGATCGCCACCACGGCGGCGATCATGTGGCCGCGCGACATTTCGTCCAGGGCCGCCAGATGGGCGTAGCCCGGCGCGCGGATTTTCAGACGGTACGGCTTGTTGGCACCATCCGACACCAGGTAGATGCCGAATTCACCCTTGGGGTGTTCCACCGCGGCGTAGGCCTCGCCTTCCGGCACGTGCATGCCTTCGGTGAACAGCTTGAAGTGGTGGATCAGCTCTTCCATATTGCTCTTCATGCCTTCGCGCGAAGGCGGAGCAACCTTGAAGTTGTCGGTGATGACCGGCCCCGGGTTCTTCTTGAGCCAGTCGACGCACTGCTTGACGATGCGGTTGGACTGGCGCATTTCTTCCATGCGCACCAGATAACGGTCGTAGCAGTCGCCGTTGACACCGACCGGGATGTCGAAGTCCATGCGGTCGTAGACGTCGTAGGGCTGCTTCTTGCGCAGGTCCCACTCGATGCCCGAGCCACGCAGCATCGGCCCGGAGAAACCCAGGTTCAGCGCACGCTCAGGCGCGACCACGCCGATGCCGACGGTACGCTGCTTCCAGATGCGGTTATCGGTCAGCAGAGTTTCGTACTCGTCCACGCACGTCGGGAAACGCTGGGCAAAGTCGTCGATGAAGTCCAGCATGGTGCCCTGGCGGCCTTCATTGAGCTTGGCCAGTTCACGTGCGTTCTTGATCTTGGAGACGGTGTACTGCGGCATCGAGTCCGGCAGGTCACGGTAGACCCCGCCCGGACGGAAGTACGCCGCGTGCATGCGCGCGCCGGAGACCGCCTCGTAGCAGTCCATCAGGTCTTCACGCTCGCGGAACGCGTACAGGAACACCGTCATCGCACCGATGTCGATGGCGTGCGCACCGATCCACAGCAAATGGTTCAGGATACGGGTGATTTCGGCGAACATGACGCGGATGTATTGCGCCCGCTCGGGAACTTCCACCCCCAGCAGCTTCTCGATAGCCAGGCAGTAGGCATGTTCGTTGCACATCATGGACACGTAGTCGAGGCGGTCCATATACGGCAGCGACTGGATGAAGGTCTTGCTCTCGGCCAGCTTCTCGGTGCCGCGATGCAGCAGGCCGACGTGCGGGTCGGCGCGCTGGATCACTTCACCGTCCAGCTCCAGCACCAGGCGCAATACACCGTGCGCGGCCGGGTGTTGCGGACCGAAGTTGAGCGTGTAATTGCGGATATCAGCCACCGTAGGTCTCCTCGCGAATGATGCGCGGGGTGATTTCCCGCGGTTCGATGGTAACCGGCTGGTAGATCACCCGTTGCTGCGTCGGGTCGTAACGCATCTCGACGTAACCGGACACAGGGAAGTCCTTGCGGAACGGATGGCCGACAAAACCGTAGTCGGTCAGCAGGCGACGCAGGTCCGGATGGCCGTCGAAGACGATACCGAAGAAGTCGAATGCTTCGCGCTCGAACCAGTTGGCGGAATTCCACACGCCGACGACGGAATTCAGCACGGGGAAAACGTCTTCCGGTGCGAAAGTCTTCAGGCGGATGCGCCAGTTATGCTTGAGGGACAACAGATGATAGACAACGGCAAAGCGCGGACCATCCCAAGGCTGGTCCTTATAGGTGCTGTAGTCGACGCCGCACAGATCGATCAGTTGTTCAAACGACAACTCGGCATGATCGCGCAGCAGGGTGGCCACTTCGACGATGTTTTCTGCCTTGCAGACGATGCTCAACTCGTCGAGCGCCAGGGTGCTTTGGACAAGCCTGTCGCCCAGAACCTGCTCGACAACCGACTTGAGCGCTTCCATTTTGGAGGCCATGGGTTTCTACCTTAGCGGGCAATGGTGTTAGTACGTTTGATCTTGTTCTGCAGCTGGATGATGCCGTAGAGCAGAGCTTCGGCAGTCGGAGGACAGCCCGGCACGTAAACATCCACAGGAACGATTCGGTCGCAACCCCGCACCACGGAGTACGAATAGTGATAGTAGCCACCACCGTTGGCACAGGAACCCATGGAGATCACCCAGCGCGGCTCGGCCATCTGGTCGTAGACCTTGCGCAGGGCGGGAGCCATCTTGTTGCACAGCGTCCCGGCCACGATCATCAGATCGGACTGGCGCGGACTCGGGCGGAATACCACACCGAAGCGATCAAGATCGTAGCGGGCCGCACCCGCGTGCATCATTTCCACCGCACAGCAGGCCAGACCAAAGGTCATCGGCCACAACGAACCGGTACGCGTATAGTTGATGAGCTTATCGGCGGTGGTGGTGATGAAACCTTTTTCGAGAATGCCTTCTACTCCCATTCCAGGGCTCCCTTTTTCCACATGTAGACGAAGCCGAGCGTCAGAACCGCAATGAACTCCACCATGACACCAAAACCGAACGCACCCAGTTCCTTCAGCACGACGGCCCACGGAAACAGGAAGGTGATTTCGAGATCGAACAGAATGAAGAGGATGGCTACGAGGTAGTAACGCACGTCGAACTTCATGCGCGCGTCCTCAAAGGCTTCGAAGCCGCACTCGTAAGGAGAGAGTTTTTCGGGATCAGGACGATTGGGAGCCAGCAGCCAACCCAGCAGGATGGGACCGACGCCAACCAAGAGCCCTACTATGACGAACAACAGAATGGGAAAGTAATTTTGCAGCATTCCCCGTACACCCCCAAAAAAAGGAGGTGTGACCCTCCTTGGCTCAAAATAAAACAGGCCACCGGAATCCCGGTGGCCTGTTTTTTACGGTGGTGCCGACAGTGAGACTCGAACTCACACAGCTTTCGCCACTACCCCCTCAAGATAGCGTGTCTACCAATTTCACCATGTCGGCACAAAATAAAATTTTAATCCGGTATCTTTGAACCGGCAGGCTTCTGATCCGCGGCGCCGCCCGGGAGTTGCGGCGCAGCATGTTCAACTTGCCCACCCATCACACCCAACTCACTCGAGGGACCAGCCGAGAGTTTGACCAGGGCAAGACAGGTCGAAAAAAACACAATAGCTGCAACAGCAGTAGTACGACTCAGGAAGTTAGCCGAGCCCGAAGCTCCAAACAAACTACCCGAAGAACCCGCTCCGAACGCCGCACCCATATCGGCACCCTTGCCATGCTGCATCAGGACAAGGACGATAATCGATATCGCGGACACGATATTGACTACCCAAACGATCGTTTTTAGAATTTCCATACTATATCAATTTCTTAGCGGCTTGGCAAATCACCGAGAATGACTCAGACACCAGGGACGCACCCCCTACCAGAGCCCCGTCTACATTATCGACGGACAGGATAGCCATCGCATTTTCCGCTTTGACGCTACCGCCGTAGAGGACGAGAATAGTAGCAGAGCCCGTTAGCCGGCGCAAGCATTCGGCCTTTATTTCGCGGTGGATTTCCTCGATCTGCTCGAGGCTGGCCACCCTGCCCGTGCCGATGGCCCAGACCGGTTCATAGGCCACCACCATGGCGTCACTGTCGATCCCTTCCAGCACCGACAACTGATCGCGGATCACCTCGAGATGGCGCCCCGCTTCACGCTCCGCCAGCGTTTCGCCGACACAATAGACGGGCGTCAGGCCGGCCGCTATGGCATTGAGCAGCTTCTGACGAAGCTGCTCGCCCCCCTCGTTCAGATACTGTCTGCGCTCGGAGTGGCCGACCAGCACATAGGCGCAGCCGACGTCGGCCAGCATGCCGGCCGAGATTTCACCGGTGTAGGCGCCGTCGTCGGCAAAGCGGCTGACGTCCTGGGCGGCAAGAGAAAGACGACTCCCCTGCAGCAATTCGCCGACCGACACCAGGTAAGGCGCGGGCACCGCAAGGGCGACGCCGGAACGGTTGACCTGTTCCGACGACAGCAACTGCTCTACAAGCCGCGCATTGAAGGCATGGCGGCCATGCATTTTCCAGTTACCAATCACCAGTTTATCCGTCATAACACCCCCACAATATATCGTCGCGCATTATATCCCCGATCATCAGAGCGTCAAGCTGCCCTCGCCTGCGTCAAAAAGACAACTTGTAATATTTCTGCAAACTACCGGGGCTACGATGCGCCCATCGTCAATTTTGTCGCTCACACGGAGTAAGTATGAAACAGTCCATTCGCCTGGCCGCCTCTCTGGTTCTGACGGGTGCCGTTGTTTCCGGTACGGCTTTCGCCGCAGACATTACCGGTGCCGGCGCTACCTTCCCTTACCCGCTGTACGCAAAATGGGCCGAGGCTTACAAGGCTGCCAGCAACAACAACATGAACTATCAGTCGATCGGTTCGGGCGGTGGCATCAAACAGATCCAGTCCAAGACCGTCGACTTCGGCGCATCCGACATGCCGCTGAAACCGGAAGAGCTGGCCAAGTCCAACCTGACCCAGTTTCCGACCGTGATCGGCGGCGTGGTGCCTGTGTACAACCTGCCGGGCGTTGCCGCCGGTCAGATCAAGTTCTCCGGCCAGCTGCTGGCCGACATTTTCCTGGGCAAGGTCAGCAAGTGGAACGACCCGGCCATCGCCAGCCTGAACCCGGGCGTCAAGCTGCCGGAACAGAAGATCACCGTGGTGCGCCGCTCCGACGGCTCCGGCACCACCTTCATCTTCACCAACTACCTGTCCAAGGTGTCCAGCGACTGGGCCGGCAAGGTCGGTTCCAACACCGCCGTGAACTGGCCGACCGGGGTGGGTGGCAAGGGTAACGAGGGCGTGGCCAACTACGTGACCCGCATCAAGGGCGCCATCGGCTACGTCGAGTACGCCTACGCCAAGCAGAACAAGCTGTCCCACGGTCAGCTGCAGAACCAGGCCGGCAGCTACGTCGCTCCGAGCGAGGAGAGCTTCAAGGCCGCCGCCGGCAACGCCGACTGGAAAAACGCCCCGGGCTTCTACCTGATCCTGACCAATCAGCCGGGCAAGACCAGCTGGCCGATCTCCGGCGCCACCTTCATCCTGATGCACAAGAAACAGGACAAGCCGGAGCAAGGCGGCGAAGCGCTGAAATTCTTCGACTGGGCCTACAAGAACGGCGACAAGGCCGCACTGGACCTGGACTACATCCCGATGCCGGCCAACGTCAAGGCCACCATCCGCGACAGCTGGAAGCAGATCACCGACAACGGCAGCAAGGCCATCTGGAAGTAAATCGCCATTCAGACCGGCGGATGGCACAATAGGGGCTCCTGCCCTGCCAGCGCCGGGCAACGAGGCCGGGGAGACACTCTCCCCGGCTTTTTGTCTGAATCGAATACGTAGAGTCCTTCATGGAAAAGTACAATAACGAGCAGCGGATGAACCGCCAGATGCTGCTCGACAAGCTGTTCAGGAATGTGACCCAGGCGTTTGCGTTCCTGGTACTGGCACTATTGATCGGCATCCTGATTTCTCTTGTCATCGGCGCCCTGCCCAGCATCAAGGCGTTCGGCTGGCGCTTCTTCGTCACCAGCGACTGGGACCCGGTGGCCGAGAAGTTCGGCGCGCTGGTACCGATTTACGGCACCCTGGCCACCTCGTTCATTGCCCTGTTGATCGGCGTGCCGGTCAGCTTCGGCATCGCGCTGTTCCTGACCGAACTGTGCCCCCCCTGGCTCAAGCGCCCGCTGGGCATAGCCGTTGAATTGCTGGCGGGCATTCCGTCGATCATCTACGGCATGTGGGGCCTGTTCGTGTTCGCCCCGCTGTTCGCCGACCATGTCCAGCCGATGCTGATCGACAACCTGGGCGAAGTGCCGCTGATCGGCTTCCTGTTCCAGGGCGCGCCGATGGGGATCGGCATTTTCACCGCCGGACTGATCCTGGCGATCATGATCATCCCGTTCATCGCTTCGGTGATGCGCGACGTGTTTGAAGTGGTTCCGACCCTGCTCAAGGAGTCGGCCTACGGTCTGGGTTCCACCACCTGGGAGGTGGTGCGCTACGTGGTGCTGCCGTACACCAAGACCGGCGTGGTCGGCGGCATCATGCTCGGTCTGGGCCGCGCGCTGGGGGAAACGATGGCGGTGACCTTCGTAATCGGCAACTCGTCGAACTTTGCCACCGGCCTGTTCGAGCCGGGTAACTCGATCGCCTCGTCGCTGGCCAACGAATTTGCCGAAGCCAGCGGCGAGCTGTATCTGTCGTCGCTGATCCAGCTCGGCCTGATCCTGTTCTTCATCACCTTCGTCGTGCTGGCTTGCTCCAAGATACTGTTGTTGCGCCTGAAACAGCAGGAAGGGAAGGCTTCATAATGAATGATCGTACGCATACCCCTGCCTCCGTCCCGTCCGCGCTGACCGAGACGTCAGGGCAAACCGGCCGCTTCGCCATGAACCCATCGATTTACCGTCGCCGCCGCCTGATCAACGCCTTCAACATGGGGGCGTCGATGATGGCCATGGTGTTCGGCCTGTTCTGGCTGTTCTGGATCCTGCTGACGCTGGTCGACCAGGGCCTCGGCGGATTGACGCTGGACGTGTTCAGCCGCAGCACGCCGCCGCCGGGCAGCGCCGGCGGCTTGGCCAACGCCATTTACGGCAGCCTGCTGATGACCCTATTCGGCACCTTGATCGGCACCCCTATCGGCATCCTGGCGGGGGTGTACTTGGCCGAGTTCGGCCAGCGCGGCTGGCTGGCGCCGGCGACCCGCTTCATCAACGACATCCTGCTGTCGGCACCGTCCATCGTGATCGGCCTGTTTATCTATGAGATGTACGTGGTCAGCGTCGGACACTTCTCCGGCTGGGCCGGCGCGCTGGCCTTGTCGATCCTGGTGATTCCGGTGGTGGTACGCACCACCGAGAACATGCTGCGACTGGTGCCGGGCAGCCTGCGCGAAGCCGCCGCGGCGCTGGGTGCTCCGCAGTGGAAGGTGACACTGTACGTGACCCTGCGCTCGGCCAAGGCCGGGGTGCTGACCGGCATCCTGCTGGCCGTGGCGCGCATTTCCGGCGAAACCGCGCCGCTGCTATTCACCGCGCTGAACAACCAGTTCTGGAACAGCAACATGAACCAGCCGATGGCCAACCTGCCGATCGTGATCTTCCAGTTTGCCATGAGCCCCTACGAGGACTGGCATACCCTGGCCTGGGCCGGGTCTCTGCTGATCACCTTCAGCGTACTAGCGCTGAACATCGTTGCCCGCTGGATGGGCAGTCAGAAAACCCAATCGCATTAAGGCTTGACGGACATGGCTGAAAACAACATCAAGCTTCAGGTCAAGAATCTGAACTTCTACTACGGCAAATTTCACGCCCTGAAGGGCATCAACCTCGACATCGCCTCGCGCAAGGTGACCGCCTTCATCGGCCCGTCCGGTTGCGGCAAGTCGACGCTGCTGCGTACCTTCAACCGCATGTTCCAGCTCTACCCTGGACTGAACGCCGAAGGCGAGATCCTGCTCGACGGCAACAACATCCTCGGCCGCGACATCGACATCAACCTACTGCGCGCCAAGGTCGGCATGGTGTTCCAGAAGCCGACGCCGTTCCCGATGTCGATCTACGACAACATCACCTTCGGCGTGAAGCTGTACGAGAAGCTGTCGAAGGCGGAGATGGACGACCGTGTGGAATGGGCACTGCGCAAGGCGGCACTGTGGAACGAGGTGAAGGACAAGCTGAAACAGTCGGGCAACTCACTGTCCGGCGGCCAGCAGCAGCGCCTGTGCATCGCCCGCGCCGTGGCCTCGCGCCCGGAAGTGCTGTTGCTGGATGAGCCGACCTCGGCTCTGGACCCAATCTCCACGGCGCACATCGAAGAGCTGATCCACGAGCTGAAAGAGGACTACACCATCGCCATCGTGACCCACAATATGCAACAGGCGGCGCGGGTGTCGGACTACACCGCCTATATGTACCTAGGCGAGATGGTCGAGTTCGGCGATACCGACGCGATCTTTACCACGCCGAAGAAGAAGGCAACCGAGGACTACATCACCGGCAAGTTCGGCTGATCATCCGAAACCTTCCCCTCCTCAACGCCCCTGCCCGCAGGGGCGTTGCCTTTTACCGCCCTTGCTCGCGGCGCTATGACATCTTGCTGGTCGGCCAACGTCAAGCCGGCCGTAGCGGGCTCTGAGGCGCTTGCCACACCCGGCGTGAAAAACTTGACGTGCATCGTGCCAGCGCCAACAATCCCGCCCTTCTTTCATATTTTTGTAACTTATCATGCTGGACATTCTTTCAGGGCTGGAAACCCATGTGGCGCTGACCCTGATCCTGTCACTGGGGTTCGTGCTGGCGTTCGAGTTCATCAACGGCTTCCACGACACCGCCAACGCCGTGGCGACCGTCATTTACACCCAGTCGATGAAACCCCAGGCAGCGGTAGTGCTGTCGGGGATTTTCAACTTTCTCGGCGTGTTTACCGGCGGGCTGGCGGTGGCCTACGCCATCGTCAACCTGCTGCCGGTGGATCTGCTAGTAGCGGTGAACTCCAGCCGCGGCTTGGTGATGGTATTCGCGCTGTTGACCTCCGCCATCATCTGGAACCTCGGCACTTGGTACTTCGGCATCCCGACCTCGAGCTCGCACACGCTGATCGGCTCGATCATCGGCGTCGGCATCGGTAACTCGCTGATCAACGGCACCTCGATCACCACCGGCATCAACTGGAGCAAGGCGATCGACGTCGGCCTGTCGCTGCTGTTCTCGCCGCTGTTCGGCGCCGGCCTGGCCGGGCTGATGCTATTCGTGCTGATGAAATGGCGGCCGCGCAGCAACATCCACAAGAGCCCTTACCAGCGCCAGCAGATCGAAGGACGCAAGCACCCGCCGTTCTGGGCGCGCTTCATGCTGATCGTGTCGTCGATGGGGATGAGCTTTTCACACGGTTCCAACGACGGCCAAAAGGGCGTCGGCCTGGTAATGCTGGTGCTGATCGGCATCGTGCCGGGGCAGTTCGTAGTCAATCTCGACAGCGACCCGATCCAGATCGCGCACACAAAGATTGCCGCGCTGCAGCTGAAGGAGCTGTACCAGCGCAACGAGGCGGCAATCCTGGCGCAGTATCCCGCGCCGACCAAACCCGCCCCTTCGTTCAGCTGCAGTCCGTCGGCCACACAACAGTACGCCGGCGAGCTGCTGGCGGCGATCGGCGAGTCGAAGAGCTACCAGCAATTGGCGGAGAACCGGCGCTGGGCGGTACGCACCCAGCTGATCTGCCTGGCCGACAGCGCCAAGAAGATCGCCAAGATCGGCAATATCGACGACGTGGAGAAGAAGCAGCTCAAGGGCATCCAGCATGACCTGACCGCCACCACCGAGTATGCCCCGCTGTGGGTGATTGCGGCAGTGGCGCTGGCGATCGGCGTCGGTACCATGGTCGGCTGGAAGCGCGTGGCGCTCACCGTCGGCGAGAAGATCGGCAAGAAGGACATGACCTACTCGCAGGGCATGGCGGCACAGACCATGGCCGGCATTTCCATCGGCCTGGCCAGCGCCATCGGCGCTCCGGTGTCGACTACCCAGGTGCTGTCGAGTGCCGTGGCCGGCACCATGGTGGTGGGGCGTTCCGGCCTGCAGTGGTCGACGCTGAAGAGCATCCTGATGACCTGGGTGCTGACGCTGCCGGTGTGCATGGCCATGACCATCGGGCTGTATTACCTGGGCGTGCAGCTGTTCGGCTGAGACTGACCAGGGCAGGACAAGGCAAGGCAAGGGCCGCAGCAACGCGGCCCTTTTTTCATGCTTTGAGGAAATGCTCGCGCCCGGCCAGCCAGCGCGTGAGGTGGGCGGCGGCTTCGTTCGGCCAACGTTGCAGCATGTCCGGGGCCAGTTGCTTGGCGGCTTCCAATAGCGCGAGGTCTTCTTCCAGGTTGGCGAAGCGCAGCATCGGCAGCCCGCTCTGGCGCGCCCCGAGGAATTCGCCGGGACCGCGGATGTTCAGGTCCTGGCGTGCAATCTCGAAGCCGTCGGTGTTTTCGTAGATCACCTTGAGCCGCGCCTTGGCCAGCTCCGACAAGGGGGGGTCGAACATTAGCACGCAGGCGCTCTTGGCGGCGCCGCGCCCTACCCGGCCGCGCAACTGGTGCAGTTGCGCCAGCCCCATCCGTTCGGCGTGCTCGATCACCATCAGGCTGGCGTTGGGCACGTCGACGCCGACCTCGATCACCGTGGTGGCCACCAGCACTTGCAGTTCATTGGCGGCGAACGCCGCCATCACTTCCGCCTTTTCCGCCTGCTTCATCCGTCCGTGCACCAGTCCGACCCGCCACTGCGGCAGGTCTTCGGCCAACTGGGCGTGCGTGTCGACCGCGGTCTGCAGTTGCAACGTTTCCGATTCCTCGATCAGCGGACACACCCAGTAGGCCTGCTGGCCACTGGCGCAGGTGCGGTCGACGTAAGCCACCACCTCGTCGCGGCGCGCGCTGTTGATCAGCTTGGTGACGATCGGGGTACGCCCCGGCGGCAGTTCGTCGATCACCGAGACGTCGAGATCGGCGTAGAAGCTCATCGCCAGCGTGCGCGGGATCGGCGTGGCTGACATCATCAGCTGGTGCGGTTCCCCTCCCTTGCCCTGCAGTGCCAGGCGCTGGCCGACGCCGAAACGGTGCTGCTCATCGACGATGGACAGACCGAGGTTGTCGAACACCACCTCGTCCTGAAACAAGGCGTGGGTGCCGATCACCAACCGCGCCGCGCCGCCGGCCACCTGCTCCAGCGCGGCCGTCTTCTGCTTCTTGCGCAGTGAACCGCTGAGCCAGGCCACCTCGATGCCGAGCGGCGCCAGCCAGGCGGCCAGCTTGAGGTAATGCTGTTCGGCCAGGATCTCGGTCGGCGCCATCAGCGCCACCTGGAAGCCGGCCTCGATCGCCGCCAGCGCGCTCAGCGCCGCGACGACGGTCTTGCCGCTGCCAACGTCGCCCTGCAGCAGGCGGTGCATCGGGTGGGCCTGCGCCAGGTCCGCGGTGATCTCGCCCAGCACCTTCTGCTGTGCCGCCGTCAGCGCGAACGGCAGGCTGGCGGACAGCGCGGCGCGCAGCTGTCCGTCGCCGGCGATCACCGGTGCCTTGCCACGCCGGCGCGCCCGGTAGGCCAGCCGCATCGACAGCTGCTGCGCCAGCAGTTCGTCGAACTTCAGCCGCTGCCAGGCCGGCAACGCCGGGTCGGCCAGCTGCGTGGCGGAGTATTCCGGCGTCGGCGCGTGCAGTAGGCGGATGGAGTCGGCAAACGGCACCAGTCCCAGTTCCCGGCGCACCGCTTCCGGCAGGGTTTCGGCCAAGGTTTGCGCCTTCAGCTCGGCATGGATCAGCCGGCGCAGCACCGGCTGGGTCAGGCCGTTGACGGTGGGATAGATCGGGGTGAGGCTGTCGGCCAGCGGGTCACCCTCCACCACCTCGCGGATCTTCGGGTGCACCATCTCGTCGCCGTGGAAACCGCGCCGCACCTCGCCCAGCGCACGCACGCGCTTGCCCTGCTCCAGCTGCTTGAGGTGGTTGGGGTAGAAATGGATGAAGCGCAGCATCAGCGTGCCGCTCTTGTCCTCGAGCTGCACCAGGAGCTGCTTGCGCGGGCGGTACTGCACCTCGTGAGCAATGACCTCGCCCTCGACCAGCGCCGGCTGGCCGTACGGCGCCTGGGCGATTGGAAACAGGTGGGTCTCGTCCTCGTAGCGCAGCGGCAGGTGCAGGATGAGATCGAAACGGCGGCGGATGCCGAGCTTCTCCAGCCGCTTGGCGGTGGCGGGTGCCACGGCGGGTGGCTGGCTGGCGATATCGGGTAGGGAGCTCATTACCGGCCGATTGTACCGAAAAATGAAAAAACGGAAGACAGTGCGCTGTTCTGCCAACATCAATTAGGAAAGCAGAGGCGATCCATTGGTCGGAGCAGTGGATTGATTGGGGCTGGTCAGACTGTCCATCTTTCTCCTTAGAAGAGCGGCATCGCATGTACTAGAGTTTGAAGCACATGTTCTTCGCAGCTCATTTGTGGAGTCACGTAGATGCCCAGTCGCCAAGACTATGTCGTGCTATCCGTGAGTACGCTTGCTTTTGTCGTGTGTTTTGCGGTGTGGATGATGTTCGGCGTCATCGGGGTGCCGATTCGTGAGCAATTCGGTCTGTCCCCCTTCCAGTTCGGTGTGCTGACTGCAACGCCTGTGTTGTGCGGTGCTCTGCTAAGGCTTCCTGCCGGCTTGTGGACTGACCGCTTTGGCGGTGATGTGGTGATGCTGATCCTGCTGGTCGCAACCGCCATCCCTGTTTTCTTGGTGTCTCTGGCTAACCAGTACTGGCACTTCCTTTTGCTCGGTTTTGCTCTTGGAGCAGTCGGGGCCTCGTTCTCGGTCGGCACGCCCTACGTCGCACGGTTCTTCCCCCCAGAACAGCGCGGCTTTGCCATGGGGGTGTTTGGCGCTGGTACGGTAGGAGCCGCGCTCAATATGTTTGTGGCGCCGCAACTGGTTGCAGAGTGGGGTTGGCGTGCGGTACCTCGTTATTACGCGGTGGCCCTTCTGGTTACGGCCGTGCTGTTCAGGTTACTGTCATCGCGCGACCCGATCGTCTCGCAGCAACGCCGCACGGTACCGCTGCGCGAGCAGTTGGCCGTGCTGCGCGACGCAAGGATCTGGAAATACTGTCAGTACTATTCGATCGTGTTTGGGGGCTTTACCGCCTTGTCGCTATGGATGCCGGCGTATCTACGCGGCGAATTCAATCTGACGTTAGCGCAAGCAGCCGTCTTCGCCGCCAGTTTTTCGCTTCCAGCCGGGGTGTTGCGTGCGTTAGGTGGCGCTCTGGCCGACCGGCGTGGAGCTCACGCCATTACCTGGTGGGTGTTGTGGGCGGCCTGGATTTGCCTGTTCCTTCTGTCATACCCACGATCTGAACTGATTGTATTCACGCTGACAGGGCAGGTTCAGATAGCCATCGGCCATTCTTTCTGGACCTTCACTCCTCTTCTGTTCACCTTGGGTGTGGCCTTCGCCTTCGGAATGGCATCCACCTACAAGTACATCGCCGACGATTTCCCTTCTCAGCTCGGTGCCGTCGGAGGTGCCGTGGGCATGGTAGGAGCCTTGGGCGGTTTCCTGCTGCCGGTGATGTTCGGCGCCTTGCAGCAGTTACTGGGGGTAAGGTCCAGCTGCTTCATGCTGCTGTACGGCGTCGTTTGGGTGTCATTGATCTTGATGTACTTCACCGAGGTCCGTCGTACCGAAATCAGTGGGGGGCACGCCGAAACATACTGAATTGCAGCGTAGGGACAACCCGTTGGGAGATAGCGAATGAGCCATTTTCTGGACCGTCTGTCGTTCTTTACTCAAAACCGAGAGCCCTTTGCCAATGGGCACGGCGAGCTGCGTTACGAGAACCGCAGGTGGGAGGAAGCGTATCGCTTACGCTGGCAACACGACAAGATTGTACGGTCGACGCATGGCGTGAATTGCACCGGCTCCTGCAGCTGGAAAATCTATGTCAAAGGCGGCATCGTCACCTGGGAAACCCAGCAGACCGACTATCCGCGCACACGGTCAGATATGCCGAACCACGAACCGCGCGGTTGCTCGCGTGGTGCATCCTACAGTTGGGATCTCTACAGTGCCAACCGCCTCAAGCACCCCATGATTCGGGGTCGCTTGGTTACGAGGTGGCGTGAAGCCCGCGCCAAACTGGGGCCGGTGGAAGCTTGGGCCTCTATCGTCGAAGACCCGCAGCGGTCAAAGGAGTACAAGTCGATTCGCGGGCGTGGCGGCTTCGTGCGGTCCAGTTGGGAAGAGGCGAATGAGATGATCGCCGCGGCCAACATCTACACCATCGAACGCTTCGGCCCTGACCGGGTGGTGGGTTTCTCTCCCATACCGGCGATGTCCATGGTGTCCTACGCTGCCGGTACGCGCTATCTCTCGTTACTGGGCGGAACCTTGCTGTCGTTTTACGACTGGTATTGCGACTTGCCACCGTCTAGCCCGCAAACCTGGGGGGAGCAAACCGACGTGCCCGAATCGGCGGACTGGTACAACTCCAGCCATATCATCGCCTGGGGATCGAATGTGCCGCAAACCCGCACCCCGGACGCCCATTTCTTTGTTGAGGCCCGCTACAACGGCACCAAGGTGGTGGCGATCACACCGGATTATTCGGAAGTCGCCAAGCTTGCCGACCGTTGGCTGCACCCCAAGCAAGGAACCGATGCTGCACTGGCCATGGCTCTGGGCCATGTGATCCTCAAAGAATGCCATGTAGACCGCCAAGTGCCGTACTTCCAGGACTACTGCCGCCGTTTCACCGATTTGCCGCTGCTGGTGCGGCTTGAGCCCAAGGGCGAGCACTTTGTTCCGGACCGCTATCTGCGTGCTGCCGACTTCCCCGGCCAGTTGGGTCAGGGTAACCATGCCGATTGGAAAAGCGTGGGATTTGACCGGCTCAGCGGCCAACCAGTGGCGCCGCAGGGAGCGATCGGCTATCGCTGGGGGCAGCAGGAGCAGGGGGACCTGGGTAAGTGGAATCTTGAGCAGAAAGACGGAGCCAGCGGCGCCGATATCGAGTTGGAGCTGTCGCTGCTTGGCCAACACGAAGAAGTGCTGACCGTCGCGTTTCCCTATTTCGGCGGAGTCGACCACCCGCATGTCCAGCACAACGACCAAGGGACGCAAGTGCTGCTGCGCCATGTTCCGGTACGGCGTATCGCTCTTGTCGAAGGCAGCGCCTACGTCGCAACGGTGTTCGATCTGCTGTGCGCCAACTACGGCATCGAACGTGGACTGGGTGGCAAGGCGGCCCACGGTTACGACGATGACACGCCGTATACGCCACGCTGGCAGGAGACGATCACCGGCGTTGCCGCGGAAGATGCAATTCAGGTGGCGCGCGAGTTCGCCCTGAGCGCCGAAAAGACCAACGGCCGGGCTATGGTCATCATCGGCGCGGGGATGAATCATTGGTATCACCAGGACATGAACTATCGCAGCATCATCAACTTTCTGATGCTCTGCGGCACGGTTGGTGTATCCGGCGGCGGCTGGGCGCACTACGTCGGACAGGAGAAGCTGCGTCCACAGACCGGCTGGACGGCGCTTGCCTTTGCCTTGGACTGGATCCGGCCGCCCCGCCACATGAACAGCACCTCATTCTTTTATCTGCATTCCAGTCAGTGGCGCTATGAGAAGCTCAAGGTCTCCGAGATTGTCTCCCCCTTGGCCGACCCGTCGAAGTACAACGGTAGTTTTGTCGACTTCAATGTCCGCGCCGAGCGGATGGGGTGGCTGCCGTCTGCGCCGCAGCTCTCGACCAACCCGCTAAGGCTGGCACGTGCCGCTGCAGAGGCCGGAATGTCACCCCGCGATTATGTCGTCAGCGGACTGAAATCCGGGCAGATCCGGTTTGCCTCGGAAGATCCGGACGATCCGCAGAACTTTCCCCGCAATCTATTTATCTGGCGCTCCAATTTGTTCGGCTCCTCCGGCAAGGGCCATGAATATATGCTGCATCACCTGCTGGGCGCCCAGCATGGCCTGCAGGGCAAGGACCTTGGCGAGGTAGGCGGCATCAAACCCACCGAGCTGGAATGGCGCGACCCGGCGCCGACAGGAAAGCTCGACCTGGTGGTCACGCTCGATTTTCGCATGTCCACCACCTGCCTCTATTCCGACGTGGTGCTGCCGACGGCGACCTGGTACGAGAAGAACGACCTGAACACTTCGGACATGCATCCGTTCATCCACCCGCTGTCGGCCGCGGTGGACCCGGCCTGGGAGGCGAAGAGCGACTGGGAAATCTACAAGGGCATCGCCCGCACATTCTCGACCCTGGTGGAGGGTAGGCTCGGTGTCGAACAGGACGTGGTGCTGGTTCCGTTACAGCATGACACGCCGGCAGAGCTGGCGCAGCCCTATGGCGTGGCCGACTGGAAACGTGGCGAGTGCGAGCTGGAGCCCGGGCGGACGGCACCGCAAATCCAGCTGGTGGAGCGCGATTACCCCAACGTGTACCGTCGCTTCACCGCGCTGGGCCCGTTGATGAATCAGATCGGCAACGGCGGCAAGGGCATCTCCTGGGATACCAAGGAGGAGGTGCATGGGCTGGCCGAACTCAATCATCGCGTGACCGAGCCGGGACCGACCCAAGGCTTACCCAGCATCGAGACCGATATCGACGCGGCGGAAACCATTCTTCATCTGGCTCCGGAAACCAATGGGGAGGTCGCAGTGAAAGCCTGGGAAGCGCTCTCCCGCTTCACCGGCCGCGACCATACCCATCTGGCGCGCGCCCGTCAGGATGAAAAGATCCGCTATCGCGATATCCAGGCACAACCGCGCAAGATCATTTCCTCTCCAACCTGGTCGGGCATCGAGAGCGAGCACGTCAGCTACACCGCAGGCTATACCAATGTCAATGAGCTGATCCCTTGGCGGACCTTGACAGGACGGCAGCAGTTTTACCAGGACCACCCGTGGATGCGCGATTTCGGGGAGGCCTTCGCCGTCTACCGGCCGCCGGTGGATACCCGTACTGTGGCGCCGCTGCTTGGGCAGCGCGGCAACGGACAGCACGAAGTGATATTGAACTTCATCACGCCGCACCAGAAATGGGGAATTCATTCCACCTATACCGACAATCTGCTGATGCTCACCTTATCGCGTGGCGGCCCTATCGTCTGGATTTCGGAAATCGATGCAAAGACGGGTGGTATCGTCGATAACGACTGGATCGAGCTGTTCAACGTCAACGGCGCGATCGCCGCGCGTGCCGTGGTCAGCCAGCGAGTGCCGGTGGGGATGTGCCTGATGTATCACGCCCAGGAAAAAATCGTGAACGTCCCCGGATCGGAGATCACCGGCCAGCGTGGCGGCATCCACAACTCGGTGACCCGGACGCTGGTCAAGCCCACGCACATGATTGGCGGCTATGCGCAACTGTCCTATGGCTTCAATTATTACGGAACGGTGGGGGCAAACCGTGACGAGTTCGTCATCGTGCGCAAGATGGCACGCGTGGACTGGCTTGAGGAAGGTGAGCGCCCCGCGCTCGGCTGAGCATCGTCCCATTCGCTGGAGATCTGCTGATGAAAGTCCGTGCCCAAATCGCCATGGTGCTGAATCTGGACAAGTGCATTGGTTGTCACACCTGTTCGGTTACCTGCAAGAACGTCTGGACGTCACGCCCGGGAATGGAGTACGCCTGGTTCAACAACGTCGAGACCAAGCCGGGTATCGGTTATCCCAAGGACTGGGAAAACCAGGAGCGCTGGCGTGGCGGCTGGGTGCGCAAACCCAACGGCAAGCTCGAGCCCAAACAGGGCGGCCGCTGGACCTTGCTGTCGAAAATATTTGGCAACCCTCATCTGCCTGAGATTGACGACTATTACGAACCGTTCACCTTCGATTACCAGCATCTGCATACTGCGGGGGAGTCCAAGACGCCACCGGTGGCGCGGCCGGTTTCGCTAATCTCGGGCGAGCGCATGGAAAAAATCGAATGGGGGCCGAACTGGGAAGAAATCCTCGGTGGCGAGTTCGACAAGCGCAGCCAGGACTACAACTTCGCCAACGTGGAAAAGGCGATCTACGGCGAGTTCGAGAACACCTTCATGATGTACCTGCCGCGCCTGTGTGAACACTGCCTGAACCCCAGTTGCGTCGCGTCCTGTCCGTCCGGGTCGATCTACAAGCGCGTGGAAGATGGCATCGTGCTGATCGACCAGGACAAGTGCCGGGGGTGGCGCATGTGCGTGTCCGGTTGCCCCTACAAGAAAATCTATTACAACTGGCAAAGCGGCAAGGCCGAGAAGTGCATTTTCTGCTACCCGCGCATCGAGTCGGGCCAGCCGACGGTGTGTTCCGAGACCTGTGTCGGACGCATCCGCTATCTGGGCGTCCTGCTGTACGACGCCGACCGCATCGAAGAAGCGGCTTCAGTGGCCAGCGAGCAGGATCTGTACGGGGCGCAGCTTCGGGTATTTCTCGACCCGAGTTCGCCCGTTGTGATCGAAGAGGCTCGGCGGCAGGGCATTGCCGATGCCTGGCTTGAAGCAGCGCGCAAGTCGCCGGTGTACATGATGGCCTGCGAATGGAAGATTGCCTTTCCGCTGCATCCCGAATACCGTACGCTGCCGATGGTCTGGTATGTGCCGCCGCTGTCGCCGATCCAGGCACGGGCCAATGCCGGGGAGGTGGCCAGCGTGAACGGGCTGCCGGATGTGCACTCGCTGCGCATCCCGGTGCGCTACCTGGCCAACCTGTTGACAGCGGGCAATGAAGCCCCAGTGCTGTCGGCGCTGGAACGCATGCTGGCGATGCGTGCATTCTATCGTACCCGTCAGCTGGAGCAGCGTGACGATCTGGCGTTGCTCGCGCAGGTTGGGCTGGATCAGCCAACCGTGGCCGCCATGCACCGCTACCTTGCCATCGCCAACTACGAAGACCGTTTCGTCATCCCCACCGCGCACCGCGAGTACGCTGGACATGCCTTCGATCTGCGCGGTGGCTGCGGCTTCACCTTCGGAGATGGTTGCCATGACGGCACCGAGGCACCCAACATATTCGGCGGCAGTATGGGCAAGGGTAAGACCATCCCGATTAAAGTGAGGTCCGAGCGATGAACTGGCCTTTTCTCAGGACCCCAGAGCCGCGCGTCTTTCGTGCATTGGCTGCGCTGCTGACCTATCCACGTGCCGAACTGATTGCCGCCCTGCCGGAAATTCGTTCAGAGATCCAGACGTCTTCGCTGTTCCGGGCGCCTGATCGGCAGGACCTGAATGCACTGATCGATGACTTGTCGCATGGCGATCCATTGGCGCTGGAAACCCGTTATGTCGAGTTGTTCGACCAGGGGCGAGCGCGTTCCCTCCATCTGTTCGAACACATTTACGGCGACTCGCGCGAACGCGGGTCGGCACTGGTTTCACTGCAAGAACGCTATCAGGCTGCCGGGCTGGTGCTGGCACCGGGGGAATTGGCCGATTTTCTGCCCGTGCTGCTGGAATTTCTCAGCTGCCGCCCCATTCAGGAGGCGCGCGAAACGCTGAGTCGTTGTGCTCACGTGCTACGCGCCATCGGTGAAGCGCTATTGCATGCTGACAGCCCCTACAGCGCGGTCTTTGACACGCTGCTATCGTTCTGCGGTCAACGGCCTTTGGAACGCAAGAACGGCGCAGTAACCGCCGAAGTGCCGATCGACCAAAGCTGGGCCGAGGCGCCAGCATTCGCTGATATGCACGGGCAGAGTAGCGAACCGCCTGTCGCAGTGGTCCGGTTTTCGCAGCAGGGCAAGGAGCGTTAAAACCGATCCGTCATCAACTCGGAGGAGCAGATGATGAGCAACTTCTTCAATACCGTGCTGTTTGGGATTTACCCCTATGTCTGCCTGACGGTTTTCTTCGTCGGTAGCTTCATCCGCTATGATCGCGAGCCTTATACCTGGAAAAGCGATTCATCGCAGATGCTGCGCCAGAGGGAACTGCGCATCGGTTCCAACCTGTTCCATATCGGCGTGCTGTTTATCCTGTTTGGGCACATCTTCGGACTGCTGACGCCGCACTGGATGTACGCATTCTTGCTCTCGGCCGGTACCAAGCAGTTGCTGGCCATGGTATCCGGCGGGTTGGCCGGTGTGCTGGCCATCATCGGCCTGACGATATTGATACACCGTCGAATGGTGGATAAGCGGGTATGGGCCAACACCCGGACCTCCGATGTTCTCGTTGTCGTGCTGCTATGGATACAATTGGTTCTTGGGCTATCGAGCATCTTCGAATCTGCCGCTCATCTAGACGGCAGCATGATGCTGAGATTGGCCGAGTGGGCGCAACGTATCGTCATCTTTCGCCCTGATGCCGCCGCCTTGATGGCAAGCGCGCCGTGGGTGTTCCGCGTCCATATCTTTGTGGGACTTACCGTATTTCTGATATTCCCGTTCACGCGATTGGTTCATATCTGGAGCGGCTTGGCGACCCTCGTCTATGTGCTGCGGCCATATCAGTTGGTCCGTGCGCGTAAACGCCAGGTTTAGCAAACGAGAGGTGCACCCATGCAGGAAGAAACCATTACAACCCCGCCGGATGCGCTCGCCGATGCAGACGCTGGCGCGCTCCATGAGATTCGCGAGCGATTGCAACATCGCTGCGTGGTCGAAGGGCGGCTGGCCGCTGGTGCGGCCAAGGATACAGTCGATGAAGCGATTGAAAGGCTTCTGGCTGAAGCCATCGTCGTGGCCAACCCATCCGAAGTGGAAATGCGGCGCTATTTTGACAGCCACAGAGCCCGCTTCAGAGCGGGAGAGGCGATCGCTGCGCGCCATATTCTCTACCAGGTAACGTCGCGTACTCCGGTTCCCGCCCTGCGTACTCTTGCAGAAACACATCTGGGAGAGCTGCTACAAGAGCCTTCGCACTTCAGTGACTACGCCCGACGTTACTCAAACTGCCCTTCGGCACAACTCGATGGGCAACTCGGCCAGCTCAATCACGGCGACGTCGTGCCGGAATTAGAACGCGTACTATTCACCAAACCGGTTGTTGGTCTCCTGCATCATATTGTCCCGACTCGCTTTGGTTTTCACATCGTAGCGATCGATCATTATTTCGCGGGCCGTGAGCTGTCATTTGAGGAAGCGCGCCCCGAAGTCGAAACCCGTCTGAGGCAGCAGTTATATGTGAACGCGTTGATTCATTACGTACGCAACCTGGATTCAGATTCTGTGTAGTGGTCAAGGTTTAAGAATGGCCCTGTTCGCTTCAAGCGTTGGAAAGGACTTTGCACAAATAACCCCCTGAGCACAAAGCCCCTTTCCCTAAGCGGATTTATGGCACGCACACCACCGTCGTCGGCGTCCCCAGCCGCGTAAAGCGATTCAAGATTGCCGCGCACACTGGTAGCTCTACCAGCTGACGGTCAAAGTCGGGCCGGTGCAGAATTCTGTGTAAACGGGGTTGTGGTTTACAGCGGAGGCAGTCGTTCCTGGAACTGAATGGTAAAGTAGGCACTTACTGGCGTTCCCACACCTGGGTACGCCCCAGCAGCGAGACGCCGAGGAAACCGCGCACTTCCAGCTTGTTGCCGCCGTCGACCAGCTTCACCTTGGCGCTGTAGACCTTGCCGGACTTGGGGTCGAGTATCTCGCCGCCGTTCCACGCTTCGCCGTCCCTCTTCAGACCCCAGACGATGGTCAGGCCGTTGACCGGCTTGCCCTTGTTGGCGCCGTCGCACTTCTCGCACACGGCGTCCGGCTTGTTGAACAGCTTGACGATCTTGCCCGACAGCTGGCCGTCCGCGCCTTCGCTGATCTGCACCAGCGCCTTGGCCTGCTTGGTTTCGTCGTCGATGGTCTTCCAGGTGCCAGCGGCGCTTTGCGCCAGCGCCAAGGGTGTCAGCAGGCCGCCGGCCAGGGCCAGCAGCGCCAGTTTTGCAGCTTGTTTCATGGTGTTTTCTCCTCGTGTCAGCCCACTATTTAAACGTTGGTTTGGAGCCGTCGCTCGAGAATGCCTGTGTGCTCGCGCGGCGTCAAGAAACCGTGCACGCAGCAGGCAGTTCGAACACCCCGGAACCGACAAAAATGACACGCCCGCCGACCCTCACCTCGCCCGCCGCACTGACCGCCAGTTCCAGCACGTTGAGACGGTCGATGGCGTGGCCCTGCTCGACGCGCCAGGCGAGCGGCTGGCGGCCGTTCAGCGCGCACCAGCCGCCGAGGTTGGCGCAGGCCGAACCGGTGCCCGGGTCCTCGATCACCGCGCCGTGCTGTTCGAAGAACAGCCGCACCGTGGCGACGTTGTCGGCTTCGTGCCACAGGTAGGCGCAGCTGCAGCCGGGCACCTTCGTTGCCCGCTGCATGAACAGCTGGGGATCGGGGCGCGCGGCCAATACCGCCTCGCGGCTGGCGATCGGCACCAGCAGTTGTTCCGTGCCGGTGTTTATCCATTCCGGTGCGGCGGCGATGTCGCTGGCGGCCAGGCCGAGGATCTCGGCGGTGTCCGCCAGGCTCAGTCCGGCCGGCCGCGCCGTCGGCGCGTTGGCCTTGAGCGTGAACACGCCGTCACGGTGCGCCAGCGGAATCGACCCGGCATTGGTCTCCAGCAGGAAGTCGTCGCCGCCCCTCCCCAGCCGGTGCAACACGGCGGCACTGCCGAGCGTGGGGTGGCCGGCGAACGGCATTTCGTAACTCGGGGTGAAGATGCGCAGGCGTGCCGCCGCGCTCTCGGACGGGAACAGGAACACCGTTTCCGACAGATTGAACTGGCGCGCAATGGCCTGCATGGTGGCGTCGTCCAGACCGCCGGCGTCGGTGAACACCGCCAGCGGGTTGCCGCCGAAATGGCTTTCTGCAAACACGTTGACGAGCTGGTAGGCGTACTGGGGCATGGCGGTCTCCTGAAGTTGACCACCAAGGCTAAGGAGTCGCTCTCCCGCCGTCCAGCCCCTGAACAGGCTGTTTTGATGCCAGAACAATGGCTGCTTCGGCCCTGCCGGGCATGAAAAAGCGGCCACTCGGGCCGCTCGTTGTCGTGAGCCGACGGGATTACTTCTGTTGCCAGAGCAGGTAGAACGACACCAGCCCCCCGTCTATCGACAGCCATACCGGCAGCCGAGCAAGCACCATCAGGCTTACTCGCCCAGCACCAGCACCCCTTCGGCTTCCACCAGCACACCCTTGGGCAGGCTGGCCACGCCGACGGCGGCACGCGCCGGGTACGGCTGGGTGAAGTACTGGCCCATGATCTCGTTGAAGGTGGCGAAGTTGGACAGGTCGGTCAGGTAGACGTTGAGCTTGACGATCTGGTCGAGCGAGCCGCCGGCGGCTTCACACACCGCCTTCAGGTTCTTGAACACCTGGTGGGTCTCAGCGGCAAAACCGCCTTCGACGATGGTCATGGTGGCCGGATCGAGCGGGATCTGGCCCGACAGGTACACGGTGTTGCCGGCCTTGACGGCCTGCGAGTAGGCGCCGATGGCGGCCGGGGCGTTGTCGGTGTGGATGATTTGTTTTGCCATTGTCATTCTCCTTCTTTCAGAAACAGGGTTAACAGGTCGTTCAGGAAGCGCTGGCCTTTCAGCGTCGGCTTGAGCGTGGTCAGGTCGCGTTCGATCAGACCCTGCGTTTCGGCCGCCGCCAGCTCGCGCTGGATGTGCGTCAGCGGCAGGCCGGTGCGCTCGGAGAACAGGCGGATCTCGAAACCGTCGGTCAGGCGCAGCAGGTTCATCATGAACTCGAACGGCAGGTCGGCGCGGGCGATGCGCTCGCGGCTCTGCGCCGGCTGGCCGTCGGCCACGGCCTTGAGGTAGGCCGCCGGCTGCTTGTAGCGCATCTCGCGCACGATGCCGTCGTGGGCGCTGATCTTGGCGTGCGCACCGGCTCCGATGCCGAGATAGTCACCAAACTGCCAGTAGTTGAGGTTGTGGCGGCACTCGCGCCCTGGCCGGGCAAAGGCCGAGGTCTCGTAATGGTGGAAGCCGGCGTCGGCCAGCCGCGCTTCTAGCGCATCCTGCATATCGGCCGACAACTCGTCGTCCGGCAGATTCGGCGGCAGGTAGCGGGCGAACAGCGTGTTCGGTTCGATGGTCAGGTGATACGCCGAAACATGCGTGACGCCAAACGACAGCGCGGTGTCGATATCCGCCAGTGCTTCGTTTAGCGTCTGCCGCGGCAGCGCGTACATCAGGTCGAGGTTGACGTTGTCGAAGTGCGTGAGCGCGATCTCCACCGCGCGCCGTGCCTCATCGCCGTCGTGGATGCGCCCAAGCGCCTTGAGGTGCGCCGGGTCGAAGCTCTGGATGCCGATCGACAGCCGGTTGATGCCGGCCTCGCGGAAGCCCTTGAACTTGTCCGATTCGAACGTGCCCGGATTGGCCTCCATAGTAATCTCGGCGTCCGGGTACAGCCGTACCCGCGCGCGGATGCCGGCCAGCAGCGTGTCCATCGCCCGCGCCGAGAACAGGCTGGGCGTGCCGCCGCCCATGAAGATGGTGTGCACCGGCCGCCCCCACACCGCCGGCAGCGCCAGTTCGAGGTCGGTGAGCAGCGCCGCGACGTAGGCGTCCTCGTCGAAGCCGCTCTTGGCCTCGTGAGAGTTGAAGTCGCAGTACGGACACTTCTTCACGCACCAGGGAAAGTGGATGTACAGCGACAGAGGCGGCAGCTCGCGCAAGCCGCTGATCGGCGTGAACTGCACCTGGCTCATGCCAGCGCCCTGAGCTTGGCCATCAGCGCCTGTACCGCCTGGCCTCGATGGCTGACGCGGTTCTTCTCGGCGGCGTCGAGCTCGGCGGCGGTGCGGCCGTAGCCGGGCAGCCAGAAGTACGGGTCGTAGCCGAAGCCGCCCTCGCCACGCGCGGTGTCGATCACCTCGCCCGCCCAGACGCCGTCGGCGACGATCGGTTGCGGGTCATCGGCGTGGCGCACCAGCACCAGCACGCAGTAGTACCAGGCGCGGCGGTTGGACGAGCCGGCCAGCTTTTCCAGCAGCAGCGCGTTGTTGCGCGCATCCGACTTCGGCTCGCCGGCGAAGCGCGCCGACTGCACGCCGGGCGCGCCGGCCAGCGCCTCGACGCAGATGCCGGAATCGTCGGCCAGCGCCGGCAGGCCGGTGACGCGACTGGCGTGGCGAGCCTTTTCCAGCGCGTTTTCCAGGAAGGTGTGATGCGGCTCCGGGCATTCCGGAACGTTGAACTCGCCTTGCGGGCGCACGGTGACGCCGAGCTCGGCGAACAGCGCGGAAAATTCGCGCAGCTTGCCGGCGTTGTTGCTGGCGAGCACCAGTTGATCGAACATGCGGGGTCTCCGGGGTAAGTCGGTTCAACGCGCCGCGGCGCGGGTGGCGTCCAGCGCCTTGAGCAGCAGAGCGGCGTCGGCGCCGTCGAGTTCCTTGGCGTCGGACAGCAGGCGGCGCCATTGGCGCGCGCCGGGCAGCCCCTGGAACAGGCCGGGGATGTGGCGCGCAATGTTGCGCAGCTTGTGGCCGGCGGCGAGCTGGCGGGCGATGTAGGGCAGCAGCGCCTCGACCACCTCGGCACGGCTGACGGCCGGACGTACGTCGTCGTAGTAGCGCGCGTCGGCGGCGGCCAGCAGGTAGGGGTTGTGGTAGGCCTCGCGCCCGATCATCACCCCGTCCACGTGTGCCAGGTGCGCGTCGGCCTCGGCCAGCGTCTTGATGCCGCCGTTGACGATGATCTCCAGCTCCGGCCGCTCGCGCTTCAGGCGGTAGACGTAGTCGTACTTGAGCGGCGGAATCTCGCGGTTTTCCTTCGGGCTGAGCCCCTTCAGGATGGCGTTGCGAGCGTGCACGATGAAGGTGGAACAGCCCGCCTCGGCCACGATGTCGACGAACTCGCGCATGTAGTCGTAGCTGTCGATGTGGTCGATGCCGACGCGGTGCTTGACGGTGACGTCGATGCTCACCGCGTCGCGCATCGCCTTGACGCAGTCGGCCACCAGTTTGGGCTCGGCCATCAGGCAGGCGCCGAACGCCCCCTTCTGCACCCGCTCCGACGGGCAGCCGACGTTGAGGTTGACCTCGTCGTAGCCCCACTGTTCGGCCAGGCGGGCGCAGCGCGCCAGTTCCTCCGGCTCCGAGCCGCCCAGCTGCAGCGCGACCGGGTGCTCGCACTCGTCGTAGGCCAGGTGGCGCGCCACATCACCGTAGAGCAGCGCACCGGTGGTGACCATCTCGGTGTAGAGCCAGCTGTGACGCGACAACTGGCGGGCGAAGAAGCGGTAATGACGGTCGGTCCAGTCCAGCATCGGGGCCACGGACAGGCGGCGCGGGGGTAAGGCTTTGGGTACTGCTGTCATCGGAAAAGCGGCAAGATGCGCTAAATATTTGAAGGAACTGAAAATTATCCAGCACCTATAGCAATACGGTCAACCATGGCTGAGTGCCGAAGCTCATTAAGCCAAGGCAGATAGCAGGAGAGCACACTTGGCAGGCGGTTCCGGCTTCCACAAGTCAATCAGCGACAGGCCGATCAGCTGCAGCCGCGAGCATGGCTATCAGTTTCCGTTGCCAGTCACTCCCTCCAGCGCCGCTTTCACCCACTGAAACCCTACCCGCTCCTGTTCCAGCCGCAAGCCCTTGCGGATGCGATTGTCGCGCAGTTCGTCGTACAGTGCCTGTTCCGCGTCGGTTAGCCGCGGCAGTTCATGCGTTACCTGATCGGCTTCCTTACCCCACAGCGATTCATGGGCCAGCAGGGTCTGCCGATCCATCAGGAACGACTCGACATGCCCGAAGCGCCCGCGCAGCTGGTCGAGGATGGCAAAGCCGTGGGTGTCGATATCGCCCCAGTAGTGGATGGCGCAGCGTGCGAGCCACCCGACTTGCGCCAGCGCATCCCAGCCGTAGCCGGCACCGAAAACGACGATGGCCTCGGCTACAGGTGGAAACGCCAGGAAGTTAATTTGGTTCTCGGTGATGAACACGCGGCGGATCGGTACCGTCAGGCTGGCGAAGCTGTCGGCGTCGAGCGTGATATCGGGCAGGGCGGCACCGGGCAGCAGGGCAATGTTCGGGTCGAGCACGCGAAAGCGGATGCGCGCCGGCTTATCGAGAAAGCCGTAGCGTGCAGCAAACCGGCCGACACCGCTCTGGCTCGTGTCGATGGCCTCGGTCGGCAGTGCCAGGTCCAGCCACTCGGCCAGTACGCCGCGATGCACCTCGATGAACTTGCTGTGAATGGCCGGGATGTCCACCTGGCGCAGGTAGATACCGGGACGCGGGTGGCGTTGCAGCCAGTCGACGACAGTGAGCAGGCGTTCCCATTCGTCCCTGAGTTCAAGTGCTTGCAAGGGCCGTTTAGCCAGCCAGGCCAGCAGGCTCGGTTGCTGTGCGCGGGTGAGCGCCAGCAGCCGGTCGAAGCGCGCCGTCTCGCCACGCTTGCCAAGCAGCGCCAGCGCGTCGTCCAGCCGGTCGACCCAGACCGACTGCGGCACGCGCTGGCTGCCCAGCACCCGATGGTTGAGCTCGCGCCATTCGATCCGGATATGCGGAATGGCGGTCAATTCGGCGATCCAGCCGCGCACTGCCTCGAAGCGTTCAACCAGCTCCGCCGAGCTCGGCCCCTTCAGCGAGAGGCGCAACGGAAAGCGGCTTTCCCCCTGGACCAGGTCGCGCAGCAATTCACCACGCTCCCACAGGCGGATGAGCTGTGCCTTCAAATCGTTCGTCGTGCTCCAGCTCATGCCGACAGTTCCGCCCTATGCGCCCGATATTCCGCTATCGACAGGTTACGCAATTTGGAATCGCGGCCCTGGTCGTTGTGTACGAAGCCGACGCTGGCAACGAACGGCTCGATGATGTGGATCTTCTGCAGCGGGGTAACGATCAGCAGTTGCAGGTTGAGCTGCTGGAACAGCTTGAGCCCGTATTGCGCCGATTCGTCCGAGCCGCGACCGAACGCCTCGTCGATCACCACGAAGCGGAACGAGCGCGAGCGCACCGCGCCCCATTCCAACCCGAACTGGTAGGCGAGACTGGCCGCCAGGATGGTGTAGGCGAGCTTTTCCTTCTGCCCGCCGGATTTGCCGCCGGAGTCGGAATAGTGTTCGTGCTCGCTGTCGTCCTCGCGCCAGCGTTCGCTGGCGGCGAACAGGAACCAGTTGCGCACGTCGGTCACCTTGGCGGTCCAGCGCCTATCCTGCTCGGTGAGTCCGTCGCGCCCGCGGAAGCGGTCGATGATGGCCTTCACCTGCAGAAACTTCGCCTCGGAATACTGCGCGTCGTCGGAGCCGGTCAGCGCGCCCTCGGTGCAGGTGCGCAGCTCCGCCTGGAAATCGCGGATGTCGGCATCCGGGCTAGCCTGCGATTCCAGCACGATGTAGCGGCCGGGGTTGTAGTCGATCTGGGTGAGCGACTCGTTGATGCGCGCGATGCGTTCCTTGATGGTCTCGCGCTCGCGCGCGAGCTGGGCGTTGAAGTTGGCGATCTCGTTGATGGTGTTGACGTTGAGCAGCTCCTTGAAGCGCGCCTCGAAGCGCGGCAGATCGTCGCGGCCGAGCTGCTCGAGCAGGTTACGGTATGCGAAGCCGGCGTCGAGGCTGGCGTCGATCTCGGCGGTTTCCAGTTTGAACTGTTCCTTGAACGCCATCATCGCCTGGATGATCCTGTCGCGCAGGCGTTCCAGCTTCTTGGTCTCGGCGTCGATGCGGTCCTGCAGCCACTTGCGCATGTCCTGCTCGCGGTTGTCGCAGGATTCAACCGACAGTTGGTGCTCGCCGAGCGCCTCCATACGCATCGCATCGAGCCGCCCCGCCTGCGCACCGGCCATGTCGGGCGCGTCGGCAAGAGTGGCGGCGGCGTGGCTGTGCAGCGCCTCGGCCGCCTCGCGCTTGGCTTTTACTGCGCCCAGTTCCTGGTTGCGCTCGTTCAGCGCATTCTCGGTGGCGGCGAGTTCTTGGCGCAGCTGGGCCAGTTGGGTGCTCAGTTGTTGCAGGCGGTCGGAGGCGGCCTCGAGCTGCTGCTTCTCATCCAGCAGCCGCGCCACTTCGACCGCCACTGCCGGCCAGTCAAGCTCACTGAAGTCGGCGAACTCCTCCAGCCGCGACAGCGCCATCTGCTGTGCTTCGAGCGCCTTGCGTTCGTCCTGGATGCGGCCGAGCAGGCTGCCGAGTTCGGCGAGGCGCACCTCGAGCTGACGTGCCTTGGCCTCCAGCGCAGCGATCTTGGCGGCGTTGCTCCAGCCCAGTACGTAGCGGCTGCGGTCGTCAATGCGGTGGCGGTCGTCCTTTTCGTGGCGCTCGCCCGGCGCCTTGATCTGGCCGGCACGGGTGATCGCGCGCGTCTCGCGACGGAACTGCTCCTGGGTGGCGCAGCAGGCGACGTCGAAGCGGTGCGCCAGCTCGCGCTCCAGCCAGTCGTAGAACGGCGAGTCGGGCTTGATCGACAGCTTGCGCGCCAGCGAATCACGGTGCAACTGGGGTAGTTCCGCACGAGTAACCGGGCGCACGCGGAAGTACACCAGCCGGCCCTTCAGATGGGTGCGGTCCACCCAGTCGGCCACCGCGGCGTAGTGCGCGTCCGGCACCAAGAGCGACAGGCCGAAGCCGCGCAGCAACCGTTCCGTCGCTCCCTCCCAGTCACGCTCTTCCTCGCGCACCTGCAGCAGCTCGCCGGCAAACGGCATCTCCTGTTCAGAAAGCCGCAGCGCCTGGCACAAGGCCGCGCGCATGGCGATCTGCTCGGCCGGGATGTTGCTGCGCCGCGCCTTCAGGCTGGCGATTTCGGCCGTGAGCGCGTCGTGCTCCAGCTTGCCCTGGCGCAGGCTCACGCCGTGCTCGGTCAGCGCGTTCTGCAATTCGGCCTCGCGCGTGCGCGCCTGTTCGCGGTGCATGCCAAGCCGGGCGCGCTGGGTGCGGAAGGCCGCCTCGGCCTCGGCCGGCATTTCGTCCACCGCGCCGATCAGCTCGGCGTAGCGCTGTGCCTTGCGCTGCCGGACATCGCGCTCCTGCTCTTTCTTGCGGATCTCGTACGCCAGCCGCTCCAGCCGGTCGCCGCCGTTGTCGGCCACGGCCTGCTTCAGCTCGTCCACCTGGGCGCGCTGTTCATCGCGCTGAATCATCAGCCGTGCGGCGTGTGCCTGCAGCCGCTGCCCATCGTCGTTCAGGTTGGCCAGACGCTTGTCCAGCAAACCCAGTTTCAAGCCGGCGAAATAGGGGCGCAGCAGTTCGCGGCTCTGGCGTAGCGTGTCCACCTGCGCCACGAGTTCGCCATGCCGGCCGCAGTCGGCCACCAGCGGCGCGAGCAGCTCCACCTGGCGCTTGGCCTTGAGCACCGCCTAGTGTGCGCGGTTGAGGTCGTCGAAGTGGCCGATCAGCGCAGAGATTCGCGACGCCACGTCGAACGGCTCGAGCATGTGGCTGCGCACGAAGTCGGTCAGGTTGCCCACCGATTTCATCGACACGGTCTGGTGGAACAGCTCGAGCGCCTGCTCGTTGTCGATGCCGAAGCGGCGCCGGAACCAGGCACCGTACTTGGGAAAACTGTCCTCGATCTCGGCGCCGGCGGCACGCAGCTTCTTGCGCAGGTTGGCGATGTCCGAGCCGAACTGGGAAAAATCTGCTGTGATCGACAGCGCGCGTTCGGCACCGACGAAGAAGCGCGCCGGCTGACCCTGCGCGTCCTTCATCCAGAACACCTGGGCCAGCGTCACGGTCTGGTCGTAGCCGGCGTTGTGGAACACGCCGAGGATCACCGAGTAGCTGTTGTGGTCGCGCAAGCTTACAGGCTTGGCGGCGCCGGTGATCTCGTTGCGTTCGGACTTGTAATGGCCGAGCACGTAGGAGCGCAGCGTGCGCTCCCTGGCGTCGGCGCCGGCGGCCTTGTTGTAGGCGATGCGGTTGGCCGGCACCAACAGCGTGGTCACTGCATCGACCAGTGTGGACTTGCCCGAGCCGATGTCGCCGGTCAACAGGCCGTTCCTGCCGTCCAGTTGCAGCGTCCATACGCGCCCGTCGAACGTGCCCCAGTTGTAGACTTCCAGCCGCGTCAGGCGAAAGCCGGACAGGCTGTTGTCGGCGACGAAATCGAAGCCGAGCGTGAGCGCATCATTCTTCATCGGCGGCCTCTTTCCCGACAAGTTGGGCCTGGTAGGCCGCCAGCCGCGTGTCGAACTCGGCCAGCCACTGGGCGTCGACAAAGGCCTTGAGGATGCGCCGTACCTCGAAACCGGCCGGGCCGCTGGCGCTCTTGAGACGGCGCAGGAAACCGAGCTCGACCACCTTGTTGATATGCGTCTCGATCTGGTCGATCAGCCGCGCCTCGTTGCTGCTGTCGGGCAAAAACACCCGCACCAGTTCGACGATGTCGTCGCGCGTCAGCACCAGCCGGGTATCGGCGCCGCCGGCGTCGAACTCGGCCAGCTTCTTGCGCAGCAGGGCGAGCAACAGGCTGACCGGGAACGACAGCGGCCGCCGTGCGATCAGGCGCGGCAGCTTGGGCGCGGCCTCAACGTCGCCCTCGTCCAGTCGGCTCTTCAGAAAGGCGTAGCCCTCGGCCTCGTCCAGCACCAGCTCGAGGCCGAGCACCATCACGTAGTCGCGCACCCTGGCCTGCAAGTTGAGCAGCGCGCCCCACAGGCGTTCGTCGCCGTCGCGGTAGACCACCCCCTTGAGCAGCGCGATAGCGAGCTGCGACAAATCCGCCTCGATCACGGCCGCGTTCAGTTGTTCTTCCATCCTTATCTCACAAAGATCACGCGCGGCAGCCGGGCACACTTCTGCACCAGCACGCCATCGGCGTTTTCCGCCGCCCAAGTGACGGTTTCCGGGTGGTCTTCATCGACCACTGTATTGAACGATCCGCTGCCCAACTGCAGATAAGCCACCAGTTCGGCCAGACCCTGCTGCAGAGGATGGGCCTCGACCAACTCGCGCAGCGTCACCTGCGTGCGCTGCTGCAGTGCCTGGCGGATATGGCGGGCGAGCTCGGTGCGGTCGATGACGACCTGCGAATAGAGCGCGCCGGCGTCCACATCGGCATCACCCGCCTGTAGCGCAACCTCGGCGATCACCGGCCGCCGCGCCGGGGTATGCAGCGGGCGCTCCAGCGGCAGTTCGATGTCGGCCGCCGGCTCGTCTATCGTCATTACCTCACCCGCCGGCGGACTGTCGCGCAGCGCCAGCGCCTTCGCCTCGATGCCGTGCAGGATGTCCATGATGCGGCGGTTCTCCAGCCATGCCTGGTCGTCCAGAAAACGCCGCAACTGCTGCGACAGCTGCGCGACGGTGCGCTGGGTGTGCTCGCCGGCCTCCAGCCAGTCGTAGTGCACCCGCCGGGTGCGCGCGTCCGGCTTCAGTTCGGCCACCGGCGGCAAGGCGAGCACGCGCCCGAGCAATTCGGTCAGTTCCTCTTGCCGGCTGCTCGACAGCAGGAAATCCCAGAACGCGCGGAAACTCCTGCCCTGGTCCGAATCGGCAATGGCGTCGCGCTCGCCCATGATCTGCTCCAGCAACTCGCCCTTGGCACCGTCCCATAAGGCGATGCGCTCGCGCACGCGCCGGTCCAGCTGGCGGAAGTTGTGCTCGACCTCGCGAAAGTCGGTCAACAGCTCGCGCGCCAGTTGCTGGAACTGCTGGAAGCGGTCCTTGAGCGCGGTGTCGTCCAGCAGCGCCACATCGCCATCCAGCACCCGAGCGATCTCGGCATCGATCTCGTCGCGCCGTTTGTGCAGCTCCGCCACCCGTTTGGCGGGGTCGGCCTCGCTGCCGTCGCTCATCTGCTTGAGCAGCTCGAACAGGGTCAGCAGGCGCGACTCGGTACCGACGAAGCTGCGCGCGGTCAGCGTGTCGAGCCAGGCGATGGCTTTCTCGGTGGCCGGGGTCAGGTCGAACTGCGGCTCGTCCGTGCCCTGACCGTAGAACTTGCGCAGCCAGCCCTTGTCGGGCGCGGCCCAATCGTTCAGGTACTCGAGCGCCGACTTCGGGTAGGCCTCTGCACCCAGCCGCTCACGCAAGGCGTACAGCTCGTCCTCGAGC